>NZ_JH604901.1 GCF_000250875.1 Sutterella parvirubra YIT 11816 | reverse complement strand
GAAGATGCAGGCGCAGCTGGCGTTGAGCCGCTCCCTTCTCGAGGGGCTGCGCGTCACGGCGATCTTCAATCCGGGCATCGACCGGAAGGAGCTCCGCGCCGTCGCGATCGACCGTTTGGTGCACGGCATCCTCGCGGATTTGGCCGCCTCGAAGGGCGTCACCGTCGAGGAACTTTCGCTCTGGCCGTGATTTTCTTGAGGAGAAGGCGTTTTTACCCGCTTTTTCCTCGGGTTTTCCGGTATTCTTCAGCGATGCGGCAAGAGAAGGCCGCCGGTCTCACAACCGGCGGCCTTCCCGCGAACGAATTCCAGAACGCGGCTGCGGACCGTCTCCGGCCAGAGAGAGAGACGGACCGGTCCGACGGCCCCAACGAAGGAAAACAGCATGTCTCTCAGCAACAAGCGCACGCCCATCTACAAGGTGCTCTACTTTCAGGTGATCTGCGCGATCGTCATCGGCATCGTCCTCGGCGTCGTCGCCCCCGACATCGGCGCGCAGATGAAGCCCTTCGGCGACGGGTTCATCCGTCTCATCAAGATGATCATCGCGCCGGTGATCTTCTGTACGGTCGTCACCGGCATCGCGGGGATGGAGGACATGAAGACCGTCGGCAAGACGGGCGGCCTCGCGCTTCTCTACTTTGAAGTCGTCTCGACGATCGCGCTGGTCGTCGGCCTCACGCTCGTCAACATCGTGCAGCCGGGGGCCGGCATGCACGTCGATCCGGCGACCCTCGACGCGGGGGCCGTCGCGGCCTATACGGGCCCGGGCAAGATGCAGACGACGACGGAATTCCTGATGAACGTCATCCCGCACACCGTCGTGGGCGCCTTCGCGGAAGGCGAAATCCTGCAGGTGCTCTTCTTTGCGGTGCTCTTCGGGTTTGCGCTCCACAAGTTCGGCGGCCGCGGCACGCTCATCTTCGACGTGATCGAAAAGAGCTCGCACGTCCTCTTCCAGATGGTCGGCATGATCATGCGCGTCGCCCCGGTGGGCGCCTTCGGCGCGATGGCCTTCACGATCGGGAAGTACGGGATCGGGTCGCTGCTGCCCCTTGCGAAGCTGATGGGGACGTTCTACCTCACCTGCATCTTCTTCATCCTCTGCATCCTGGGCTCGATCTGCCGCTGGCACGGGTTCTCGGTGCTCCGGTACCTCTCCTACATCAAGGAAGAGCTCCTCATCGTGCTCGGCACGTCGTCGTCGGAGTCCGTGCTCCCCCGCATGATGACGAAGATGGAGCAGGCCGGCGTCTCCCGCTCGGTCGTGGGCCTCGTCATGCCGACGGGCTACTCCTTCAATTTGGACGGCACGGCGATCTACCTCACGATGGCCGCGGTCTTCATCGCGCAGGCCTGCGACGTCGACATGACGCTCATGCAGCAGCTCACGCTCCTCGCGGTGCTCCTCCTCACCTCGAAGGGTGCGGCGGGCGTGACGGGCTCGGGCTTCATCGTGCTGGCGGCGACGCTCTCCGCGGTGGGCCACGTCCCGGTGGCGGGCTTGGCGCTGATACTAGGCATCGACCGCTTCATGTCGGAAGCCCGCGCGATCACGAACATGATCGGCAACGGCATCGCCTGCGTCGTGGTCGGCCACTGGTGCAAGGAGGTCGACAACACGAAGTTGAAGGCCGCCATGGGGTTCAAACACAAGTAGTCCCGAAAGGCCGCAGGAAGCCCCTTTTCGAAGCCCGGACGACCGACCTCGGTCTCCGGGCTTTTCGACTTTTGCACCGACATTCGATCAGCGTCCAATCCGTTAGGCTGTTCACCTTACGGCAATGCGGTGAATTCCCTAGAAAAAGCGCACACAAGCGGGTTTTGAGCGAGTAGAGTGATCCGTAAGCCGGTTCGACTCACGAACCTCTCCGAAAGCGCCACGAACACTGGAGTTGCCTTCGGAAAGGGAGCGGATTGGCGGCGGACTTGGATCCTCGGGGTTTGTGTCGGGGATCTCACTTCGAAAGGTGGCTCATCATCATGCGGACGGACGCCCAAGCTTCTCCCGTTCTTGATCTTCGCCGGCTTTCGGTCGAATACGATGCGGAGACGGGACCGGTGAAGGCCGTCCTTGACGTCACGCTTTCGATCGCGCCCGGTGAAACCCTCGCCCTCGTCGGTGAATCCGGCAGCGGCAAATCGGCGACTTCGCTCGCCGTCATGCGCCTCATTGAACGTGCCGGCGGCCGTCTCGCCGCGGGCGAGGCGCTCTTCCGGCGCCCTTCGGGCGACGTGATCGACCTCGCGGCTGCGGACGAACGCACGCTGCGCACGATCCGCGGCGCCGAAATCGCCATGATCTTCCAGGAGCCGATGACCTCGCTCAATCCCGTCTTCACGGCGGGCGAGCAGATCGCCGAAACGCTCCGGCTCCACAGGGGCATGTCGCCCTCGGACGCGGCCCGCGAAGCGGTCGCGCTTCTGGAGCGCGTGCGCATTCCCGACGCCGCGCGCGTCGCGCGCCGTCACCCGAACGAACTCTCGGGCGGGATGCGTCAGCGCGTCATGATCGCGATGGCCCTGGCCTGCCGGCCGCAGCTTCTGATCTGCGACGAACCGACGACCGCGTTGGACGTCACGGTTCAGGCCGAAATCCTCGAACTCATGCGCACGCTCCAGGCCGAAACCGGAATGGCGATGCTCTTCATCACGCACGACATGGGCGTCGTCGCCGAAGTGGCCGACCGCGTGGCCGTCATGCGCGCGGGCCGCATCGTCGAAACGGGAACGGCCGAAGAGGTCTTCGCGAACCCGAAGGCCCCCTACACCCGTGCGCTTTTGGCGGCCGTCCCCCGCATGGGGTCGCTCTCCGCGAGCGACGCGCCCGCCTACTTCAAGTTGGCCGACCCCGAGTCGGGCGAAGCGCTCGACACGGGCTCGCGCCCGGTCTCGACCCCGAGCGACGTGCTTCTTGAAGTGAGGAACCTGGAGAAGCGCTTCGCCGCGCAGACCGACCTCTTCGGGCGCGTCACGCACGAAGTCCGTGCGGTGAACGACCTGACGCTCACGATCCGGAAGGGCGAAACGCTCGCGCTTGTGGGTGAGTCGGGCTGCGGGAAGTCGACCACCGGCCGCGCGATTCTCGACCTCATCACGCCGGACCGCGGCGACTTCTACTGGGAAGGCCGTTCGATGGCGTCGATGTCGGCCGCGGAGCGCCGCGAAGCGCGCCTCGGCATGCAGATGATCTTCCAGGATCCGTACGCCTCGCTCGACCCGCGCCGCACCGTCGTCGACGCCGTGGAGGAGCTCATGCTTCTTCACACCAATATGACGGCGGCCGGGCGCCGCCGCCGCGCGGCGGAGCTCTTTGAGCGCGTCGGTCTGACGAGCGCCATGCTGAACCGCTATCCGCACGAATTCTCGGGCGGGCAGCGCCAGCGCATCTGCATCGCCCGTGCGTTGGCCCTCAATCCGAAGCTCATCATCGCGGACGAATCCGTCGCGGCTCTGGACGTCTCCATCCGCGCGCAGGTCGTCAACCTGATGATGCAGCTTCAGGCCGACCTCGGGATCGCCTACCTCTTCATCTCGCACGACATGGGTGTCGTCGAGCGCATGAGCCACCGCGTCGCCGTCATGTACATGGGCGGGATCGTGGAGCAGGGCACGCGCCGCGACGTCTTCACGTCGCCGACGCACCCCTACACCAAGCGGCTTCTCTCGGCCGTGCCGGTGGCGGATCCGTCGCTGCGCCGACCGACGCTCCCCGCGCGCCCCACCGAGCTTCCGAGCCCGGTGCGCCGCCGCGGCGAACCCGCGCCGTGCCGACATTACGCCGAGATCTCGCCCGGGCACCTGGTCCTCCAGGGCGCCCTCTGATCCGGGCACACCCTCATCCATATCCGAAAGGGCGCCGCGCACCCTCGGCGCGGCCCCGCACCTCCACAAAAAAGGAAAAGGAGTTCCGAAAATGAACGGGAACCAAAATCTGCGCCGCAATGCGCTCCCCCTCGCTCTCGGGGCCGCCATGGGCCTCGCCGTCGCCGCTCCCCAGGCGGCTGAAATCACCGTCGCCGTCGCGTCGGGCTTTACGACGTTGGACCCCTACGACGCGAGCGACACGCTCTCCCGCACGGTGTCTTCGAGCTTCTATGAAGGGCTCTTCTCGCTCGACGACCAGAACCGCCCGGTGCCGGCGCTGGCGACCGGCTACGAAGTGAGCGACGACGGCCTCGTCTATACGATGAAGCTTCGCGAAGGCGTGAAGTTCCAGGACGGCACCGACTTCGATGCGAACGCCGTCAAGATCAATTTCGACCGCCTCCTCGACAAGGCGAACAACCTCTCCCGCCGCGGCTTCCTCAGCATGATCGACAAGGTCGAAGTGGTCGACCCGATGACGGTCCGCTTCACGCTGCAGATGCCCTTCTCGGCGTTCGTCTCCCGCCTCGCCACCGGCACGGCCGTCATGATCTGCCCGAAGGCGATCGAGCAGTACGGCGGCGACGTCGCCTTCAAGCCCTGCGGCACGGGTCCCTACATCATGAAGGACTACAACCCGAGCGAACGCCTCTACGTCGTCAAGAACCCGAACTACTGGCAGAAGGGTCTCCCGAAGTTGGACGGCATCCTCTGGAAGCCGGTCGTTGAAAACAGCACCCGCGCGGCGATGCTGCGCACGGGCGAAGCCCAGTTCGCCTACACGATTCCGGCCGAACAGGTGAAGACCCTCCAGGGCGTCAAGGGGATCGAAGTTTTGGTCGAGCCCTCGATCATTTCGCGCTACCTCATCATCAACAACCAGAAGAAGCCCTTCACCGATCCGCGCGTGCGTGCCGCGATCAACTACGCGATCAACAAGGAAGCGCTCGTGAAGGTCGCCTTCGCGGGCTACGCCGAGCCGATGACGGGCGTCATTCCGAAGGAGATTTCGGGGTTCGAAAACCTCGGCGTCTGGCCCTACGACCCGAAGAAGGCGCGTGAGCTTCTTGCGGAAGCCGGCTTCCCGAACGGCTTTGAAACCGAACTCTGGTCCGGCTACAACAACACGACCGCCGCGAAGGTGATCCAGTTCATCCAGCAGCAGCTCCGCCAGGTCGGCATCAAGACGAACCTGCGCACGCTCGAAGCCGGTCAGCGCGTCGCGATGATCGAAAGCGTTCGCACGGTCGAAGAAGCCCAGAGCCGTCTCTACTACATCGGCTGGTCCAACTCCACGGCCGAACCCGACTGGTGCCTGCGCCCGATCTTCGACAGCCGCAACGCGCCGCCGGTGCTGGCGAACGAGGGCTACTACGTCAACAAGAAGGTGGACGAACTCTTCGACAAGGCGCTCCTTGAAACGGACCTCGCGAAGCGCGAAGAGAACTACCGCGAAATCCAGCGCCTCATTTGGCAGGACGCGGGCTTCGCGCCGCTCGTCACCGAGATGAACATCTCGGGCCGAAGCCTGAAGCTGAAGAACTTCCGCGTGCTCCCGAGCGGCAGCTACGACTTCTACCAGGCTGAGCTCGAACCCTAATCCGGCGCAAAAGTGAGGTATCGGTTCGATTCCTGTCGTGGGGATCGAACCGAAGCCGTCTTTCCAGAAAACCAGAAAAAGCCCCCTTCGACCCCAACTCCGGAAACCGACATGCTCCGCTACGCCATGATGCGGCTCCTCGGCCTCATCCCCACGCTCCTACTCGTGACGGTCTTCGTCTTCCTCTTCGTGCACCTGCTCCCAGGGGACCCCGCGCGCCTCGTAGCCGGCCCCGAAGCCGACGACCAGACCGTCGCGATGGTGCGCCACG
>NZ_JH604900.1 GCF_000250875.1 Sutterella parvirubra YIT 11816 | reverse complement strand
GCTGATGACGGTCTTCTGCGCGAGGCTCTATGGGAAGCACAGTCACAAGAACAAAGCACTCTCCTCCGACCCCCTTCAGTGAATTCTCGGGCTTCGTCTACAAAGATGAAACAAAAAGTTGCTGTTGGCTCATTTGTATCTGTATATGGCCTTTTACCCCGGATAGTCCTTTTTTAAAGAGGCGTAGGATGAATTCCGACCAGCAATCAAAGCGCCTCCAACAGATGCGCCGGAGATCCTCAAATGACCTCGAAAAAATCGCCTCAAGTCACCCCCAAGCCCACTCAAAAGAGCCGGAAGATCAAGCCCCTGAAGTCGAAAGAGCCCAGGACTCCCAAGGAACTTGCGCCTGAGCTGAAGGAGAAACTCCTGAGTGCAACGATCGAGAACCATGAGGATCTGCACTTCATCACGCCCAAGCGCCTTGACCAGCTGAACGTCATCAGCGAGGTGCCCGCCTACACGGTGTCGACGAGGATCGTCGACATGAAGAAGGCGTCCAAGGAAGACCTCGCCGCACTGCCGCGGCTCCAACTTGCGTTCGGGCACATGGTCAACCACTTCGCCAACGAATTGGAGAAGAAGGAATACCGGGCGTATCTCAGCGGATCCTTTACGAAGTTCCGGGATCATCTGAAAAAGAATCACAAAATCCCGGTTGGGGAACTCTGCCTGCATTTCTGCTATTG
>NZ_JH604899.1:4295-13194 GCF_000250875.1 Sutterella parvirubra YIT 11816 | reverse complement strand
GCCGCGCGCAAGACGGATGGCGCTCATGCCGGCTTCGGTGCCGGAGGAGACCAAGCGCACTTCCTCCATCGAGGGGACGATCTTGCGGATCTCTTCCGCGATTTCGATTTCGGCTTCCGTAGCGGCGCCGAAGGAAATCCCGCGCTCCACGGCGGCGTGGAGGGCTTCCAGAACGGCCGGATGGTTGTGGCCGAGGATCATCGGGCCCCAGGAGCACACGTAGTCGACGTACTGCTTGCCTTCGGCGTCCCACATGTGGGGACCCTTGGCGCGCTCGATGAAGCGCGGGGCGCCGCCCACGGAACGGAACGCGCGCACGGGCGAGTTGACGCCGCCGGGGATGACCTTCTGGGCGCGTTCGAAAAGCTGTTCATTGCGGTCCATGACTCGTATGACTCCTTGTGGTATCTGGTGCGGGCCGCCCCGTCGAGAAGGCGGCGCGGGGAAAGGTTGCGGCCGCCCCGGGGCGTAAAGACCCATTGAGGTGTGCCGTATTGTAGTGGCGAATGCTGAGGCGGCCGTTAAGAAGCGGGTGCGGATGTGTCTGCGGGCGTTGCGGCGCCGTCTCCGTCCCGAGAGGGCGGAAGGTGCCGGAAGGCGCAAAAAAGCCGCGGGCGGCGTCGCGCCCGCGGCTTTTTGGGAAATGCACCGGCGTCAGCGGCTTCCTCAGAAGGCGAAGCCCACCGAGAGGTTGAAGTCGGTCGGCATGGCGCGCAGACCGTAGCTCCCGGGGCGGCCTTCGACGACGCCGTAGTAGCGCGCGAACGAGGTGTCGATCCCGCCCGTCACCTGAACGTTGGGGAGCGGCGCCCAGGTGAAGCCCGTCGTGAGGACGGGGTGCCAGGAGTCGTCCTTGCCGGTCGAGGTTTCGGCGCGGCTGTACCCGAGACCGGCGCCGGCGAAGAGTCGGAAGCTCTTCGCGACGTCGATGCCGTAGGCGATCGTGAGCGAGTAGGTCTCGGTCTCCAGCCGCTGTTTGTGTTCGCCCTTCGTCTGCGCGGCGTCCGTGTAGACGCGGATGTCGTTCTTCGCGCGCTTGTACTTGAGGTCGGTCTGCCAGTGGCGGCCCGAGTAGCGGCGGATGCCGACGTTCCAGCTCGAGTCGTTCTTGATGGTGTTCTTCGACTCCTCTTCGCTGTTGTCCATGTAGGTCCAGCCTGCGCCCCCGTAGATGAAGGTGCGCCCGTCCGCGAAGGGGCTCGACGCGGGGAGCGGGTTCTTGCGCGAGCCCGCGTTGTCGATCGCGATCGTGGAGTAGAAGAAGAACACGTTCGTGAAGGGGATGTAGGTCCCGTAGAAGGAGAACGTGTCGTTGCCGATCTTGGCGACGGGCAAGGGCATCGGGAAGGGGAGCCACGCGTAGTCGCCGCGGGCGGTGATGCCGGCGATGTAGCCCGCACCCCAGTGGAGGCCGGTGTTGAAAATCGGCCAGCGCGCCACCCAGGAGTAGCCCACCACGGGTTCCACGCGGTAGTTGGAGTCGACGAAGGCGATCGCGAAGAGCGTGCGTTCGTTGCCGCGCTCATCGATCAGCTGACGGCCGAAGCCCGCACCGAACGGGTTCGCGTTTTCCTCGTCGCGCTGGGGCCAGTCCCAGGTCGGGTGGTTGGTGTAGGTGGGCAGGATCAGAAGGTCGGCGCCCTTCGACGCGATCATGCGGGTGCCTTCGACCGTGTCGGCCCAGAAGGTGCCGAAGTCGCCGGGGCGGTCCGCGGCGGAGCGCGCGGCCCCTGCGGGAGTCGTGTCGATGATGGCGTTGATCGCGTCGCCGAAGCCCGCATGGGCGGCGCCCGCGGCCGCGAGAAGCGCGGCGATGGTGATGTGCTTAACCTTCGTCATGTCGTGGCGGCGGCCTGGTTTTGCCGGTTCCGGCATCGGTTCCGCCGGAACCGGAACCGGAACGGGAACGGGCCGCCTCGTTGGAAATGGGGAAATGTGTCGAGGGGCTCATTCTCCCACGCTTTTCGGGCGCGGGGCGTCAAACCGGAGCCCAAAAGATGAGGCGGCCGCGACGAAAAGCCCCCGGACGGGTTGAAATCCGCGGAGCGAATGCGTAGAGTTGCTCCCTTCTGCGGCGGGAGTTCTCCGGACGATCGTCGGCGGCTTCGCGCCGCGGGAGGAAAGTCCGGACTCCGCAGGGCACCGTAGCAGGCAACACCTGTCCACCGTGAGGTGCGGATCAGAGCAACAGAGACGAGCCGACTTCGGGTCGGGTGAAACGGGCAATCTCTACGGGGAGCAACATCAAATAGGCCGTCACATGGGACCTGCCCGGTCCTGACGGCGGGTAGATGGCTTGAGGCGCGGCGCGAGCCGCGTCCTGGAAGAATGATCGTCACCGCGGGCTTGTCCCGCGGAACAGAATCCGGCTTACAGGGGAGGTCCCGCCGCAGATCTCCTCATTCACTGAAAAGGGATTTCGGAGACGCCTCCGGGATCCCTTTTCCGCATGTGCGGAATCTTCCGGGAACGTCCGCGGCCCAACCGTTTCGACCCATAGTGAAACGCTTCGTTGCAAATCACGCGTCTTCGATTGACCCGCCCACAACACGCCGTTAATCTTGAGGGATCTCATGTGGGAAAATGTGGGACTTTGTGGGGCCCGGTGCGCTTTTCGGGATGGAACGGCGCGGAAAGGCCGCTTTTTCGGGGACAAACGTGTTTCAGGGGACGACGCTCCATACGCTCGACGCCAAGGGACGGCTTGCCGTGCCCGCGCGGCACCGTGAGGCGTTCGCCGCGGACGCCGCGGCGGAAGACGGCTCGGCGGGCCTCGTGCTCACGCGCCACCCCGACGGCTGTCTCGTGCTCTATCCGCTCTCCGTTTGGGAGGAGAGAAGACGGCGTCTGATGCGCCTTCCCCACAGCGCCCGCGCGCTCGTGCGCCTCGTTCTGGGCGGCGCGGTCGAACTCCGCTTCGACGCCGCGGGCCGCATCCTCATTCCGTCGGATCTGAGAACCCTCGCGGGGCTGGAGCGCGACTGCGTGCTCGTGGGCCTGGGCGAGCACCTCGAACTCTGGAGCGAACCCGTCTGGCGCAAGAACGAAGCCGAAGCGCTTGCCGCAGGGATCGACTCCGCCGACTTCACCTTCTGACCCCCAAGGGGGAGCCTTCCACCGATGACCGAGCCGCTGAAGCACATCTCCGTACTGGGCGAAGAAGCCCCCGAAGCCCTCCTGACCGACCCGAACGGCATCTACGTCGACGGGACGTTCGGGCGGGGCGGGCACAGCCGCCGCATTCTGGAGAAGTTGGGGCCGGAGGGCCGCCTCTACGCCTTCGACCGCGACCCGGAGGCGGTGGTGGCCGCGCGCGGGATCACGGATCCCCGGTTCACGATCATCCACGAACCCTTCTCGACGATGCGGGAGAGCCTCGCGGCTTTGGGCGTCACCGAAGTGACGGGCGTCTTCTTGGACATCGGGGTGTCGAGCCCCCAGATCGACGACGCCGCGCGCGGGTTCTCCTTCCGGATGGACGGCCCCTTGGACATGCGCATGGACACGACGCGCGGCGAAACCGCCGCCGAGTGGTTGGCGCGCGCCTCGGAAGCCGAGATCCGTGAGGCGGTCAAGGTCTTCGGCGAAGAGCGCTTCGCGGGGCCGATCGCGCGGGCGATCGTGCGCCGCCGTCATGAATCCCCCATCACGACGACCAAAGACTTGGCCGCACTGGTCGCGTCCGTCGTGCCGAGGAACAAAAAGGATCAGCTGCAGCACCCCGCGACCCGCACCTTCCAGGCGATCCGCATTCAGGTGAACGCCGAGTTGGATGAACTCCGCCGCGCGTTGAGCGCCGCGGGCGCGATCCTGCGCCCCGAAGGGCGCCTGGCCGTCATCAGCTTCCATTCGCTCGAAGACCGCATCGTGAAGCGCTTCTTCGAGCGTGAGGCGCACCCCGAGCGCGAGCTCGATCCCCGTCTGCCGATTCCCGCGTCGCAGCTCCCGCAGCCGCGCTTCACGGACGTGAAGCGCATCATGCCGGGCGAGGCCGAGTGCGAAGCCAACCCGCGCGCCCGCTCTGCGGTGCTGCGCGTGGGCGTTCGCACCGCCGCGGCCTGGGTCGAAGGAGACGGCGCATGACGACGCCGAGCATGTTCGAGCGCGTGCTCGTGGTGGTTTTGGGCGCGGGGCTCTTGGCGAGCGCCGTCGCGTCCGTGGAACTCCACCACCGGACGCGTCAGACCTTCACCGCGCACGAGCGTGAGGCGGATCTGATGCGGCGTCTCTCGGACGACCGCTCGGAGCTTCTCATGAAGGTGCACCGCGCGTCGCTCCCCGGGAACATCGCGGCGGGCGCTGCCGAATTGGGTTTGAAGGGCGCGACCGGCGCCAACACCGTGACGATGGTCCAGGAAGAGGACGGGCGCATCGTCTGGAGCGAAGAGACATTGGCTCGCCTGGCGGCCTGGAACGCCGAGCAGGCGGAAAAAGAGAAGAAGGCCGCGGAGAAGGCCGCTGAGCGCGCGAAGCGCCAGGGAGCGCCGCGATGAGGCGGTTCGTCGACGCGGTGATGGAGCGGCTCCAGGACATGCTCGAACGCTTGGGCGAGCACGTCCTGGGGGCGCTCACGCACGTGGCGGGCTGGGTGGTCGAGTGGGTGCAGAAGAAGCTCGCCGCCGACCGCGAAGCGCGTCGGCCGCAGCCGATCAACCGCGCGAGCCCGCTTCTTCTCATCCCGATCCCGAAGTGGAGGACGCAGTTCGCGTTCTTCCTGATCGTGGTCGCGTTTCTGGGGCTCGCGGTCCGCGTCTTCTGGCTTCAGGTCTACACGAGCGACTTCCTTCAGGACAAGGGCGAGGCGCGCTACGCGCGCACGATCACGATCGCGGGCTCCCGCGGCGAGATTCTGGACCGGAACGGCGTCGTGTTGGCCTCGACCCAGCCCGTCCGGAGCATCTGGGCGGACCCGGCCTTCACGAAGAAGGCGACGAAGGAAGACCTCAAAAAGTTGGCGGAGGTCCTCGGGATCTCGTACGCGGACTTGGACAAGAAGCTCAAGAACCCGCCGTCGCGCAACTTCGTCTACCTGGCGCGAAAGCGCGACCTCGCGACCGCGGAAGCCGTGAAGGCGCTCGCCATCCCCGGGATCGGCGTGCAGGCGGAGGTGCTCCGCGAGTATCCGGACGGCCCCGTGACCGCGCACGTCGTGGGCTTCACGGGTTGGGACGACCACGGCCAGGAAGGCGTGGAATTGTCGAAGGACGATGTGCTGACCGGCAAGGGCGGCGCGCGCCGCGTGCTTCGCGACCGGTTGGGCCGCATCGTCGACGACGTCTGGGCGAAAGACGCGGTCGAAGGCCGCGACGTGAGCTTGTCGATCGACTCCCGCGTGCAGTTCATCGCGTACGAGGCGCTCTCCGACATGATCGTCGAGTCGGGCGCGAAGGCGGGCGCGGTCGTGGTGGCGGACGTGCGCACGGGCGAAATCCTCGCGTTGGCGAACAACCCGACCTACGATCCGAACGACCGCTCGACGATGGTCTTCGAGCGCGTGAGGAACCGCGTTCTGACCGACGAATTCGAACCCGGCTCCACGATGAAGCCCTTCGCCATCGCGAAGGCGATCGACATGGGGATCGTCGACCCGCTCACCACCATTCAGACGGCGCCCGGCAAACTCACGATCGGCGACCGCACGATCGGGGACACGCACGACTACGGGTTGCTGACCGTCGCTGAAATCGTCGCGAAGTCCTCCAACATCGGCACCACGAAGATCGCGCTCGAAATCGCGCCGCAGACGCTGTGGGAAACCTACACGGCGTTGGGGTTCGGCCGCGCGCCCGACATCGGGTTCCCGGGCGCGACCGCGGGGCGTCTGCGCCCCGCGAAGAGCTGGCGTCCGATCGAGCAGGCGACGATTTCCTACGGGCACGGCATGACCGCGTCCTTGATGCAGCTCGTGCGCGCCTACACGGCCCTGGCGCGAAACGGCGACGTGATTGATTTGACGCTTGAGAAGCGTGAAGGTCCGGTCGAGAAGGGCACGCAGGTCTTCAAGCCCGAGACCGCCCGCGTCATGCGCGCGATGATGATGCAGACCGTCGCGCGCGGCGGGACCGCGACGCGCGTCAAGGTCGCGGGCTATTCCGTCGCGGGAAAAACCGGCACCGCCAACAAGGTGAAGGACGGCCGCTACACGAACGACGTCGTGGCGAGCTTCGTCGGGTTGGTGCCCGCCACCGAGCCCCGCTTCATCATCGCGGTGATGGTCGACGAGCCCGGTCCCAAATACCACTTCGGCGGGCGCGTCGCCGCGCCCGTCTTCAACCGCGTCGCCGAAGGGGCGCTCCGCACCCTGATGGTGACGCCCGACGACGTGACGAGCGCCGGAGGCGTGGGCCTGATGGCCAAGATCCGGCACTGACGAAAACCCATCGAGAGATTTGCTTGCATGCAGAACCGTACGACCGACTCCATCCTCGCCTGGCTGCGGGGACTGGCCCACGAAGGGGCCCGACTCGTGCTCGACAGCCGGCGCGTGAGGCCGGGCGACGTCTTCGTGGCGGTGCCGGGCGCGGCCGCGGACGGCCGCAACTTCATCCGCGTCGCCGCGGCGCGCGGCGCCGCGGGCGCGCTGATGGAGGCGGACGGCGCCCTGCCTGAGCACCATCCGGTCCCGACCCTGGACGTCGAGAACCTTCTCCCGCGCCTGGGTGAGATCGCCTCGGGCTTTTACGGCGAACCCTCGGCGCAGATGACCGGGGTCGCCGTCACGGGGACGAACGGGAAGACCACGACGACCCACTGGATCGCGGCGCTCTTTTCCGCCTTGGGCACCAAATCCGCCGTCATGGGCACCGTCGGGACGACGTTGGGCGGCGTGCGCTTTGAAGCGCCCGCGCTCACCACCCCGGACGCCGCGTCGCTTCAGGGGCTCCTTGCCGATCTGAAGCGTGCGGGGGCGGACGCCTTCGCGGTCGAGGCGAGCTCGATCGGGCTCGTGCAGGGGCGGCTTTCGGGCACGCACTTCCGCACGGCCGTCTTCACGAACCTCACGCGCGACCACCTCGACTACCACGGCACGATGGAAGCCTACGCCGACGCGAAGGCGATCCTCTTTGCGTGGCCCGGGTTGAAGAACGCCGTCGTCAACGCGGACGACCCCGCAGGCGAACGCATGGCCGCGGTCGCGAAGAAGGCGGGCGTGCGCGTCTGGTCCTATTCGACCGAAGGCCGCACTTTGCCTGACGCCGACGAAACGCTCGAAGCCCGGAACCTCCGCGCAACCGCGGAGGGGATGGCGTTCGAACTCGTCTGGCGCGGGGTTTCCTGCCCGGTGGACTTCGCCCAGACGGGGTTCTTCAACGCGTCGAACCTTCTTGCGGCCTTGGCCGTCGTCTTCGCCGAAGGACACGCCCCCGAGACCGTGCTCGCGCACGTCGCCGGACTCCACGCCCCGGCGGGACGCATGGAGCGGGTGCGCTCGGGCGAAGGCCCCGCACCGCTGGTGCTCGTCGACTATGCGCATACGCCGGACGCTTTGGAGAAGGCTCTGGAGAGCCTCGCGCCCGTCGCGCGTGCGCGCGGGGGCGAACTTTGGTGCGTCTTCGGCTGCGGCGGCGACCGCGATCCGGGGAAGCGCCCGATGATGGGCCGCACGGCGGCCGCCTTGGCCGACCACGTCGTCGTGACGAGCGACAACCCCCGCACCGAAGACCCGGACGCGATCATCCGCGAGGTGGTGGCAGGTGCCCCCGAGGCGCGCGTCGAAGCCGACCGCCGCCTGGCGATCGTCTCGGCGATCGGCGCGGCCGCCGCCGAGGACGTGATTCTGGTGGCCGGCAAAGGCCACGAAGACTATCAGGAGATCATGGGCGTGAAGCACCCGTTCCTTGACCATGAAGCCGTGCGCGAGGGGCTCCTTGAGCGCCGCGTCGCCGCACTCCGCGCGAAGGAGACGCACTGATGATTTATTTGGAAGACCTCCCCGATACGGTCGAAGACTGGTTCAATTTCCTGAGCGATTCGTGCGGAGGGCGGATCTGGGGTGACGAAATGCTCTGCGTGACGCGGCTCACGACCGACAGCCGGGAAGCGGCTCCGGGGCATCTCTTTTTCGCATTGAAGGGCGAGCGCTTCGACGGACACGACTTCGTCGCCTCCGTCGCGGCCGCGGGCGCCGCGGGCGCGGTGGTGTCGCGATGGGTCGAGCTTCCCCCGCCGTACACCGACTTCGCGCAGATCATCGTCCGCGACGTCGGGATCGCCTACGGCGAGGCCGCGCGGGCGTGGCGCCTTTTGAACGACGAGCTCGGCGTGATCGCCGTGGCCGGAAGCAACGGGAAGACGACCACCACCCAGATGATCGCCTCGATTCTGAAGACGCAGTGGGGGGATCGGGCGCACTCGACCCGCGGGAACCTCAACAACCTCGTGGGCGTGCCGAAGACCCTTCTCGAACTCCAGGTCAACGCCGAGGCCGCCGTCATCGAAGCCGGGATGAACCATCCGGGCGAAATGGGGCTCCTCGCGCGCTGGATTGCGCCCTCCGTCGCCGTCGTGACGAACGCGCAGCGCGAACACCAGGAATTCCTCTCGGGCGTGCGGGAGACGGCCTATGAGAACGGCCTTCTCATCGCGGCGCTTCGGGATCCCGGCATCGCCGTCTTCCCGAAGGCCGACCCTTGTGCGGACGTGTGGGCGTCGATGGCCGCCGCGAAGAACGTCTCCACGATCACCTTCGGGTTTGAGGAGGATTGGGCGAAGGAACTCGAAGCCGAGGCGCAGGCGGGCGAGAACGTGATCCCCACTCCCTACACCTCCCGCGTCATGGGGAGGACGCTCCCCGACGGACGCCTCATGATCTTCGGGGACCACCTGCCCGACATGGAGGTGAAGCTCGCGGTCGAGGGGCGTCACAACCAGCTGAACGCCCTCGCGGCCGCGGCCGCCG
>NZ_JH604899.1:0-4248 GCF_000250875.1 Sutterella parvirubra YIT 11816 | reverse complement strand
GCCGCCGTCGCGGCGATCGTTCCGCCGGAGGCGATCCGCAAGGGCCTCGAAGCTTTCCGGCCCGTGCAGGGCCGGGGCGAGCGGTTTGAGAACGCCGCCCGCGGGCTTCTCGTCACGGACGAGACGTACAATGCGAATCCCGACAGCGTCAGGGCCTCGGCCGAAGTGTTGGCGGAGGCGCCCGGACGGCGCTTCTACATCCTCGGCGACATGGGCGAAACGGGCTCGGAAGGCCCTGCCTTCCACCGCGAGGTGGGCGAACACATCCGCGCGTTGGGGATTGAAGAGCTTTGGTGCGTCGGGGACCTCTCGGCCCACGCGGCCGAAGCCTTCGGGCCGCATGCGCGGCACTTCGACTCGGTCGAAGCGCTCTGCGCGGCGCTCCCCGAGCTCCCCGAAGAAAACGCGTCCGTCACCGTGAAGGCGAGCCGCTTCATGAAGTTGGAGCGCGTCGTCGAAGCGCTCCGCGCCCGTTGGGAGCTCTGATTCCGGCGCTCCACTTTTTCGAAAGAACGATTCCGTCATGCTTCTCGAACTTTTCCGTTCGCTCGCCGAAACCCATTCCGGCTTCGGCGTCTTCAACTATCTGACGCTGCGCGCGGTGCTCGCGGCGCTCACCGCGCTCACGATCGGGTTCGCCTTCGGGCCCTGGATGATCCGGAAGCTCCGTGCGATGCACTTCGGTCAGGCCGTGCGCGACTGCGGTCCGAAGACCCACCTCGTCAAGGACGGGACGCCGACGATGGGCGGGGCGCTGATGCTCCTGGCGATCGCCGTTTCGGTGCTCTGCTGGGCCGACCTCTCGAACCGCTTCGTCTGGGTGACGCTCTTCGTGACGTTGGGGTACGGTGCGATCGGCTGGATCGACGACTACCGGAAGGTCGTGCACCACAACCCGAAGGGGATGAGCGCGCGTGAGAAGTTCGCGTGGCAGTCCGTGATCGGCTTCGCCGCAGCCTTCTACCTCGCGATCGCGCTCTCGGTGCCGCCGGGAGGCACCTTGACCGAGACGATCGCCGCCTGGTACGACGCGCGGTTCCCCTTGGACATCTCGACCAACATCCACCTCCTCATCCCGTTCTTCAAGGACGTGGCGCTTCCCTTCGGGATCATCGGCTTCACGCTCTTTACCTACGTCGTCATCGTGGGGAGTTCGAACGCGGTGAACCTCACGGACGGCCTTGACGGCCTCGCCACGCTCCCGACCGTGATGGTGGGGAGCGCCTTGGGGATCTTCTGCTACGTGGTGGGCCGCCCCGACTTTGCGTCCTACTTGATCTTCCCCCACATCCCGGGCGCGGGCGAACTCGTGATCGTCACGGCCGCGTTGGCCGGGGCGGGGCTCGCCTTCCTCTGGTTCAACGCGCACCCGGCGCAGGTCTTCATGGGGGACGTGGGGGCGCTCGCTCTTGGCGGGTGCTTGGGGACGGTCGCCGTCATCTGCCGCCAGGAACTCGTGCTCGCCGTGATGGGCGGGATCTTCGTGGTCGAGACGCTCTCCGTCATGATTCAGACGACGTACTTCCGCTATTCGGGGGGCAAGCGCATCTTCCTGATGGCGCCTCTTCACCACCACTTTGAACTGAAGGGCTGGAAGGAAACGCAGGTCGTCACGCGCTTCTGGATCATCACGATCATCCTCGTGCTGATCGGCCTCTCGACCCTGAAGATCCGCTGAGTCCCGAACGCCGGAAAGCCATCCCTGAGAACCAACCGCCTCCGAACCGCCCGCAACCACAAGGCCCATCGCCATGACCACAAAGCTTCATCATGCGCCTCTCGCGCTCGTTGCCGGACTCGGCGCATCGGGGCGCGCCGCGATCGAATGGCTCGCGGCGCGCGGTTGGCGCGTGCGCGCCGCGGACACCCGCGAAGCGCCTTCGGGTTTGGAAGCGCTCCGGGCGGCGCACCCTGAAGCGGAGATCCGCACCGGGGGCCTCCCCGTGAGCTTGTTGGACGGCGTCTCGATGCTCGTCATGAGCCCGGGGCTCTCCACCGTCACCGGCGCGGCGGCCCCGTTGGTCGCGGCGGCGCGCGAGAGCGGCGTGGAGGTCGTGGGCGAAATCGAACTCTTCGCGCGTGAGCTCGCAAGGCTGCGCGACGAAAAGGGCTACGCCCCGAAGGTTCTCGGGATCACGGGGACGAACGGCAAGACCACGACGACGGTGCTGACGACGCGCATGTGCGCTCATGCCGGGCTTCGTGCGGTCGCGGCCGGGAACATCGGCCCCAACGCCGTGACGGAGCTCCTCAAAGCGGAAGCTGCGGACGAACTCCCCGACGTCTGGGTGCTGGAGCTCTCGAGCTTCCAGTTGGACACCACGACGAGCCTGCGGCTCACCGCCGGGGCGCTTTTGAACATCACCGAGGACCACGTCGACTGGCACGGGTCCATGGACGCGTACGCGGCCGCGAAGGCGAAGATCTTCACGCCGGGCGCCGTCGCGGTCGTGAACCGCGACGACGCGGGCGCTTTGCGCCGCGCCGAGTGCGCGACGGGCCCCATCCGCACCTTCGGCGCCGAGGCGCCCAAGGCTCCGGGCGACGCGGGTCTCGTCGACGCGCCCGGGGGCGCGGTGTTGGTCTGCGGTGATGCGGTGATCGCCCCCGAGCGCGATCTCCTCATCGCCGGCCGCCACAACGCGATGAACGCGATGGCGGCGTGGCTTCTGGCGGGCGCCGCAGGCGCCCCGGAAGCGGCGCGCCGTGAGGCGCTCCTCACGTACCGCGGCGAAGCGCACCGCGTCGAGCGGGTCTTCACGCATGAGGGGGTCGACGTCGTCGACGACTCCAAAGGCACGAACGTCGGCGCGGTGGAGGCCGCCGTCAAGGGCTTCGCCGCGCAGGGCCGACGCCTTCTCATCATTCTCGGGGGCGACGGCAAGGGGCAGGACTTCTCGCCCTTGGCCGCGGCGCTCAAGGCCCGCACGGGCGGCGTGGCCCTGATCGGGCGCGACGCCCCTGCGATCGAGGCCGCCTTGGGCGACGTCGGCGCGGAAAAGCGCCGCTTCGGCACCTTGGAAGAGGCTGTGGCCTGGCTCTGGAGTTTGAAGCGGCCCGGCGACGTGCTCCTTTTGTCGCCCGCCTGCGCCTCCTGGGACATGTTCCGCGACTACGCGCACCGGAGCCGCGTCTTCATCGAGGCCGCGAAGAAGCTCGCGGGTCTCCCCTTAAAGGAGGTCCGCTGATGCGCCCGGCCGCCCGACGCGACGACCTTCTGGTCTGGAACGCGAACGCCCGCAGGTCGCCTCCCGGCATCGACTGGGAGGTGCTCTTCTGCGTGACGGCGCTCCTCGCCATCGGAGCCGTGATGGTCTTCTCGGCGACCGCGAGCTTTGCGGAGAATCCGAACTACAACGGGACGGCGTACTCGTACCTGATCCGTCACCTCGTCACGATGGGCGTGGCGGCCGTCGCCGGCTTCATCGTCTACCGTTTCCCGATGAGCTTCTGGGAGCGCTGGGCCTTCCCGATCGGCGCCGTCTCGGTGCTCTTGCTGGTCGTCGTGCTGATTCCCGGAGCGGGCCGCGAGGTGAACGGCGCCGTGCGCTGGATCGGGCGAGGCGCCTTCCAGTTCCAGGTCTCTGAGGCCGTCAAGGTGGGGGCGCTTCTCGTCGCCGCCGCCTTCACCGTTCGCAAGCAGGAGTACATGCACTCCTTCCAACGGGGACTCTTCCCCATGGCGATCCCGATGATGGCGATCGCGTTCCTTCTGATGCAGCAGCCCGACCTGGGCGCGACCGTCGTCATCGTGACGATCGTGATGGGGGTGCTCTTCATCGGGGGGCTGGCGCTTCACATCTTCGGCACCGTGATCGCGCTCGTGGCGGCCCTCGTCGTCGGGATGATCATGATCACGCCCTGGCGCCTGGGGCGCGTCTTCGCGTACCTCGACCCCTGGGACGAGAAGTACGTGCTGGGGCAGGCCTATCAGCTCTCGCATTCCCTGATCGCCTTCGGGCGCGGGGAACTCTTCGGCGTGGGGCTCGGAGGCTCGATCGAGAAGCTCAACTATCTCCCCGAAGCCCACACCGACTTCATCATGGCGGTGGTCGCGGAGGAAACGGGCTTCGTCGGTGTTATCCTCATTCTCTTCATTTTTTACTGGCTCATCCGCCGCGCCTTTGAAATCGGGCGCCAGGCGATCAAGATCGAGCGCTACTTCGCGGGTCTGCTCGCGCAGGGCGTGGGCGTGTGGTTTGCGGCGCAGGTGTTCATCAACATCGGCGTCGCGAGCGGGGCGCTCCC
>NZ_JH604898.1 GCF_000250875.1 Sutterella parvirubra YIT 11816 | reverse complement strand
CCTTCTCTACGTCATCCTCTGCGGCTCGGGCCTCCTCGCCCGGATGCGGAAGTAAATCGAGGAATCCTCTCTCCTTCAGAATGTTCTCCTCCGGTGCCGGGCGCCCTCTTGGCGGCGCCCGCCCCCGGACCTCTCCGAAGGTTTCGAGCCCGGTTTTGGTCGACCGGGCTCTTTTTTTGTTTTCGTTTTGTTTTCGGTTTCGGCGCCGCGGGCGCGTGAATGAGGATGGCGACGGGACGCCGTCAGCCGTCACCCGTCCTCCGGCCGCCCCGCCTCATTTCGCGGCGAGTCTCCCCGCCGCCTCGACGATCTTCGAGCGCACCCACTGGTGGAGCGGACTTCCGTCCGTGCGCTCGTGCCAGATGAGGGTCGGGCGCCACGGCAGCGTCCCGTGCACCGGATCCCGCAGGATCACGAAGTCGTCCATATGCGTCAAGCGCTCCGCCGTCTCCTTCGGGAGCGTGATCCAGTAGTCGGTGTCTTTGAGAAAGAAGGCCGCCGCGAGAAAGTGCGGCATCTTGAGCTGGTGGTTGTCCGCGTGGTCGAACGTGTCCAGAATCTCTCGGAAGCCCCCAGAGGGCTTCGCCATCATGATGCCGATCCGAGGGAATCGGTCGAGGTCTTCGGGGACAAGCTCACGGTCGCGGGCGAGCGCCTGCAGCGGATGTCCTTTCCTCACGAGCAGCACGTGATGCGAGTTCACCAGCACCCGCTGCCGGAAGGTTGGCCCCAAGTGCAGGCTCTCGTCCATGACGAGCCCCATGTCGGTCTGTCCCGAGCGCAGGCGCTCCAACATGTCGTTGCCCATCGGCTCGACCGAGAACTTCAGGTTCGGCGCCTCGCGGAAGAAGGCGCCGATCGTGGGCTGCAGGAGCGTCAGCACCGCGTTGTCCGCACCCGCCACGGTGATGGTCGCCTTCGCGGTCGCGGGCGAGAAGGGTTCGTCCGGCGCGGTGATGCCTTCGATCAACGCCAACGCGCTCTCCAAGCGGCCGGCCAAACGCCCCATGCGCTCGGTCGGGGTCATCTGACCTCCGGAACGCACGAAGAGCGCGTCGCCGAAGGCGTCGCGCGCCTTCTGGAGGAGCTTCGAGGCGGTCCCGGCGCTCACGCCCAAGGCCGCCGCGGCCGCGGAGAGCGAGCGGGTTTCAAGCACCGAGACGAGCAGCCGAAGCGTGCGCACGTCGAGGTCCTCGGTGCGCATTTGGGATTTGGAAATCTGCATTTTCTTATTTTGGTACGAACGGCAGGAAATCGGGAATGGTCAGTTCCTTGTGCCGTTCCTAGACTTTAGCGCATCCGGGCTTTCCGCCCCCTTAACCGTATCCTTCAGACCAAAGGAGTTTTCGAGATGCAGTTCTCGCTCAAGCACGCCGCGATCGCGACCGCCGCGGCCGGCATGGCGCTTGCCGCCTCCCACGCGATGGCGATGGGCGGCGCTTCCGGCGCCAACGTCACCTACGCCGTTCAGGGCAACATCGGCGAAGTCGTCTGGAATCCCCACAAGATCGCCCCGCTCACGGCCGTGATCCGAAATGGCGGCTACGAGATCAAAAACGCGAAGGTGCGCATCGTTCCGAAGGCGAACGGCCAGGAAATCAAGTACGACGTCTCGCGCCGTCAGATCCTCACGCACGGCGGCATTCCCGTCTTCGGCCTCTATCCGGACTACTTGAACACCGTTGAGGTCGAATACGACCGCGTCTACAACGGGAAGACCGAGCACTTCCAGGACCGCTACCAGTTCTACGCGCCCCCGGTCTACACGATGAGCAACGGCACGCCGATGCAGTCGACGACGATGTTCAACGCGAAGCCCGAAATCGTGAAGCCCGGGTTCGAAGACCGTCTCTACCTCATCGACAACCAGCTCTACAGCGCCGCGCCGCAGGGCGGCCGCTTCGTCTGGAACAACCCGACGGGGGGCGCGCTCGAATGGGCGTTCAACTCCGAGGTCGGCATCATCGACACGAAGGGCGAAACCCGCTGGTACCTCTTGGCCTCCCTCATCAACGACACGGAAGACCCCTGGAGCTCCGGCTTCATGATGGGCTTCCAGCAGGCGCCGGACGGCGCCCTCACCTGGGGCTTCGGCCAGCGCTACGTCAAGTACGACCTGATCGGCCGCAAGATTTGGGACCGCCGACTCCCGTCCGCGTACGCCGACTACAGCCACGCGTTCGACAACATGCAGAACGGGAATTCGCTCCTGCGCGTCTCGTCCGCCGACTACCGCCGCGCCGACGGCAAGCGCGTCCACACGGTGCGCGACGTCATCATCGAAGTCGACAAGGACGGCGGCGTCGTGGATGAATGGAAGCTGATGGAGATTCTCGATCCGTACCGCGCCGACGTCATCAAGGTGCTCGACCAGGGTGCGGTGTGCTTGAACATCGACGCTTCGAAGGCCGGTCAGACGCTCTCCGCCGAAGACCTCGCCAAGCAGGAAGCCGAAGGCCAGTTCGGCGACGTCGCGGGCGTGGGTCCCGGCCGCAACTGGGCGCACGTGAACTCCGTCGACTACGACCCGACCGACGACTCGATCATCATTTCGTCCCGCCACCAGTCCGCCGCCATCAAGATCGGCCGCGACAAGAAGGTGAAGTGGATCATGGGCTCGCCCGAAGGCTGGTCCGACAAGTTCAAGGACAAGGTCCTGACCCCGGTCGACGCGAAGGGCAACAAGATCAAGTGCGAGGGCTCGAAGTGCGAAGGCGGCTTCGACTGGTCCTGGACGCAGCACACCGCCTGGCGCATCGACAAGAAGTCGACGAAGGACGTGATCTACATCACGGTCTTCGACAACGGCGACGCCCGCGGCATGGAGCAGCCCGCGCTCGCGGAAGAGAAGTACACCCGCGGCGTGATCTACAAGATCGACCAGAAGAAGATGACGGTCGAGCAGGTCTGGGAAGTGGGCAAGGAGTACGGCCATGACGCCTTCTCGCCCGTGACGGGCCTCGCCCAGTACCAGGAAGACAAGGATTCGGTCGTCGTCTACTACTCCACGGCCGGGCTCACCTTCGACCTCCACGCGGGCGGCGGCGCCGCGAACGGCAACATCCCCGACCCGTGGATCTGCGAATACCGCTGGGGCGAGACGGAGCCGTCGGTGAAGATCAACTTCACGGACGCGTTCGGCTACCAGGCCTTCCCGATCTCGTTGGAGAAGGCGTTCAGCCAAAATTGACGGTGAACGGCTCGTCCTCCGCTCCCGGGGGATGAGCCGCCCGCAGAAGAATCGGGCGCACCCGGCCTTGACCGGATGCGCCCGAAGCATCAGTAGAATCCCTGTGACCGATCCTTAAAGGATCAAGCCGACAGGGATTATTCTTTTCAGTGACTCTTCGCAAAGGCCGCGGCTTCCACGCCCGCCGTACGACCGAAGAGCATCACGTCGGCAATGGCATTCCCGCCCAAGCGGTTCGAGCCGTGAATCCCGCCCGTGACTTCGCCCGCGGCGTAGAGACCCGGGATCACCTTGCCGTCGGTGCCGATCACCTCAGCCTTGGTGTTGATCTTGATGCCGCCCATCGTGTGGTGGACGGTCACGACCTTCTGGCAGGCGTACCAGGGGCCTTCGGTCAGGGTCGTGTCGGCCTTGTTGTTCGCGACGAACCCGAGCGGATCCTTCGCGCCGTCCTTCACGATCTTGTTGTAGCCGTCGATGCTGACCTTCAACTTGCCGGCGTCCATGCCGGTCTTCTTGGCGAGGTCGTCAAGCGAGTCGGCTTCAACGACGCTCCCCAGCGCCACCATGTCGCGGATCGTCGCGCCGTTGGCGTCGACCCAGTCGCGGGCCGGATAGCGGACCTTGTTGACGACGATCCAATACGTGCCCTTCGGCTGCTTGATGATCGCGTTCGCGAGGACGTCGCGCGCGGCGCCTTCGTTCACGAAGCGGTCGCCGTCGACGTTCACGAAGATGCGGTTGCGCCCCGACGTGCGGATGTTTTCCATGAGGCCGGTGCCGGGCGTGCCGCACGGATGGAGCTGGATGTCGTCCAAGCCGATGAGCTGCGCGCCGTACTTCTTCGCGAGGTCCATCCCTTGGCCTTGGGCCGCCTTGTTGATGTTCGTGGTGCCGATCTTGTTGTCCAAGACGACGTGCTTCCAGACGCCGGTGTTCACCTCCTGGCGGAGCTTCACGTTCGCGCCGAAGCCGCCCGTCGTGATCACGACGGCGTCGCTCGAGACCGTGAGCTTCTCACCGAAGTGCTTGGCCTTGACGCCCGCGATGCGGCCTTCAGCCTTGATCAGGTCATTCACTTCCGCGTCGGTGATCACTTCGATCGCGCCGTTCGTCTTGTCGATGACGGCTTCCAACGCGCGGATGTAGGTGTTGCCCGACGGCGTCGCCGGGTAGTGGCTCCGCTGCCAGAGCGCGCCCGTCGCGGTGCCGATCTCGTCCTTGAACTTGACGCCGTGGGCTTCGAGCCATTCGACGCTGGAGAGCGAGTTTTCGGTCAGGTACTTGACGAGCTCGGGGTCGCCCTTGTCGTGGCCGCCCTTCAGCGTCTGCTCGTAGAACTTCGCCGTGGAGTCTTCGATGCCCTGCTTGCCCTGACGCGCCGGGTCGACGGCGTTCAAGGCGCCTTCCGAAACGTTGGTCGAGCCGCCGAGGTACCCCAGCTTTTCGAGCACGACGACCTTCTTCGCGCCCGCTTCGTGCGCGGACACCGCCGCGGCGAGGCCGGCCCCGCCGCCGCCCACGATCACGACGTCGGCGTCGATCGTGCGTTCACCCGAAGGATGCTTTTCAACCTTGGCGGTGACGGCCTTCATGTCGGCCCCCGCCTGTTCGAGACACTGCTTGACGGCGCTCCAGATGGCGGAGCTCGTCACGGTCGCGCCGGTCACCGCATCGACCCCGATCGACTGCATGTCGAGGATCTTCGCAGTCATCTTCTCAATGGCTTTACGGCCGACGCCGATCGTCTCCAGGTTCTTCGAGGCGTCGATCTTCTCGATCTTGTGCTCCGACACGGTGACTTCGACCGTCATCGGGGCGTTGTGGCCGTTCACGGTCGCCGTGTAGACGCCGGGCTTCATCGTGAGTTCGGCCGCGCTGCCGGCCGTCGCGACGGAAACCCCCATCAGGGCGAGCGCGATCGGCGTGAAGCGGATTTTCATGTTGGTTTCTCCTCTTTGGGTATGTGGTCGGGGTCCGGAGGTTCCGGCGCCCGCTCTTTCAGCGGCTCCCGTACTTGGTCGCAGGAGCCGCGCTTGGTCCTTGGCGCGTCCGGCGCACGAAGCGCGCCCGGACGCACATTTCATCTTCACGCGCAGCGATTTATGCCGCAAGACCGACAAAACCCGCAGAAGTCTGCGGAAACCCGGAAAGTTTCGGCGTTCGCGCCGTCCCCGCCTGAAGAGACCGCCCCGCCTTCTCCCCCGGAGCATCCCGCCTGAAAGGCGCCTTCCCCGTTTTTCTTAAGCCTCAGGTTTCCGTGTCTGGTGTAGATTTCCAAGATCGACCATCTCCTCAAGGAGTTTGAAACATGCTCGAATTCAAACAGAACCTCCCCTTCGCCGACGCCGACGGTTGCTATGAACTGCTCGACGGCAACCGCATCCCCGCGATCGGCTTCGGCACCTGGCGCGTGAAGGACCGCGAGGACGGCGCCGCCGTCTGCGCGGAAGCGATCCGCGCGGGCTACCGCCACTTCGACACGGCGTATCTCTACGGTTCGGAAGAAAGCGTGGGCGACGCGATCCGCGCGAGCGGCATCGACCGCTCCGAATTCTTCGTGACGACGAAAGTCTGGAAGGACGACCTCTCCGCGGAAGGCGCGCGTCTGGAGCTCGAAACCTCGCTCTCGCGTCTCGGCATGGACTACGTCGACCTCCTTCTCATCCACTGGCCGCGCCGCGACTCGGAAGACCCCGAGTGGCGCGAACGCCTCACCGAGACCTGGAACGCCTTCCAGCAGTTCAAGCGCGAAGGGCTCGTCAAGTCGATCGGCGTCGCGAACTTCCTCCCGCACCACTTCGAAGCTCTGGACGGCGAAGTTCCCGTCGTGAACCAGATTGAAGTCCACCCCGGCTACCTCCAGGAAGAAGCCGTGCGCTACTGCCGAGAGCGCGGGATTTTGGTGGAGGCCTGGGCGCCTTTGGGCCAGAACCGCCTCATGACGAACCCCGTCGTCGAATCCATCGCGGATAAGCACCACGTCTCGCCCGCGCAGGTGTGCCTGCGCTTCTCGCTGGAGTTGGGCCTCCTGCCGCTCCCGAAGTCCGCCAACCCCGACCGCATGCGCCAGAACCGTGAGCTCTTCGGGTTCTCGCTCGACGAAGACGACCGTGCGGAGCTGATGGGCTTGCCTGAGAAGACGGGCTGGTCGGGCGAACACCCCGACGACGCGATTCCGATGCCGGATCTCTCGAAGCTGTGAGGCTTCAAAACCGTGTAGTACGGAACACAAAACCCTGAAAACGTGAGTTTCCATAACTCGTATTGTCACACATCATAACTTATTTGTCACAACCTACCATAACTTGTAATGTCACAAATCTCATAACTTTAGTGTCACAGGTTTGGTGCGCTTCGGTAAAATTGCAGAGTGGATCACAGCGGTACAGGTGCTGTCGTGACCACTCTTTTCTTGTTTGGAGTGCTGATGCGATCAAACTATGTACAGGATTACGACAAGTGGGTTAAGGCCGGGCGTGGTCAGGGGCGCTATAGCGCTTATGACCCGTGGATCACTGTTCAGGACTGCCATTCCAAAACCCCTCGCCACAGGGTCCCATGTCCACGCCTGCATCGCATGCTTCACTGCCTATCGCACGGGGAACGTCTTGTCTGCCTTTCTCTTGAATGGAATCCCGAGGTCATCGAAATCCGCGAGCAGTTTCCCCTTGCACCCGTTGACACACTAGACATTTGCAGCGAACTCAATCTGATTCATCCCCAAGTCAGGGGAAAGAATATCGTCATGACTACGGACTTCCTTGTGACGTACAGGGACGATGAGGGCGAAGAGAGTTTTAAGGAACCTCTTCACGGAAGAGGTT
>NZ_JH604897.1 GCF_000250875.1 Sutterella parvirubra YIT 11816 | reverse complement strand
AGTAAATTTTATTTCTTTACTGTTCCTTAGAGGTTCTTTTCGATGAAGGCGTCGAGCACGTCCTGCGAGCAGGAGCCGGTGTGCTGGTCGACGACCTGGCCGTTGCGGAAGGCGATGATCGTGGGGATGCCGCGAACGCCGTATTCGCCGGCGCGGCCGGACGATTCGTCGACGTCGTACTTGGCGATGACGGCGCGGCCGTCGAAGGTCTTCGCGGCCTGTTCAAGGCGCGGGGCGAGCATGCGGCAGGGGCCGCACCAGGTCGCCCAGAAGTCGACGAAGACGGTCTTGCCGGACTGAATGACTTCGGCTTCGAAGTTTTCGTCGTTGACGTGCTTGATTTCGCTCATGAGAGCCTCCGTAATGCTTGGAATGGAGTGTGCGGCGGGCGTTGGGAGGTCGCTCTCGGGGGAGGGCGGGCCGTCGGGAACGCGTGTTCTGTGTGCAGGCGTCACCTGGGCGGCTCGGCGTCAAGCCGGACCGTCGGATCGTCGTCGCTGGGTGTGGTGTATGGAGCCGCTCCGGACGGAGCGCTCTTCGGAAGAAGTGAATCGGGCCGAACGGCCGATTCCGGTGAGGGCAATAGTACCACCTCGTCCGAAATGTTTCCGAGCGGCGCGGCGAACGGCGTACGCTTTTTTGCAATTTGCGGCGTCTGCCGCTAGAATGCGCACCTTGGCGGGTCCCCTCGCATGTGCTCCCCAGGAACCTGGTCAGGTCGGGAACGAAGCAGCCATACTGGTCTGAGCGCAGTGCCGAGGATAAGGCTCGCCATTTTCGCATCCGGCGTTTCCGCATCCGACGGAAGCGTCCCGCCTCTTCGACTCCTCTCTTCTCCGCCCGCATTCTCGCGCCCTTCGGATCCGCCGAACGGTGAGGCGTCTCCTCGTCTTCTCGTTTTCCCGCGCTTCCTCCCCGCAGAGGGCCCTCAAGCCCGTCCCGGCCGACTGCCGCGCAGGTGCCGAACGCCGCTCGGGAGGTGCCCTGAAACGTCTCAAGCCCTTGAAAATGCTGAGCAATCCGCGCTTCGGTCGGGGCTCTCCCCGGAGATCTCCGCCGTGCGGCGCGGCCTGACGGTGCGTTCGGCTCTCCCGCGGGGCGGCGGACCCCGGGAGACGGCGGACCGCGCCCGGCGCTAGACTCGGCCAATGAACCCGGCCGCCGACGACCAACGGCCCCGCGTTCTTTGAGACCAGCACGATCCCCGGACGGCCATGAACACGTCGCTCTACCTCCTCTACCTCGTCACCGCCGCCACGACGGTGCTCTCGCCCGGCCCGGGCGTTCTCATGACGATCATGAAGTCGATCCGCCACGGCTACCGCGGCGCGGTGTGGGGGATCCTGGGGGTCGCTTCCGGGACGATCATCATGGCCCTGATCACGGTGAGCGGCATCGGGGCGATGCTCCGCTACTCGCCCGAGGCGTACGATCTGCTCCGCACGGTGGGCGCCCTCTACATGGTGTGGTTGGGCTGGAAGGCCTGGAAGGCGAAGGGCTTCAGCTTCAAACTCGCGGGCCACGAAGCGAAGGACGTCGTCTTCGACCCGAACTTCGTGCGTTGGCGTCTCGTCATGGAAGGGGTCGCCCTCCAGATGACGAACCCGATGCTGATCATGTTCTTCTTCTCGGTGTTCCTGCAGTTCATCGATCCCGCCTACAGCTACCGCGAACAGGTGACGGTCTTGTCCGTCACGTACTTCCTCCTCGTCTTTTTCATCCACACGGGCTACTCGATGGTGACCTGCCACTTCCGCGGGTTCCTGAAGAGCGACCGCGCCGCGCGCGTCATCTACCGCACCGGGGCGATCCTCTTCTGGGCGCTCGCCGCGAAGGTTGCGGTCGACCTCATCCATTGAGAAATTCCGGGCGGCGTGCTATCAAGTTCTTTCCGCCGCGGCGAAGACCGACCGACTTTCCTTTCGCCGCACGAAGAAGGAGTTTTGCCCATGACGACCTTTGAGGTCCGCCCGGCGCGCGAAGAGGACTGCGCCGAAGTCTCCCGGCTGATCCACGCGCTCGCCGCCTACGAAAAGCTCGCCGACCAGTGCGAGAGCACGCCCGAATTGATCCGTGAGGCGCTCTTCGGCGAAAAGCGGGGCGCGCACTGCAACCTCCTTTGGGCGAAGACCGACGAGGGCGAGCGCCCCGTGGGCTTTTCGCTCTACTTCTACAATTTCTCGACCTTCCGGTCGAAGCGCGGGCTCTACCTCGAAGACCTCTTCGTCGAACCGGAATTCCGCGGGATGGGCGGCGGGCGCCTTCTGATGGAGACGCTGGCCTTGACCGCCGCGCGCGAAGGCTGCCCGAGGTTCGAGTGGGTGGTGCTCGACTGGAACCAGCCCGCGATCGACTTCTACCACCGGTTGGGCGCCAAGATTCTCGACGACTGGCGCATCTGCCGCCTGGAGGGCGAAGCGCTTGAAGCCTTCGTCGCCCAAGCCGAGCGCCGCCGCTAAAATAAGGCTTCCCAAAGGACAAGAACGGACGCGGACGGAGAACGCGGGGCGGCGGTGCCGCCCCTGATCGCATCCGCGGCATCCGCGCCCACCCAATTCCCGAGAAGCGCGCATCGAGATGAGCAGCAACTACCAGGTACTCGCCCGCAAGTGGCGCCCCCATGACTTCGAGACGATCGTCGGTCAGGACCACGTCGTCACCGCGATCACGCGAGCCTTGGACGAAAAGCGCCTGCACCACGCGTACCTCTTCACGGGGACCCGAGGCGTCGGGAAGACGACGATTTCGCGCATCTTCGCGAAGGCCCTGAACTGCCAGGGCGCGGACGGCAAGGGCGACGTGACGTCGCACCCCTGCGGCGTCTGCCCCGCCTGCCGCGCGATCGACGAAGGCCGCTTCGTCGACTACATCGAGATGGACGCGGCCTCGAACCGTTCGGTCGAGGACATGACGGCGCTTCTGGAGCGCGCGATGTACGCCCCGACCGAAGGCCGCTTCAAGGTCTACATGATCGACGAAGTGCACATGCTCTCCAGCACGGCCTTCAACGCGATGCTGAAGACCTTGGAGGAGCCGCCCGAGTACGTGAAGTTCATCCTCGCGACCACGGACCCGCAGAAGGTCCCGGTCACGGTGCTCTCGCGCTGCCTTCAGTTCAGCCTCCGCAACATGACCCCGCAGGGGATCGTCTCCCACATGGAAACGATCCTCCAAGCCGAAGGGATCGAGTACGAAGTCGGGGCGCTGCGGCTTCTCGCCGAAGGCGCCCGCGGCTCGATGCGAGACGGCCTCTCGCTTCTCGACCAGGCGATCGCCTACTGCGGCGGCGCCGTGCGGCTGCAGCCCGTGCGCGACATGCTCGGGATGAGCGGGTCCGAAATGCTCTTCGGGCTCCTGAACGCCGTCGCTGACGGTGACGCCGCCGGCATGATCCGCATCGCGGACGACATGCAGACGCAGAGTCTTTCGTTTGCTCAGGCGATGAGGGACCTCGCCGCGGCGCTTCACCGCATCGCGCTCATGCAGCGCGTCCCCGGCGCGGTCGACGCGTCCGACCCGGACCACGCGGGTCTTGCGGCCCTCGCCGCGAAGATGAGCCCCGAAGAGGTGCAGCTCTGCTACCAGATTGCGCTTCACGGCCGAAACGACATGGGGTTGGCGCCCGACGAATACGCGGGCTTCACGATGGCGCTCCTGCGCATGCTCGCCTTCCGTCCGGCCGGGACCCGCATGAACGCGCCGGTGCGCGCGCCCGCAG
>NZ_JH604896.1 GCF_000250875.1 Sutterella parvirubra YIT 11816 | reverse complement strand
GGTCGTCGGAGACGACCGTCTCGATCTTGAGCTTCGGCAGGAAGTCGACGACGTATTCGGCGCCGCGGTAGAGCTCGGTGTGGCCCTTTTGGCGGCCGAACCCCTTCACTTCCGTGACGGTGAGGCCGTGCACGCCCGCGTCGGCCAGGGCCTCACGGACGTCGTCCAACTTGAAGGGCTTGATGACGGCGGTGATCTGCTTCATGAGCACTCCCCAAAAGCGTCAGGCGATTACTCGGCCTTTTCTTCCTTCTTGGCGGCTTCGGCCTGCTGAGCCGGGGCCGGACGGCCGACGCGGTATTCGTACATCGACACGTCGCGCACGCGCACGCCGAAGCGCGGATCGTTGTTGGGGCTGTGCCAAACGTCCTTCTTTTCACGCCAGGCGTTCACGAAGGCGATGACGTTGCGGGGCATGTCCACCGTATCCGTCACTTCATTGACCGTGAACTGCTGGCCGCCCACGAGGTAGAGCTGAAGCTGATGGACGAACGGGCCCTTCGGGGCTTCGGTGGTCTTGGCGGGGGCTTCCTTCTTGGTGGCCATGATGATTGTTCCCTTTGGATGGATGTCTAGTCATTGAGGCGCCGCCGGTCGTCGGAGACGGGCGGCGCGTATCAGGAAAGTGTAGCAAGTTCAGCCGAGCGCTGCGGCGCAAGATTGAGCCAACCGTTGAGCAAGAGCTTCGTCTCCCGCCTCAACCATGATGCGAAGCAGGGGTTCGGTGCCGGACGGACGCACCAAAATGCGGCCGATCCCAACGAGTTCGGCTTCCGCCGCCCTCACCGCCGCCGCGAACGCTTCGTTCGCGCGCCAGTCGGTGCCCTTCTCGAGCCGGACGTTGACGAGAACCTGCGGGAGGAGTTCGAGGTCCGCGGTGAGTTCCGCGAGGCTCTTCCCCGCGGCCTTCATCGCCGCCAGAACCTGGAGCGCCGAGACGATCCCGTCGCCGGTCGTCTGGCGGTCGAGCGCGAGAAGGTGGCCGGAGGTTTCGCCGCCCAGGAGCCAACCCTTCTCCTTCAACATCTCGACCACGTAGCGGTCGCCCACCTTGGCGCGGCCGAACGGAATGCCGAGTTCGCCCAGGCGCTTTTCCAGCCCGTAGTTCGTCATGAGGGTGCCGGTCACGCCCGCGACGGGACCGTGCGCGAGGCGCTCGCGGACCATGACGTAAAGAAGTGCGTCGCCGTTGTAGACGCGCCCCGTCGCGTCCGCCATGATGAGGCGGTCGGCGTCGCCGTCCAGAGAGACCGCGACGTCGCAGCCGTGCTCGCGGCACCATTCGCCCAAATGTTCGGTGTGGGTCGCGCCCACGCCCGCATTGATGTTGAGGCCGTCGGGCGAAGCGCCCACGGCGACCACTTCGGCGCCCAACTCATGGAAGACGTCCGGGGCGACGCGGTAGGCGGCGCCGTTCGCGCAGTCGACGAGGATTTTGAGGCCCCTCAGGTCGAGCGCGTTCGGGAAGGTCGACTTGCAGAATTCCGTGTAGCGGCCGGCGGCGTCTTCGAGGCGCTTCGCCTTCCCAAGGTCCTTCGAGTCGACGCAGGACCAGCCCGCGTCCATTTCAGCTTCGATCTCGAGCTCCACCGCATCGGGGAGCTTGGTGCCTTCGGCCGAAAAGAACTTGATCCCGTTGTCGTGGTACGGGTTGTGGCTCGCGCTGATGACGACCCCCGCGGTCAGGCGGAGCGCCCGCGTCAGGTACGCGACCGCCGGGGTCGGGATCGGCCCGCAGAGCACCACGTCGACGCCGGCGCTCGAAAAGCCGGCCTCCAACGCGGCTTCGAGCATGTAGCCCGAGACGCGGGTGTCCTTCCCGATCAGCACCGCGGCGCCCTCAGGGTTGCGGCGCTTCAGGACGCGGCCCGCTGCCTGCCCCAGGCGCAGCACGAAATCAGGCGTGATCGGCGACTCACCGACGCGCCCGCGCACGCCGTCCGTACCGAAATAACGTCGAGACATGGTGAATTCCTTCCTCTACTCCGTCGTTGTTCTTCTCTCGTCCGGTGGGCCTCACGCGAAGGCGCCCGGCGCCGCGCGCCGGAAGGCTTCGAGCACCTGGAAGGCCTGGCGGGTCTCCCGCACGTCGTGAACGCGCGCGACCCCGGCACCCGCCTCTACGGCGAGCATTGCCGCGGCGACGCTCCCCGGCACGCGGTCCGTCGGGACCTTCTCGCCCGTCACGGCGCCGATGCTCGACTTCCTCGAGCAGGCGACCATCAGCGGATGATGGGCGGAAAGCCGACGGGAGTGCGCCATCAGGGCGATGTTCTCCTCCACCGTCTTCCCGAAGCCTACACCCGGATCCCAGCAAATGCGCTCCTCGTCGACCCCAAGGGTCCTGAAGGCCTCGGTGCGCGCTTCAAGATACCGCTCAACCGTCTCGACCGCGCCCGATTCGATCACCTCGAGCGAGCGGTGCATGACGACCAACCCGCACTTCGTCGCCGCGGCGGCTTCGAGCGCCCCGGGGAGTTCGAACCCGCGGATGTCGTTCAGGATCGCGGCGCCCGCTTCCGCGGCTTCACGCATGAGTTCGGGCTTGCTCGTGTCGACGCTCACGACGAAGCCTTCGGCGACGAGCGCCCGCACGACCGGCATCACGCGGCGGCGCTCTTCTTCAAGGGTCACGCCCGTTTCGTCGAACCCCGGCCGGGTCGACTCGCCCCCGACGTCGACGATGTCGGCGCCTTCCGCCCGCATGCGGCGGGCGTGCGCCACGGCGTCCTCGGGCGCATTGTGGGTGCCCCCGTCCGAGAACGAATCCGGCGTCACGTTGAGGATCCCCATGATGAGGGGGCGGCGGTCGAAGTCGTAGCGCTCGTCGAGGCAGCGCCAAATGCGCGGATTGCGTTCCATCGTGTCTGTCTTGCGGGTGGCGGTTTCAAAAATCAAAGAAGCGGACGGCGGCGCCTTCTCGGCCCGACGCCCGCTTCTTCTCAGTGCGTGCGGATGGGAATCAGGACTCGTCCGAACGGTCGGCCTTCGCCTCAGGCTTCTCTTCAGCCTTGGGTTCGGGCTTCGCTTCGGCCTTTTCCTCAGCCTCAACCTTCGCTTCGGTCTTCGGCGCGGCCCGGCGCGTACGGCGGGCGGTCTTCACCTCGACCTTCGGCTCTTCAGCCTCGTCGGCCTTCCCGGCCTGATCGGCTTCAGCGGCCTTTTCGACCTCGGCGGCCGCCGTCTTCGCCGCGTCCTCACGGCGCGCGGTCTGCGCGGCGTTCGGGGCGTTCTTCGGCGGACGGGGCTGACGGCCCTCCATGATGTCCTTGATCTGTTCGGCGTCGATCGTCTCCCAGTCGAGGAGCGCCTTCGCCATCACTTCCATCTTGTCGCGGTTCTCTTCGATCAGACGGCGCGCGACGGCGTACTGCTCGTCGATGATGCGGCGGATTTCCGCATCGACCTTCTGCATCGTGAGTTCCGAGACGTGCGTGGTCTTCGTCACCGAGCGGCCGAGGAACACTTCGCCCTCGTTCTCGGCGTAGACCATCGGACCCATCGCCTCGCTCATGCCGTAGCGGGTCACCATGTCGCGGGCGAGCTGCGTCGCACGTTCGAAGTCGTTCGAAGCGCCCGTTGTCATCTGGTTCATGAAGACCTCTTCGGCGATGCGCCCGCCGAAGAGAATCGCGATGCGCGTGAGGAGGTACTGACGGTCGTAGGCGTAGCGGTCCTGCTCGGGGAGCTGCATCGTGAGCCCCAACGCACGGCCGCGCGGCACGATCGTCACCTTGTGGACGGGGTCGCTCTTCGGCATGAGGTGGGCGACCACCGCATGGCCCGACTCGTGGTACGCCGTGTTGCGGCGTTCGTCCTCAGTCATCACCATGGCGCGGCGTTCGCTCCCCATCATGATCTTGTCCTTGGCGTCCTCGAAGTCGCGCATCTCGACGACGCGGCCGTTGCGGCGCGCGGCGAAGAGCGCCGCTTCGTTGACGAGGTTCGCGAGGTCCGCGCCCGAGAAGCCCGGCGTGCCGCGCGCGATGACCGCGGCGTCGATGTCGGCGCCGACGGGGATCTTGCGCATGTGGACGTTCAGAATCTGCTCGCGGCCGCGGATGTCGGGAAGCGGCACCACGACCTGACGGTCGAAGCGGCCCGGGCGCAGGAGCGCCGGGTCGAGCACGTCCGGACGGTTCGTCGCGGCGATCACGATGATGTTCGCGCCGGTGTCGAACCCGTCCATTTCGACGAGCATCTGGTTCAGGGTCTGTTCGCGTTCGTCGTTGCCGCCGCCCAAGCCGGCGCCGCGCTGACGGCCGACCGCGTCGATTTCGTCGATGAAGATGATGCAGGGGGCGTTCTTCTTCGCCGTCTCGAACATGTCGCGCACGCGCGCCGCACCGACGCCGACGAACATTTCGACGAAGTCGGAACCCGAAATCGTGAAGAAGGGCACGCCCGACTCGCCCGCGATCGCCTTGGCGAGAAGCGTCTTGCCGGTACCCGGCGAACCCACGAGGAGGACGCCGCGCGGAATGCGGCCGCCCAGGCGCTGGAACTTCATCGGGTCGCGCAGGAAGTCGACGATTTCCTGAACGTCTTCCTTGGCTTCGTCGCAGCCCGCGACGTCCTTGAAGCGGACCTTGTTGTCCTGCTCGCCCAACATGCGGGCCTTGGACTTGCCGAAGCTGAAGGCGCCGCCGGCGCCGCCGCCACCGCCCTGCATGCGGCGCATGAAGAAGATCCACACGCCGATCAGAAGCAGCATCGGGAACCAGGAGATGAAGACCGACGTGAGGAGCGAGGGTTCTTCAGGCGCCTTCCCGTAGACCTGAACGCCGGACTTGCGCAGATCCTCCACCATCCAGAGGTCGCCCGGACTCGTGATCGTGTATTCCGAGCCCGACTGCGGCGTGACCGTGATCGTCTGGCCCTGAATGTCGACGCGGCGGATCTTGCCGGCCTTGGCGTCTTCCATGAACTGCGTGTAGCTCGTCGTATCCGACCGCGGGGCGGTCGACACGTCGAACTGCCGGAAGACGGTGAAGAGCACCACCGCGAGGAGCACCCAGAGGGCAATGCGTGCAAAGGATTTGTTGTCCAACTTATGGCTCCGTGCCTGCGGGGATCCTAGTCCCCGGTTTCTTATCCATCGAATCATCGGGCGTCCGGTTTCGGCCGGACACCCGAGAAGCTTTATGTCTCAACATTCTACCGAGCGCCTGAACGTTCCCTTGGGGGTCGGCGCTGATTTTTGAAACAAAGCCTTGAGTTTCTGCGGAGAGTTGCGGACGGGCTTGAGGTATTACTTCGGGGCCTTCAACTCACGCGCGACGAGGTAGACCTCGGCCGAGGTGTCGCGCGAGGCGGCGGGCTTTCGCGTGTAGACCTTCTTGAAGGACTTCTTCAGGGCTTCGACGAACTGCGAGTAGCCCGAGCCCTGGAAGGCCTTCGTGACGAAGACGCCCGTGGGCTTCAAGTGCTCCAGGCAGAATTCGTGCGCGAGTTCGTTGAGCAGCAGCGAGCGCGCCGCGTCCGCGGCGGCGATCCCCGAGAGATTCGGCGCCATGTCCGAGAGCACCACGTCGACCTTGTCTCCGTTTAGAATCTCGGAGAGTTTGTCGGCGACGTCCTGCTCGCGGAAGTCACCCTGCAGGAACGTCACGCCCTCGATCGGATCCATCGGGAGGATGTCCATGGCGATGATGCGGCCCTGAACACGACCTTCCTTGTCCGACAGACGCTCGCGGACGATCTGCGTCCAGCTGCCCGGCGCCGCGCCGAGGTCCACCACCGTCATCCCGCGGCGCAGAAGGTGCTCGCGGTCGTCGAGTTCGGTGAGCTTGTACACCGAACGCGCGCGGTAGCCTTCCGCCCTGGAGCGCTTCACGAACGGATCATTGATGTGACGTTCGATCCAGGCCCGGTTCGAGCGCAGCTTTTTCGTTGCTACAGGCATTGAATCTCCTCTGTTGAATTGGGTTTCGCGGGGACTCCGGACGGGGTCCGGCCGCGACGTTTTGGAATTATGAAAGAAATCATCCTCGGGCGCGACACGCGCCTTGCGCTTCGTGCGCAGGCCCATCACCTCGATCCCGTCGTCCTTCTCGGGGCGAACGGCCTCACGGAATCCGTGATGAAGGAAATCGACCGTGAGCTGAAGGCCCACGAACTCATCAAGGTGCGCGTGCCCACCGACGACCGCGAAGAGCGTGAGGCGATCTACGCGGAAATCGCCGAGACGCTGGGCTGCGCCCGCGTCCAGATGATCGGCAAGCTCCTCGTCCTTTGGCGCCCCGCCGACGAAGAGGTGACGATCGAAGAAGCCGAAGAACTGGCCCGCATCACCGCCCTCTCGATGGGCCGCGGCTCCGTCTCCGGCAAGGCGAAGGAAGCCCCCGCGCAGAAGCGTCAGCCCAAGAAGGCCGTCGCGGCGAAGCCCGCCAAGAAGGTCGCGTCGAAGAAGCCCGGCGAAAAGAAGAAGAAGGTCGCCGAGGCGCCCCGCCGCGCCCGTCCGAAGCGCACCCGCACGACGAAGAAGGCCGCGATGGCGAAGTCCTGATGCGTCGGGGCGCCCTGCGCCCCCTTCGGGAGTCTTCTCAAAAAGGAAGGCGCCGGGATCCACGTCCTGGCGCCTCTCTTTTTGCCTTGGGCCCGCCGAAGAGGATCAGCAGTACTTCACTTCTTCGATTTCGAAGGCGACGAGACCCTTCGGGGCCATGAACTGCACCATGTCGCCTTCGAACTTGCCGATCAGCGCACGCGCGATCGGCGAGGAGACGCTGATCATGTTGCGCTTGATGTCGGCTTCGTCGTCGCCCACGATCTGGTACGTGACCGTCGTGTCGTCTTCTTCGTCGTAGAGCGTGACGGTCGCGCCGAACACGATGCGGTCGCCCGCGTCGATCGTCTTCGGGTCGATCACCTGCAGCGCCGGGATCTTCCCTTCGAGTTCGGCGATGCGGCCTTCGATGTGGCTCTGCTCCTCACGGGCGGCATCGTATTCCGCGTTTTCCGAGAGGTCGCCCTTTTCGCGGGCTTCCGCGATGGCGGCGACGACCTGCGGACGAGCGGTCTTCTTGAGGTACTCAAGCTCGGCCTTGAGCTTGGCGGCGCCTTCGGCGGTAATGGGGATGCGGTTGAGCATTTGTGCCCTTCAAAAGAACCCGACCCCAGGGCCCTGCGGGCCGTTTCCGGGGTCGTCTGAACGAAAGAAAGGCCCGAAGCGCTCCATCGGAGAGCTTCGGGCGTCTGCAGGGCTGAAGTTTAACAGAGTTGCGGGCGCGGCATCCCCGAACTGGGGCGACGGCGAAGCACTTCGATACGCTTCGGGCGGGAAGGCGGGGCACGGGGACCGGCGAATCTCTTCGAGTCCCTTCAAAGGGGCGCTTTAATTCATGCAAACCCAACCACAATTATCGAGCCTACGTATGAGCCTCTTTGATAGTCACCGATTTTAATGGCACCCCCGGAGGGTCCTTCTTCACTTTTTTCTAGAATGGATGAGACCCTCAAATTCCCAAGGAGACTCATCATGGATGCCAACTCGCGGCGCAGCTGGGCGCCGCTCGAAACCGTCGAACTTCCCGACGATCCCGAGCTTCAGGTCTACTTCCCGGAAGAGAAAGTCGTCAGCGTCGACGCCTTTCTCGATGTTCTTGTGATGATTCGCGACTCCGGAAAGCGTCGTCTCGTCGTTCAGGGCATCACCCGGGAGACCGCCCTGCTTTTCCTCCGGGTCTTCCGCTCGGCCTGGCGCAAGGACCTCTTCAAACGCCTCGAGAACGTGCTCACGCTTCCCGTCGTATCGGAAGCATTGGGCCCTCAAGAGGCCAAGATCCTCCGGATCCTCAATCTGACGAACGGCGCGGAACATGCTCAGACGCTCCGGAAGGCACTCAACAAGCTCAACGCGCTTGCCGAGCTCTCGGGCGAAGACCTTAAAGAAGCCGAAATGCTCCGCGCCGTCATCGAAGACAGGCTGGGCAACGCCGAACTGGCTGAACTTCTCCCGGACCACAACTTGTTGAGGGAGGACACGCCCGCGCGCTTCGAAGAGGCCCTCCGCAAGGGCGAAGGCGAAAAACTCAAGACGCCGTTTGCGAATCTGGTCCGCAAAGTGTCGGAGCGCATCCAAAAGGGGAAGATGAAATCGGCCCCGCAGGCGGTCCTCGCGATCATCCGGCTCGCCCTTGAGAATGGTCTGCCCTTGTCGACCAGGACCCGCTTCCGGTGCGCCCTGCTCGAAGGCCGCCTGCTCGAAGCCATTGAAGAGCTCTTCGCCATCGGGGACGCCGCCTGGATCGAACCGGAGCCCTTTGAACCGATGAACCCCCGATACGTCGTTCACCACGAGGACACGGTCGACTCCGAGCTGCATCTCCTCCTGTTTTCCATCCTCCTCGACGCCCTTCCGCCCTTCGGGACGGCCGAAGCCTTGGGATGAGGGTACGTATTTCGGACCTGT
>NZ_JH604895.1 GCF_000250875.1 Sutterella parvirubra YIT 11816 | reverse complement strand
CGTTCGCCCTTCTTGTGGTAGGCCTGGTACCAGGCGTCCTTCGCCTTCTTGTAGAGGCTCTTGGCGTCTTCAACCGACGTGACGCCCGCCTTCTGGTCTTCGAGCTGGCAGTAGGCGAGGAATTCGCTCGCGGCGCGGCCGAACTTGCCCTTGGTTTCAAGGTGCATCATCTCGAAGTGAAGACCGGTGGCCTGCTCGGCCCCCGGCATCACCTTCGGGTCGACGCCCGCGTCGTACTTGAAGCAGAAGGGGCAGTCATAGGACCAGATCTTGACGATCTTCCCTTCGCCGCCGGGAAGGGGCTTCTCCAAAACCTGGTAGTCCTGGCCGGCGGTGGCGGCGAAGGCGGGCATGGTGATGGTGGCGGCGAACGCGAGGGCGGCCGAAGCCTTGACGAAAGTGCGGCGAAGCATGATTCTCTGTTCCTTTCGGGTGGGCCGGAGCGGGGCGCTCCGGATCGGTCAAAAACGGGTGGACGGGGGCGGCGGGGAAGCGCCGCGCCCGTGTGGTCCGTGTGGTCATTGGGCCGAAGTATAGGTAGGGAAACCACCTTGAGGGAAGGCGGGACGCCCGGAAACCGGGGACTTTGGGGGAAAGTCCCTTTCGATGCGGCCGGTTGGTAAAAAGCCTTTTTCCGAATCCGAAATTGGGGGAGGGGCGGAAGGCGGGGCGTGGAGGCGGGCCGGGTCTGTGCGTGGATCAGGGCGTCCCGAGCATCTCCTTCAGGTATCGGTCCAGAACGGCGTCCGCCGAGAGCGTCCGTTCAAGCTCCCCGCGGATCCGGAAGGGGCGAAGCGCCTCCGGGTCGCCCTGCCGCGCGAGACGGACGGCCTCGGCGAAGGCGTCGACGTTGCCGGGCGTGAGCGGACGCGGGATGCGGTTGATGACGCAGTTCCAGTCGCGGAGAACTTCCTGGTTCTCCGCATCGAGAAACATGGCCCGCTCGGGCGTGGGGTCGTGAGGCGTAATGAGCGCCGGAAGGTCGGCCGCGGCCGCTTCCAGAGGGACTTGGCCCACGCCCGCCACGAAGAGGTAGCGGGAGCCGTACGCCTGCAGGTGGGCGCGCGTGTCGATGGGGCCGATCAACGCGTCGGGCGGGACGGTCGGGAGAAACCTGCCGACGGGTCTGGAGCCGGGACTCGTGACCGGACCGGCGATCTCGAAGCGCACGCCGAGCCGTTCGCAGATCCGGATGAAGTTACGGATGGTGGGAAGCTTCTCCGAGTCGATGCGGCCGACGTAGAGCGCCGTGTCGGCGTGCGGGTCGAACGCGGGACACGCGTCCGGAAAGGTCACGATGTTCGGGAGCTTGACGAGCCGCTCGAAGCCCGAAGAGCGCGAAAAGACCGTGCAACGGTAGTCGAGCCGGTCCAAAAACTCCTGCGTCGTATCCTCCCGGCCGTGGAGCATGCAGCCTACACGGACGAGTTGCCGGAGTGCCTTGATGTCGACGTCGTGGGCGAGTTTGGGCGACTTCAGGTTGAATTCCACGACCTTGGCGCCCGACCACCGGACGAATTGGAGAAGCTTCCAGGCGGCGTTGGGCGCGCCGGGGATGAGCCGCAGGCAGGGATATTTCTGCAGAGGCGCGTAGTCGTGGCGCGCCGCGACGATGACGGGTTGGATGCCGCGCGCGGAGAGCCGGTCAAGGAACAGTTCGACGCGGCGCTCCACGCCCCCGGTTTCATGAAGAAAGTCGAAGACGAAGAGGACGACCGTTCGGGCCGGATCGATTGTCCGGAGTTCGTGCAGATTCGCCGCGTCAAAGCCTTCGTTGAGAAGCTCGGCACGACGGATCTTCGACGAGAGCGGCCAGGTGAGAAGACGGCATGACTTACCGCCGCGGCGAATCAGATGGAGTTCGTTGCGGGTTCGAGTCCGGACCACGGTGAAGAGCGGTCTGCGGCCCAGGCCGAACACCTTCGTGACGCCGAAATGGCCTTTGGTCAGCGCCGGGAAGAGAGCGGAAGAGTGCTCTCGGGGGGGGTGAAGTTCATAAAAATCAAGTGCTTAGCGCATTATCGAGGGGTCTGCAAACGGTGTTGCGAACGCCGAAATTATCCACCTTTCAGGATCACTTGAAAAGCGATGTGCCGCGGGTGCGGCCGGGTGCGGGCGGCCGTCGGCAGTAGGTCGCCGGAATCCGCGCAGTTTTCGATGGCGATGCCGCCCTCGGCGGCTTCCGCCTGGGCGGCCGGCAGCAGAACGGGGAGGAGCGCCGCCAGGAGCGAGAGGCGGAAGGCGTCGGTCTGACGGAGCTTGGTCGTCTTGGGGCGCAGGTCTTGAGTGTCATATCGGCGTCCGAAAAAGTGTTGCAAATGGGGTTTCGGACCTTGTGGAAGTTCTTGTTTCGGTTTGAGTTCTGGTGTTGTTTTGGCGCCGGTCGTCCGATGGCCGTGTTTTTAACATGGCGTTTTGGATATACGAACCGTGCCGTTGGCGCACCTGTGGCGCCGAGGTTTCGGGGCGTCGGGCGCATACGGAAGTGGGTGTTGGAATACGGGTGGAGGCCTTCGGTGAAAACCGCTTCCGGGCGGCTGTATGCGGGGTGAACACTCAAATCTGCGGGCGGAACGGCGAACGCGGGCGGACAGGAATCCTTTCGTTGCCGATTGGGTAGGCGGCTCGTCCGTGCGGATGAGGCCGCAAAATGCCGGTACACGGCCGGGACGGCAGGCGGGAGGAAGGTCGGGCGGATGACGGGGGAGGGGCGTCTCAACGCGCCGACCGGCGTAAAAAGCTGACCGGAGTTCAGTCCCGGGTACCCGCAGTCTCTCGACGTCGCAATTCTTGAGGTCGAGACGGTTGTATATGCAGTGAGTCTACGTTCATCGTGAATTTCTCTCAAACGGGTACACGT
>NZ_JH604894.1 GCF_000250875.1 Sutterella parvirubra YIT 11816 | reverse complement strand
GGGGGTGCGGGCGTGGATGCGGGGCGTCTTGGACGTCGCTTCGGAGGCCGACCCCGATATACGGGGCCGGGCGCGTTCGGAAACCTCAAAATCGATTCCCGAGAACCCGGCGCGGGCCTCCCGCGGAGGGCGCCGATCCCCGGTGCAGGGTGCGCCCTTCGCAGACAAAAAGAAACCGCGTTCGCCACGCCCCTGCCCGTCCCTCTAGGGACTCGCGGGTTGCGTCGCGCAAACGCGGCTGAAGAGATTTAACCACCAAAGAGAGGGACGCGCCGGAAAGCGCGTACCAACCATTTGCGTGGGACTTATTGTGCCATGCCCGGGCTAACCCTGATGAGTAATAGTACCTAGTTCTCACACCTGTTAACACTTTGAATACAAGTGGCCGACGCCCGTAGATCCCCGTCCCGCAGGGGATACTGGGGCGAACGGAAAACTGTCCGTCCGGCACGTGTTCGGTACTTCGGTGCGGTTATGAGGCAATTTCCTTCGTATCTGCCTGTCGACGGGAAAAGGCTTTCTGAATCATAATGAGGGTCGTTGCCTTGGATCGGCTCATACATGCCGGTCTAGGCCGAAAAAAGTTGGGCCGAAGTGGTGTTTCCTTGAGTGACGCCGCGGCGGCGCGATACCTATAATTCCAACTCAGGTCGAGCGGTTTGGGATGCTGATATCAACGCACGATTTCCCTTTTGCTCCTGACCTGCATCTACTTTGAGGAGTGAATCCCATGACCCGTCTTGAACTCGTCGAACAGGTCGCCAAGCGCGCCGGCGTGTCCCAGCAGATGGCCGACAAGGTCCTCGTCGCTGCGCTCGAAAGCATCATCGAATCCGTCTGCCAGAACAAGGTCGTCACGCTGATCGGCTTCGGCACGTTCCGTGCCGTCGACCGTGCCGAACGCGTGGGCCGCAACCCCGTCACGGGCGAGCAGATCAAGATTCCGTCGCAGCGTCTGCCGAAGTTCATCCCGGGCACCGCGTTCAAGGACGCCCTGCGCGACGACTCCGTCCGTCAGGCCCTCGAAAAGGGCGAATGACAGGGACTTTCTTCCCGAAGGGGGGCCTACCGGCCCCCGAACTGAAATGAAAAACCCCGCCGGGTTCGTGCCGGCGGGGTTTTTGCATCTGGGGCGAGGGACCCTTACGGCCGCACGATTTCGTTCTTGTGGCGGCCGTTCTCGAGCTTGACGCCCACGTCCCACCAGGTCTTGCCCTCTTCCTCGTGGAGGTTCGCACCAAGGATCTCCGCGCCCGGACGGCGGCGGAGGACTTCCTCACGGACGTTCGTGGGGATCGCCTCAGCGGCGACGTCGCGCTTCGACTTCAAAATCCTGCCTTCCGGCGAGAGTTCGAGCTTGGCTTCGAGGCGGCCTTCACGGAGTTCCGCCTCATAGCGGCCGTCGTCGAAATCCCATTCCGTCACCTGCGCGTTGGGGAGCGCCTGGGAGACGGCCGCGCGGACGGCTTCGGGGACGTCCGCTTCGCGGAGGTCTTTGGCCTGAGCGGAGAGGGAGGCCAGCGCCGCGAACGTCGCGACGGCGGCGATGGTGAGGGGCTTGGCTTTGAGCATATGCGGCTCCTGGTTTCCCGAGCGGGACGTGTTTGGTCTTGGGAGCATTGTCGCCGCGGGATGCTGGGAACGGCGGCCTCTTTCGCCGTCCGATTTGCAACGAAGTGCAGGGAAGAAGGGCCGTCCCCCTGGTCGAGCAAGACGGCCCTTCAACGGTCACTTATCCATAGGATGGATCTCAAGCTTCGGCAGGCTCTTGACGATCTTCATCGTCTCCAGGCTCACCGTGATCACTTTGAGGAAGAGATCCAACGGATAGCGCGGATTACCGATTTCCGCGGCGTAGTCATTGAAGTCGTTGACAATGCCCGACGCCTTGTCGGTCTTCACGCAGGCACGCTCAACCACCCAATCGAGCGCCGACTTCTTGTTGACGACGTACTCCTGCGCTTCGATCGGAATACCCTCGACCGTGATGTCCTCGTTGTAGATGAGACGACTCTTGTCCTTCGCGGCATTGCCGGTCTTGCCGGAGATCTTCCCCCACTTCATTTGAGTGACGCGGTAGTTCGGCGTACCGGGCTTCATCACAACGTTTGCAGGGTAAGGCTTTACCTCTTCGAAGTTGACGTGCAGCTCCGCAAGCTTGCGCCCCGCCACTTCGAACGCTTTGAACTGTTCGTACGTGGCGACGCGCGGAATGCGAGGCAGCTCCTTCATCAAGTTGTTCGCGTAGCGCTGGCGGTAGTCCTCTGAGTGAAGGATTCCGTAGATGTAAGGAACCTCTTCACCGGGGCCCTT
>NZ_JH604893.1 GCF_000250875.1 Sutterella parvirubra YIT 11816 | reverse complement strand
GGAGAAGAAGTGGCGCCGGGCCAAGGAACTGGTGAAGCGCGGCCCTGCGGCCGTGAAGGCCGCAGGGCGCAGCGGCTTCAAAGCTTTCATTAACGTCGAATCGTCCGACGTTTCGGTAAAGGAGGATTTGTACAGTAAGCGAAAAAAATGGGCGGGGTACATGGCCCTGTTGACCAACATCGAATCAGAGAAGCCCGAAATCATCTATTCGAAACTACGGCAGCTGTGGCGAATCGAGGAAAATTTTCGAATTCTCAAAACCGACCTCCAAGCTCGTCCCGTCTTCGTTTGGACTCAGGAACACATCCGCGGCCACTTTCTGGTGAGCTACATCGCCCTCGTGATGCAGCGGATTCTGCAACGACGTTTGCGGCATTCCGGCTTGCAGCTGTCTCCGGGGGATATTGTTCGTGCGCTCGAATCCGTGCGTGTGAGCAGGGTCGTCGGCATGGGGAAGGGCAAGGGGTTGCTGTTCAACTGCACGAGCAACGGCGAGGTGGCCGCCACACTGAAGGATGAGCACGGCGCGCCCCTGGCTCTCTCCGAGCTTTCCGACCGGATTTTGAACGCGTGCAGTCTAGAGCCGCTTTCAGCGTTGGAATCGGAAGAAAGCCTCCGTCGGAAGTTGAAAACCAAGTTACCCCTGACGAGCTTTTCTACCGACAAAAATTGATAGGTCCTTCATCAAGCGAATCCCCTGCAAGACAGGGGTTCGGCGGGAAAACTCAGCCCAAAACATAAAAAAGTCGGG
>NZ_JH604892.1 GCF_000250875.1 Sutterella parvirubra YIT 11816 | reverse complement strand
GTACGTGTCCTAAGACCCGCTCGGTGAATTTCGCGACCTGAAGCAGAATTTGGGCTTTGTTCCCGCTTCAGGAGGCGCTCGTGAAGAAGCTACCGACCCAGAGCTCCGGTTCAATCGATTGGGTGGCGATCTATCAGGCAGTCCAAGAATCGAACTGCCCCAGCTTGAAGAAGTTCTACGCTCAACACTCCGCCAAGTTCCTTCGCGCCAGGATCTCGCTCTGGGAGTTCTACAAAGGGATCCGACGCGCGAAGAGCATGTTGGAGGGGGACGCCGCGACTTCAAACCCCGAACAAGGCGAAAAACGAGCTGTCCGTGTCGCGAGGCTCCCCACAAAGGTCGGTGCCGGACTCGTGAAGGCCGGGCCGAGAAGTCCGCGACCGGAATTCGAAAGGGCAGCGGCGCCTACCCCCGTAAGAGTCACTCTCCCGTGCGGCAGCGTGATTGAGTTCATGAGCAGCGAACCGGAGGGCTTCGCCGCGAACATGATCGAACAGATGAGGAGGTCGTCGTGAAGCTGGACTTCGGAAACCGCAGAGTCACCCTGGTCGTCTCGCCCGTCGATCTGCGCATGGGCTTCAACAAACTCGCGCTCATGGCCGACGTGTACCTCGACATCGACCTCGGCAGGAAGGAAGACGTCGTGGTCTTCGTCTCGAAGAGCCGCTCTCTCTGCAAGGTGATCTACCGGGACGAGAAAGGGTCCGTCACCATCCTCCGCAGACTCAACGCCGGACGGTTCGCCCAGATTCTCATGGAGGCGGAAGGCCCGGCCGCGATGACCCTCACGAACGAGAAACTCGCGGCCTATTTGGATGGGGAGACCCTACAAATTCGGCGTACTGAACT
>NZ_JH604891.1 GCF_000250875.1 Sutterella parvirubra YIT 11816 | reverse complement strand
TCGAACCTCTTCCGTGAAGAGGTTCCGTAAGTTTTTTCTGCTGAGCTTCAATCTTTTTGTCGAACAAGATGAAAAAGTTTGCAATTCGATCTTGTGTGGCTTTGTTCGGTATTTCTAATTCCATTTGCATCAACTCAGGCATCATGAGGCTTTGTACCGTTGTACCTGACTTTACGAAGTTCTGTAGGATTTTGCGGGTCTTGGCTTTCAGTGCAAAAAATATGAACTCGGGGTTGTCCTCTTTGACTTGAAGGACTTTAAGGTCTTGATTTACGGTAAAGGGGGTTCGCACCAATGCTAGAGGCAGGGAGTGCTTGAGGATGCCGCTTCGAGCAACCAAAACCATGCTGTTGGCTGGGTATTGCTGTAGGTTTTTGAGGCCTTTATCTGAAATTTTCATTTCAGAGTCACTCAAGTACTCGGATTTAACATCTTTTGATGTCAACCAAATGTTCTTACCGGGTTCCCAAAGTGACTTGTCGGCCATGCTGGGGGTGTGCCCGCCGGAAACCTCGACGATTGTGGTGAGCTTTTTACTTTCAGATGGGCGCAGTTTGAAGGTTGAACATTGAGTCGAAAAAATCTTGAAGAGAAGACTCTCTTTTGCTGATTGTAGTTGAGTTAGGGAACCTCTTCACGGAAGAGGTTC
>NZ_JH604890.1 GCF_000250875.1 Sutterella parvirubra YIT 11816 | reverse complement strand
CAGCACATTTCAATTTGGACAGCAGTGGGTCGGTACCATTCACCTCATCCGTCCCTTGCCGCACCTTCCGCGCCCCGGCTCCTCCCCCTCACAACGGCAGTCGGGCAGCCGGAGGGCCGACCTGACTGACGGACGGACGGGCGGCCGCTCGACGCACCCACCGACGCCCCGTCCGTTCCCCCCCCGCCGCCCCCGCAGGGCCCGATTCATCCCCTCCCGCCACCTGACATCATCCGTACGGATGATCCTGCGATCCCCCGCACAAGGGTTGGGAACATGCCTCAGGAGACGCGCTGCGGCGCTTTGGCGCACAATCCGTCTCAACAGAACACGCGCGGCTCGACCCCGGTCCGCCCGAACGTGTCTCTCCGACCCGAAGCCGGCGCGCCCAAGGTGAAGCGCGAACGGCCTTTTGTCTTGGGTGAAAGGGACGCGGCGGGCGTTGAATCCGGCGTCGCGTCCGACCCCGGTGTCTTCCCACTCCGGGCCGTCCGACGGCGCGCCGCGAACCCGAACACTCAGCACACCGGTTTCTTTCCATGCGACACGAAGTCTCGCCGGCGGCGCGCGGGCGCATCGACGCGCTCTCACTCGTCACCACCATCCCCGAACTCCTCACGCAGCATCTCCCCGTGCGCCCGGACGCCGTCGCGTACCGCAACTGGAGCGCCCAGGAGAAGGCCTGGAAGGACTACACCTTCCGCGAAACGCATGAGATCGTGGAGAAGTGGCGCCACGCCCTCGCCGGCCTCGGGCTCGTGCGCGGGGCGCGTGCGGCGATGCTGCTCCCCAACTGCGTCGACGCCGTGCACTTCGACCTCTCGGTGCTCGCGAACGCCCTCGTGCCCGTGCCGCTTCACGCGATCGACACGCCGAAGAGCTCCGCCTTCATCATCAACGACAGCGGCGCGGAGCTCCTCGTCACGAACAAGCTCCTCAAATGGCGTCAGATCCGTGCGGCCGCCGAAACGCCCACGCTGAAGATGGTCGTCATCACGGACGACGGCGACGTGAACGACCCCGAGTCGCCCATCCCCGTCGTGTCGCTTGCGAAGTTCCTCGCGGCGACGCCGGACGCTCCCTTGCCTGAGGGCCCCAAGCCCAACGACCTCGCCGCGCTCGTCTACACGTCGGGCACGACCGGTAACCCGAAGGGCGTGATGCTCACGCACCGCAACATCCTCTCGAACCTGCAGGGCGTCTTGAAGAGCATTCAGCCGAGCGAAAGCGAAACGCTCCTCTCGTTCCTCCCGCTCTCGCACACGTTCGAGCGTACGGCTTCCTACTACTTGGCCCTGGGCCTCGGCTTCACCTGCGCCTTCAACCGCTCGATCGCGAACCTCGCGGACGACCTCAAGACCATCCGCCCGACCATCATCATGTCGGTCCCGCGCGTCTACGAGATGATCCACGGGAAGGTGATGGACGGGCTCGCGAAGAAGCCCCCGATGGTGCGCCGCATCTTCAACTGGGCGGTGGCGGTCGGCTGGCGGCGCTTCTGCCGCGAAAACGGCCTTCCGGTCGAACCCTCGGCCTTGAGCTTCCTCGACCCCTTCGTCGCGGGCTTCCTCGACAAGAAGGTGGGCAAAACCTTGCGCGACGCCTTCGGCGACCGCATCCACCTCTTCATTTCGGGCGGGGCGGCGCTGCCGACCAACGTCGCGAAGGTCTTCCTCGCCTTGGGCGTCCCCATCTTCCAGGGCTACGGCATGACGGAAACGAGCCCGATCATTTCGGTGAACCGCCCCGGCTCGAACCACCCGAACACGGTGGGTCCGGCCTTGGCCAACATCGAAGTGCGTCTGGGCGACGGCGACGAAATCCAGGTCCGCGGTCCCTCCGTCATGAAGGGCTACTGGAACCGTCCGGAAGCGACCCGCGAGATCTTCACGGAAGACGATTGGCTGCGCACCGGGGACGTGGGCGAAATCTACAAGGACGGTCACATCCGCATCACGGGCCGCATCAAGGAAATCATCGTGACGTCGACGGGCGAAAAGGTGCCGCCCACCGACCTCGAAGCGGCGGTGACGACCGACCGCCTCTTCACGCAGTGCATGGTGGTGGGCGACGACCGTCCCTTCATCTCGGCGCTCTGCGTCGTGAACGAAGGCCCCTGGGCCGCGCTCTGCGAAGAGCTCGGTTTGGACCCCAACGATCCGGCGTCGTTGGACAAAAAGGAAGCCAAGGCCGCGGCGCTTCGCCGCATCAAGGCGGCCACCTCGGGCTTTCCCAACTACGGGGTGCCGCGCCAGGTGACGCTTCTCAAAGAAGGCTTCACGATCGAAAACGGGCTTCTGACGCCCACCTTGAAGTTGAAGCGCCGCATGATCGCCCGCGCGCACTATGAAGCGATCGAGGCGATGTACGCCGCGCTCGCGCCGAAGAAGGCGGCGGGCTGATCCAGGAAAAAGGAAGAAGAACCGGCGGTCGGAGGGCATCCCAACGACCGTCCTTTCTTCTCTTCCCAGCACCCTCACAAGGGAAATCCCTCACCCGAAGACGGCGCGCCGCGCCGTCTTCGTCCGCAGAATGGCGTGTGCGGCGCCCGTCCCTCGACTTCAGGCGCCGCCCCGAACACCCAAGCCCCACGAGCGACCGTCTCCCACATGTCCGCCAAGCCCTACGTCTTCGACCTGAACACCATCCCGGCGCTCCTCGAGCGCACGGTCTCGACCTTTCCCGAGCGCGAAGCCTTCCGGCAGTTCGACCATCAGGAAAACGCCTGGATCTCCACCACGTGGAAGGACTTCGGCGAGCTCGTCCTGCGTTGGCGGAAGGCCTTCGCGAAGATGGGGCTCCGGCGCGGCGACCGCGTCGCGATGCTTTTGACGAACTGCCTCGACGCGGTCGCCTTCGACGAGGCGGCGCTCGCGAACGCCCTCGTCCCCGTCCCGCTCCACGCGATCGACACGGCGGGTTCGTCCGCGTACATCTTGAAGGACTCCAACGCCCGCTTTCTCGTCACGACCGCCCGCGCCCGCTGGAACGCGATCCGCGCGGCCGCGCCCGACTTGAACGACCTGGAGCGCGTCGTCTTCACGAGCGAAGTGGTGGACGAACACGAAGACCAGGATGACGGCGTGACGCTGATGGGGGTCGAATCCTGGCTCGCCTCCGGGAACGACCTCCCGGAGGCCGACCTCCCCGAGGGCCCCGGTCCCGACGATCTGGCCGGGCTCATCTATACGTCGGGCACCACCGGCCGCCCCAAGGGCGTGATGCTGACGCACGCGAACCTCGTCGCGAATTTGCGCCAGATCGAGCTCGCGAACCCGATCGACGAGACGGACGTCTTCCTCTCGTATCTGCCCTTCTCGCACACGTTCGAACGCACGGTCGCGCACTACGTCTCCGTCGCGCACGGGAGCGCGATGGCGTTCGCGCGTTCCGCGGCGATGATCGAGCGGGATTTGGTCGACGTGAAGCCCACGCTCATGTGCTCGGTGCCGCGCGTCTACGAGCGCATCTACCAGCGGATCCGCCACGAATTGGCGGAAGCGGACGAAAAGCGCAGGTACCTCACCGAATGGGCGGAAGAAGCCGGTTGGCGGCGCTTCGCGAAGAAGAACGACCTCCCGGTGGAGCACACCGAACGCGAGAACTTGGACGACACCGTCGCCCAGATGCTGGACGACGAGGTGGGCGCGAAGATCCGCGAGATCTTCGGTGGGCGTCTGCGCGCCACCTTCGCGGGCGGCGCGTCGCTCAACTACACCGTCGCGAAATTCTTCAGCGCGATGGGGCTCAACATCCTCCACTCCTATGGGCTTACGGAAACGAGCCCGATCGTCTCGATGTCGACCCCGGACGGGAACCACCCCGCGTGCGTGGGCTTTCCCGTCGAGGGCACCCAGGTGCGTTTGGGCGAGATGGATGAGCTGCAGGTGAAGGGCCCCCAGGTGATGAAGGGCTACTGGCAGAAGCCTGAGGAAACCGCCCGCGCCTTCACCGCGGACGGTTGGTTCCGCACCGGGGACCAGGCGGACTTGTCCGACGGCGGGCGCGTGCGCATCAAGGGCCGTTTGAAGGAAATCATCGTGACGTCGACGGGCGAGAAGATCCCGCCGGTCGACGTCGAATTCGCCGTGCAGGCGGACCGGCTCTTCGAGCAGGTGCTGGTTTTGGGCGAAAACCGTCCGTTCGTATCCGCCTTGGTGGTGGTGAACGACAAGCTCTGGCGCGAACTCTGCGCCGAGATGCAGAAGGATCCGGACGCCCCCGAAACGATGACCGACCGCGCGGTGACGAGGCTCTTGGTGAAGCGCGTGCGCGCCGCCGCGAAGGACTTCCCCGCCTACGGGATCCCGCGTGCGGTGGGCGTGGTGCGCGAACCCTTCACGGTGGAGTCGGGGCTTTTGACGCCCACGATGAAGCTGCGCCGCCGGGAGATTCAGGCCCGCTACGCGGACTTGGTCGAGAGCCTCTACGCGGGGCACAAGACCGCGTGATCAGGATCTGACCGGGTCTGATCGGGGTCCGACCGACTGAAATCCGATCGGGGGCGGGCCGGAGCCGCAGTCCCAACCGCGACTCCCTTCGGGGCGGGGACTTTCCCGCCCCGACGTCTTTCCGGCGTCCCGTCCTCCCGCCCGCTGACGCGCCCGACAACGCACCGACAACCCGCCCGGATGCGCCCCGACGCCCGCGGTTTTACGGGCTACGCCGCACGATTCCCCTGACCGAAGACGCTTCCGAAGAAGCTTCTTCGCCGGAAGAAAAAACACCTTCTCCCGGCCCACGCTCCGGAACAAACGCGATAGAATGCGCCCGCAAATCAATCTCCGTTTTCTCGAAAGCCCCTTCACCCCCTGAAGCGGCCCCCGCGAAAAAGCGTGCCGGACCGGATTCCCCCAAGGAATGCGGTTGGTGCCTGAGGAACTGATCCCACAATGTGCCGCTCCCACCCGCGGAGCCCTCCACAGGTCGGACGGCGTATTTTTTTTTGCGCTCAGAGGTTGTTATGCGACTCCTTCAGAAGGCCCTCACCTTCGACGACGTCCTTCTCGTCCCCGCCTATTCCGAAGTCCTCCCCCGTGATACCGCTCTTCAGACGCGCCTGACGCGCGGCCTGACGCTGAACATCCCCATGGTCTCCGCCGCCATGGACACGGTGACGGAAGCCAATCTCGCCATCGCGCTCGCCCAGGAAGGCGGCCTCGGCTTCATTCACAAGAACATGACCGCGGACATGCAGGCCGCGGAAGTCTCCAAGGTGAAGCGCCACGAAGCGGGCGTCGTCGCCGAACCGATCACCGTGAACCCCGACATGCTCGTGGGCGACGTGATCGCGATCGCGCGTGAGCACCACATCTCGGGTCTTCCGGTCGTCGGTGCCGACGGCACGGTCCTCGGCATGGTCACGAACCGCGACCTGCGCTTTGAAACCCGCATGGGCGTGCCCGTCCGCGAAGTGATGACGCCGCGTGAGCGCCTCGTCACGGTCCACGAAGGGGCGTCCCTCGACGAAGCGAAGGAACTCATGCACCGCCACCGCCTCGAGCGCGTCCTCGTCGTCGACGACGCGTTCCGTTTGGCGGGCCTCATGACCGTGAAGGACATCACCAAGGCGACGGACCACCCCTTCGCTGCGAAGGACGCGCAGGGGAAGCTTTTGGTGGGCGCCGCGGTCTCCGTCGGTGCCGGCACCGAAGAGCGCGTCGAGAAGCTCGTTGACGCGGGCGTCGACGTCATCGTCGTCGACACGGCGCACGGCCACTCTGCGGGCGTTCTCAACCGCGTCAAGTGGGTGAAGGAACACTATCCCAACCTCCAGGTGATCGGCGGCAACATCGCCACCGCCGACGCTGCCCGCGCGCTCGTTGACCACGGCGCCGACGGCGTCAAGGTCGGCATCGGCCCGGGCTCGATCTGCACGACCCGCATCGTCGCGGGCGTCGGCGTGCCCCAGATCTCCGCGATCAGCAACGTCGCCGAAGCCCTCGAAGGCACCGGCGTTCCCTGCATCGCCGACGGCGGCATCCGCTTCTCGGGCGACATCGCCAAGGCGATCGCCGCGGGCGCGAGCTGCGTCATGATGGGCGGCATGTTCGCGGGCACCGAAGAAGCCCCGGGCGAAGTGATCCTCTACCAGGGGCGCTCGTACAAGTCCTACCGCGGCATGGGCTCTCTCGGTGCCATGGGCAAGGGCTCCGCCGACCGCTACTTCCAGGACAACAACGCCGGCAACATCGACAAGTTCGTCCCCGAAGGCATTGAAGGCATGGTGCCCTACAAGGGCCAGGTCGCCCAGATCATCTATCAGATGATCGGCGGTCTTCGCAGCTCCATGGGCTACTGCGGCTGCCGCACGATCGACGAAATGCGCACCCGCGCCAACTTCGTCCAGATCACGGCGGGCGGTCTTCGCGAATCGCACGTCCACGACGTCAAGATCACGAAGGAAGCGCCGAACTACCGTCAGGAAAGCTGATCCCTTCGGCTTCGCGGGAGCCCTTCCGGTCTCCCCGACGCCCCGGGTCAGGCACCGAAACGTCCCGTCCGCGAGCCCCGCGGCGGGGCGTTTTTCTTTTCTCCGCGGGGCCCGGCGACACCCTCTTCCGGGGGCGTGGAAAGGGGTCGACAAAGGGGGCGGAAAACGGTCCGCAAAGGCCATTCCGATGAGGCTTTCTGCTAAAGTAGCGCCATCCGTTTTTCCGCCCGCCGGAGGCCCTCGCCGGAGCCCCGCCGGACGATTCGAATTCATCAACCTTTGAGGTGTTCGACAACCTATGTCCCACGACCGCATCCTTATTCTGGACTTCGGCTCCCAGGTGACGCAGCTCATCGCCCGCCGCGTGCGTGAAGCCCACGTCTACTGCGAAGTCCACGCCAACGACGTCTCGGCCGAGTTCATCCGCGAATTCAACCCGAAGGGCATCATCCTCTCCGGGTCGCACATGTCCGCCTACGAAGAAAGCAACGACCAGGTGAGTCCCGCCGTCTTCGAAGCCGGCGTGCCCGTCCTCGGCATCTGCTACGGCATGCAGACGATGGCGCAGCAGTTGGGCGGCCGCGTGGAAGGCTCGAACAAGCGCGAATTCGGCTACGCCGAAGTCCGCGCCCACAACCACACGAAGCTCCTCGAAGGCATCGAGGACTTCCGCACGGCGGAAGGCCACGGGATGCTGAAGGTCTGGATGTCGCACGGCGACAAGGTGACGGTGCTCCCCCCGGGCTTTTCCGTCATGTGCTCGACGCCGTCCTGCCCCATCGCCGGCATGTGCGACGAATCCCGCGGCTACTACGCCGTGCAGTTCCACCCGGAAGTGACCCACACCGTCAAGGGCCGCGAAATCATCGAGCGCTTCGTGCTCTCGATCTGCGGCGCGAAGCCCGACTGGGTGATGTCGAACTACATCGCCGAAGCGGTGGAATCCATCAAGGCTCAGGTCGGTGACGAAGAAGTCATCCTGGGGCTCTCCGGCGGCGTCGACAGCTCTGTGGCCGCGGCCCTCATTCACCGCGCCATCGGCAAGAACCTCACCTGCGTCTTCGTCGACAACGGGCTCCTGCGCAAGAACGAGCGCGAACAGGTCCGCGAAACGTTCGAAAAGAACATGGGCCTGAAGCTCATCGTCGTCGACGCGGTCGACCGCTTCATGAACGCTCTCGCCGGCGTCACCGACCCCGAACAGAAGCGCAAGATCATCGGCCGTGAATTCGTGGAGATCTTCCAGGAAGAAGCCTCGAAGCTCACCGCCGCGAAGTGGCTCGCCCAGGGCACGATCTACCCCGACGTGATCGAGTCCGCCGGCGCCAAGACCAAGAAGGCGAAGACCATCAAGTCGCACCACAACGTGGGCGGCCTCCCCGATACGCTTCACCTCAAGCTTTTGGAGCCGCTGCGCTCCCTCTTCAAGGACGAAGTGCGCGAATTGGGCGTCGAACTCGGCCTTCCCGCCGAAATGGTCTACCGTCACCCGTTCCCGGGTCCGGGCCTCGGCGTGCGCATCCTCGGTGAAGTGAAGCGCGAATACGCCGACCTTCTCCGCGAAGCCGACGCGATCTTCATCGAAGAACTCCGCGCCGCCGGTCTCTACGACAAGGTGAGCCAGGCGTTCGTCGTCTTCCTCCCGGTGAAGTCCGTGGGCGTGATGGGCGACGGCCGCACGTACGACTATGTCGTGAGCCTGCGCTGCGTCGAAACGTCCGACTTCATGACCGCCCACTGGTCGCACCTCCCGTACGAGCTCTTGGGCCGCGTCTCGAACCGCATCATCAATGAGGTGAAGGGCATCAACCGCGTCGTCTACGACGTCTCCGGGAAGCCGCCCGCCACGATCGAGTGGGAATAATCTCCCCTGACGTGGTCAGGCCGATGACCTGATCGAACAAGACCCCCGGGATTCGCTGAGTTCCGGGGGTTTTGATTGGTCCATCCACTTCGACGTCGACTCATCGTCGGTCCACATCGTTGTGTACCTCAGCATGGCGATGTAAGGTATGCAACGACCGTTGCGCACCGTAAAAGCGCTTTTAAAGTACACAAAACACTTTGTGTACCTCCAACGCCGCGGCTAAAGTACACAAACGCTTTTGCATATCGTCAGGGTGCACCTCAAGGTATACAAGTCCTCTTGTGTACAGCAGAGGCTCTGTTCACCGTTCACAAATCCGTTTTCGTACTGTCAGACTCCAACTCAACGTACACAAGCTCCTTGCGTACAGCACACGGCCTCGCTCGCCATACACAAACTTTCCAGTGTTAGGGAAACAGCTTTCACGACCACACGCTCCGTCAAAAACCCAACGTCTTGACCATCCGCAGTCCGGTCCAACACGCTACCTCCCGCGCCGCGGCCCCGAACATCATCACAGAAGTACACGGCATTAAGCGCATCATCTACGACAACTTCGGCAAACTGCCTACCCCAATCGAATGGGAATACTCATCTGCCGTGAGACCTTTCCTCCTGTCTGACCGAATCCCCAAGATCCGCAAAAGGTCTCAGGATTCAACTTGTCCTACGAGAACGACGAAAACCGGTAGTGACTACGACGGATCGTCGAGTCGATCCTCCGTGGGTGTACTTCCAAGGGACGCAAAGTTCTTTGTGTACAGCGAGTGCCCCTTTCAGGGTACACAATATCCACCACAAGATCGCGTTTGGACCACAGAAAGTCACTTGCGTACGGTAAAGCTCGTTTTAGGGAACCTCTTCACGGAAGAGGTTCG
>NZ_JH604889.1 GCF_000250875.1 Sutterella parvirubra YIT 11816 | reverse complement strand
GCTTCTGACTTTAGTCAGGAGTTGTTTACGCGCCTGCCAACCGTCGGCACTCTCCGCGTTGATGACGCCGATGATGCGGTACTTGCGGTTGGGAAGGCCGGTCTTCCAAACCTCAACCCCTTCCATCACCTCCATTGCGCCGCCTCGGCCGAAGTAGACGGTGTCGTCGCCCACGTAGGGCGTGAAGTCGGTGGAGGTCCAAAAGGACGCGCACCCCGAAAGAAGCAGGGCGGCCATGGCGGAAGTGAGTGCGATTCGGTGAAGTTTCTTCATGACGGAGGTTTCCTCAAAGATGCGGGAAAATCTGCCGGAATCGGATTTCGCGCGGGTTTGGGGAAAACGCGAATCCGGACGGAGTGGGTGCGCGACCTCCCCAACGAAAAACGCCGCGCCTCCCGAAGGAGAACGCGGCGTTCGTCAAGCACTCAGAAAAGCTTCTGAATTACTTCTTCGCAGCGGCGGCGTCGGCCTGCTTCGCGAAGATGTAGGCCTGCTGACCGGCGATGCGGCCGAACGTGATGATGTCGGACTGCGCGTTGCCGCCCAGGCGGTTGCCGCCGTGGACGCCGCCGGTGATTTCGCCCGCGGCGAAGAGGCCCGGGATGACTTCACCCTTGGTGTTGTAGACCTGGGTCTTCGTGTCGATCTTGATGCCGCCCATCGTGTGGTGCACGGCGGGGGTGACCATGATCGCGTAGAAGGGGCCCTGGTCGAGGTTGCGCGGCATGTCGGCGCGGCCGAAGGCGTCCTTGTTGGCGGCCTTGCCCTTCTTCCAGTCTTCCATCGTGGCCTTCAACGTGGCGGCATCGACGCCCATCTTGCCGGCGATTTCGTCGAGCGAAGCGCCGTTCAGGCAGTAGGACTGCTTGATGTAGCCGTTCGTGGCCTTGAGCGACTTCTGCATGTCGCTGTCGAAGAAGAGGTAGGCGACGCCGTCCTTCTGCTTGAGGATGGCGGCCGACACGGCGTCACGCGTGTCGAGTTCGTTGAAGAAGCGCTTGCCGTCCTTGTTGATGAGGACCGCACCGTTGCCGCGGACGGCTTCGGTGATCATTTCGCCGACCTTCGGCACCACGGTCGGGTGCGTCTGGATTTCGGTCATGTCGATCAACTGCGCGCCGGCCTTTTCAGCCATGATGATGCCGTCGCCCGTGGCGCCCGGATGGTTCGTCGTGGCGAAGCCCTTGAGACGCGGAACGTACTTCGCAACCACGTCGTTGTTCGCGCCGAAGCCGCCGGCGGCGTTCACCACGGCCTTCGACTTGATCGTGTACGTGCCGTCCTTGCCCTTCACCTTGAGGCCGATCACCTTGCCGGACTTGTCCTTGAGGATTTCGGTCGCCTGGGTGTTCGTGCGCAGGTCGATGTTGCGGGCCTTGGCGGCCGTGTAGAGCGTGCGGATGACTTCAGGGCCAACGAGCGCGCCGCCGGTCGGACGGTGCGTACGGGCCTGCGAGGCGCCGGCCATCAGGCCCACGTCGCGGAGGTCGCCGCCGAGAGCCAGGAGCCATTCGACGGAGGAGGCGGACTTTTCGGCGAGGACGCGAACGAGCGCGGGGTCGTTCTTCCAGTGACCGCCCTTCATCGTGTCGAAGTACATGACTTCAACGGAGTCCTTCGTGCCCTTGGCCTGCTGGAGGGCCGTGCCGACGGCGTTCAGGCCGCCAGCGGCGCGGATCGTGTTGCCGCCCACCATGGGCATCTTTTCGATCACGACGACCTTCGCGCCGAGATCGGTCGCCTGAACGGCGGCCGCAAGACCGGCACCGCCCGCGCCGATGACGGCGACGTCGACGGAGATGTCTTCAGCGGCCTGAGCGCCCGTGAAGCAGGCGGCCACGGCGCACGCAACAAGAATCTTCTTCATGTTGAAAAATCCTCTCTCTGTAAGGAATTGCGGGCGGCACCCGACATGGGGACGCCCGTCAAAAGTTCTGCAACGAATCTTAGAGTTCCCGTTCGTAAAGGCGAACCTCACTTTTTGCCCCAACGCAAGGATCCACCCGGTTGGGTACTACGAACGGGATAGTTCGTCCATTCACTGGGTCGAAAGTGTAATGAAGCTATCTCTAAAGTGGTATAGGAAATTTCCGTAGGACAGATTCACGTTCGTGCGGAATTCCCGTACGCCGTGCGAAGATGCGGTTTGGCCCACCGTACGGCCCCCCGACCTCCACCGACCTCCACCGACCGGACGCCCCTCATGTTTCTCGACAAGGACCTCATCATCTTCGACCTCGACGGCACGCTCATCGATTCGCTCGGCATTTGGAGTCTCGTCGACCAAATGTTGGTCGAAGAGCTCTCCGCGGCGCACGTGAAGTTGACGGAAGAGGAGGCCTACGACCTTCGCGCCGAAGCGCTCGGCCGCTACGGCGAAGGGTCCTCGGCGTACCTCGCCTACTGCGGGGACCTGAAGGACAAGTTCGGGATGCCGGGGACCGCGGAGACCATCCACCACCGCCGCTACGAGATCGCGATGGAGGTCTTGGCGAAGCACGTCCGCTGGCGCGAGGGTGCGCCGGAACTCCTCCGTACGTTGAAGCGCGCGGGGAAGCGTCTCGCGATCGGGACCACCACGCGTCGGCGCAACATCGACGTCTATGCGGGGAGAAACGAAGGGATGATCCGCGAAGCGAAGATCGACGAGATCTTTGAAGTCATCAAGACCCGCGAAGACGTCGAGCGCGTGAAGCCCGACCCGCAGGTCCACCAGATGATCATGGCGGAGTTGGGGGCGACGCCGGAGAAGACGATCGTGATCGAAGACGCGACGGCGGGCCTCAAAGCCGCGCGCGCCGCGGGGATCGCGCCCGTCGTCGTGACGGAGCGCCATTCCGAAGTCGACCGCGCCGTGAACGACGCGCTGGCGCTGCGCCGGTTCGAGTCGCTGAACGACATCCTCGCGGTCGTGAAGGCGGAGATCGCGGAGCGGGAAGCCCGCGAAGACCGGGGCTGAAACCGACACCCCGCAAAAGGCTCCGGAGAAGGCTCCGGGAAAAGCAAAGCGGCGCAGTCCTCTTCATTCGAGAAGGACGCGCCGCTTGCGTTTGGTGAGTTGGGGGACTGCAGGAACTCGCGGGTCACCCCATGGCTCAAATCCTTCACCAAACCCGCTCATTTTAGATCTGTCGGGAACCCCGCTTCAAGGGGGAAGGGGACAAAAGCTGCGAATGTTTGGCTCCGGACAAAAGCGGCCCCCAAGTTCACGCTTTTGGAGTTCCCGATCGGGATTAGTCGACATAATCGGAGGCGAGAAGCAGGGCTCTCCCGACATCGACGACGGGAGCGGACGTTCCTCCTGATCGGGCGGCATGCCGGTGTCCCACAACACTTCGCCGCTCTGCTCGCGATCCGGAGTTCCTCTTGGTGAACTCGCCTCTTCTCCTTCAGCCCGCGACAACTCCGACTGCGAGATCGATCTTCCTGTGAGTTGTTGCGGGATTTTTTGCGCCCGGGAGGCGTCGGCGGCGGGGGAGGCGCATGGACCCGTCGTCTTCGGGCGGGCCCCGACGAGCTGACGCCCGGGCACCCCAAAAACGAAAAAAGGTCCGACTTGCGTCGAACCTCACGTTGAATTCCCGAAGAGGGGGCGAGTTGTCTTTGTGGTCCGCGGGCTTTCCAGCGAAGAGGCATCCGTTGAGCTCCGTCCGGCAGCGTGCAACCGCGTTCGAACAGCGAGGACTCCCTCCAGCGACTCCGGTGCGCGCGTCTTCGTGGAAACGAAAGGCGCCGCAGGAACCACAACGAGATCCCAATATAACACCGCTTCCCGGGTTCTGCAGGGCTTTTGAAGAAAAATCACGGCTTTTCGCCTGCCAATTTGTGAGAAGGTGTTGCGGCGAAATGATGCCGTCAGGCATCCTGCCTAGGTCGAATGCCTTGTGTCCCAAGCGAAACGGGGAAACCGTAGGCATTATGTCGTAACCGGGTTGCGGTAAGTGGGAGGAACGGCTCCGGAAAACGGGATAAACCCCGGGAAGGCCCGATTTCACGGGCGTCTTCAGTAGACTTCGCCCCATGGACGCCGTCCGCACCGCGTGATTGCCTCTTCAACCCAATCCCGTGCGGGCGCTATCGGACGCATCGCTTCCGACACGAACCCCGTCCCCGCGGCGCACTCCGCCGCCGCGACTCCCTCTTGCCGGAGGGGAGTTCGGGACACGACAACAACAGGACTCCCAAATGGAACCCTTTGCCGCCGGGTGGCTCTCGATCATTCCCCCGATCGTCGCCATCGTCCTTGCGCTTCTCACAAAGGAAGTGCTCTCTTCGCTGTTGATCGGCATTCTCGCGGGCACCCTGATCTACACGATCGGTACCGACGGAAACATCCTCATGGGGACGCTCGAGAGCGCCTTCACGACCATGGGGAACAAGGTCGACTTCAACATCCTCGTCTTCTGCTCGATGCTGGGCGCTTTGGTCTACGTGGTCGCCATGTCGGGCGGCACGAAGGCCTACGGCAAGTGGGCCGTCTCGAAGATCAAGGGCCGCCGCTCGACGCTGCTCGCGACGAGCGGTCTGGGCGTCCTCATCTTCATCGACGACTACTTCAACTGCCTCTCGGTCGGCACCGTGATGCGCCCGCTCTGCGACAGCTACCGCGTCGCCCGTGCGAAGCTCGCGTACATCATCGACTCGACCGCCGCGCCGGTCTGCATCATCGCGCCGGTGAGCTCGTGGGCGGCCGCCGTGGGCTCGTCCTTGAAGGGGAACGGCGTCTTTGAATCCGACATGGCCGCCTTCATCGCGTCCATTCCCTGGAACTTCTACGCGCTCCTCTCGATCGTGATGGTCTTCTTCGTGGTCTTCACGAACTACGACTTCGGGCCGATGCGCCGCGCCGAAGCCCGCGCGCTCGCGGGCGACGTCGGTGAAGGGGCCGCCGGCCACGCCGAGCCGCCCCACGCCAACCCGCGCGGCCGCGTCTTCGACATGCTGGTCCCCATCCTCGCCTTGATCGTCTTCGCGGTCCTCGCCCTCATGTACTCGGGCGGCTACTGGGGTGCGGATCCCGCGTTCCACTCGTTCGCGGCTTCGATCGGCAATTCCTCCGCCGCCGCGGCGCTCGTCTGGGCCGCCTTCGGCGCCGTCGCCGTCGCGTTCCTCCTCTACGTCCCGCGCGGTCTGGTGCCGTTTGCGGACTTCATGCAGGGCCTCGTCGAAGGCGCCAAGCTGATGCTCCCCGCGAACATCATTCTGGTTCTTGCGTGGACGCTCTCCGGCGTCTGCCGCGATCTTCTCCAGACCCCGCTCTTCGTCCAGGGCCTCGTGCAGTCGGGCGGCGGCGACCTCTCGGTCTTCCTCCCGATGGTCGTCTTCCTCATCGCCGCCTTCCTCTCCTTCTCGACGGGTACGGCCTGGGGTACGTTCGGGATCCTCATTCCGATCGTGGTGCCGGTCGTTCAGGGCGTCGACCCCAACCTCACGATCGTCGTCCTCTCGGCGACGCTTGCGGGTTCGGTCTTCGGCGACCACTGCTCGCCCATTTCCGACACGACGATCCTCTCGTCCGCGGGCGCCGGCTGCAACCACATCGAACACGTGGCGACGCAGCTCCCGTACGCGCTCGTCGTGGCGGCCTGCTCGGCGGCCGGGTACCTGGTCGCCGGCCTCACGGGCGGCAACCTCTGGCTCTCGCTCGGCACCGCCTTCCTCATGATGATCGCGGTCACCTGCTTCCTCCACTTCCGTCAGGTGAAGTTGGACAAGCAGGCTGAAGCCGAAGCGCAGCCCGCCTGAGTGAAGCCCTGAAGCCCCGAGAGCTTCCGGCTTCCAAAAGGAAACTCGAAACCCCGGCCGGGTCCGACCCGCCGGGGTTTCTTGCGTCCGGGCCCCGCCGGGCCGCCCCCGCACCTCTCCACGCCTCTCCACGCCTCTCATCGTCCCTCCCGCCCCGGTTTTGTCGGCCTCTTGTCGGCCTCTTCGCCCCGAATCTCTTGGTGTGAAGACGAAGACGGAACTCTCTTTCGTCAAAGACAATCCGTGGGGTTCCCGCGGCAATGCGTGAATGTCGTGTCGTGTGGGTCCGGATTCCGCGCCGCTCTAGGGAAGACCCGATGAAGACAAGGCCGCCCTTGGGCGTTCTCCGGCAGGTGCGCACTTATAATGGCGGCACTTTCGAAGGAGGGGTCCCCCTCCGTCACCCACATCCCAGAGGGAAATTCCACACCATGACGACCCACCACGGCATCGTGTTCGAGCTTCAGGGCGGCCGGGCCCTTTCCGATTTCCGCGCCCGTCGTGCGCTTGCGGCGCTCGCCAAAGTTTCTCCCCATGTCGAAGCGGTCTCGGGCCGCTTCGTGCATTTTGTGCATGCCGAACGCGAACTCGACGCGACCGAAGCGACGCGTCTCTCGTCCCTTCTCGCCTACGAGGGCGCGGCGGAAGACGTCCGCGCCGACGTGAGCTTCATGGTGGTGCCGCGCCTGGGGACGATTTCGCCCTGGGCGTCCAAAGCGACCGACATCGCGAAGAACTGCGGCATCGAAGCCGTCATGCGTGTCGAGCGCGGGACGGTCTTCAGCATCCGCTTGAAGGACGGCGTCACCCTCACGGAGGATGAGAAGACCGCCCTGGCCGCGTGCCTTCACGACCGCATGACCGAGTCGGTCGTCCCGGTCGACTTCCCCGCGGAAAACCTCTTCGTCGAGCTCGACGGCCGTCCGATGGCGACGGTGGATCTGATCGGTCAGGGCCGCCCCGCCTTGGAAGCCGCCAATGTCGACATGGGCCTCGCCCTCTCGGAAGACGAAATCGACTACCTCGCCGACGCCTTCACGAAGGCGGGCCGCAACCCGACCGACGTCGAACTCATGATGTTCGCGCAGGCGAATTCGGAGCACTGCCGCCACAAGATCTTCAACGCCGCCTGGACGATCGACGGCGAAGCGAAGGAAGAGACGCTCTTCGGCATGATCCGCCGCACGCACAAGGCGGCCCCGCAGGGGACGATCACGGCCTACGCCGACAACGCGGCGATCTTCGAAGGCGCCGAAGTGACGCGCCTCTACCCGCGCCCCACGGAAGCCGATCCGTTCGGCTCCGTCTTTGAGCGGAAAGACGAAAAGACCCACACCGTCTTCAAGGTCGAAACCCACAACCATCCGACGGCGATCTCGCCGTTCCCCGGCGCCTCCACCGGCTCCGGCGGCGAAATCCGCGACGAAGGCGCGACCGGCCGCGGCGCCCGCCCGAAGGCGGGCCTCTGCGGCTTCACGACCTCGGCCCTTCGCCTCGAAGGCGCCCCGCAGGCCTGGGAAAACGACCGCGACGTCGTGACCGGTGAAGGCTCCGCGGAAGACCAGTACGGCGCCCCGGGCCGCATCGCCACGCCGCGCGCCATCATGACGGACGGCCCCTTGGGCGGCGCCGCCTTCAACAACGAATTCGGCCGACCCAACATCCTCGGCTACTTCCGCGCGTTCGAAGCGAACGTGGGCGGGGTGCGCTACGGCTACCACAAGCCCATCATGCTCGCGGGCGGCATCGGCAACATCCGCGACGACCAGACGAAGAAGGCCGTTCCCCCGACGGGGAGCCTCCTGATTGCGCTTGGCGGCCCCGGCATGCGCATTGGGCTTGGCGGCGGCGCCGCGAGCTCGATGGCGACGGGCGCCAACTCCGAAGCGCTCGACTTCGACTCGGTCCAGCGCGGGAACCCCGAAATGGAGCGCCGCGCCCAGGAAGTGATCGACCGCTGCTGGGCGATGGGTGAAGAAAACCCGATCCTCGCGATCCACGACGTGGGTGCGGGCGGGTTGTCGAACGCCATGCCCGAACTCGCCGACCTCTCCGGTCAGGGTGCGGCCTTTGATCTTTCCAAGGTCCCGGTCGAAGAGTCCGGCATGTCTCCGCTCGAGGTTTGGTGCAACGAAAGCCAGGAGCGCTACGTGATCGCCCTCGATCCGGTGAAGCTCGAACGCTTCGACGCCTTCTGCCGCCGCGAGCGCTGCCCCTATGCCGTGCTCGGGCACATCACCGAAGAAAAGGTTCTGAAGTTGACGCGTCCGGGCGAAACCGACGCCGTCGACATGCCGATGGAAGTGCTCCTCGGCAAGGCCCCGCGCATGCACCGCGACGTGAAGCACGTCGAGACGAAGCTCACGGCCTTCACCGCGGACGGCATCGACCTCACGAAGGCGGCGCTCGACGTCCTTCGCCACCCGACCGTCGCGTCGAAGTCCTTCCTCATCACGATCGGCGACCGCACCGTGGGCGGCCTCGTTGCCCGCGACCAGATGGTCGGCCCCTGGCAGGTGCCGGTCGCGGACTGCGCCGTGACGACGCTCGGGTTTGAAACCGTCAAGGGCGAAGCGATGGCGATGGGCGAACGCACGCCCTTGGCCGTGATCGACTCGGCGGCCGCGAGCCGCATGGCGATCGCCGAAGCGCTCACCAACATCGCCGCTGCGGACGTGAACCTCCCGACCGTCAAGCTCTCCGCCAACTGGATGGCCGCCTGCGGCCAGCCCGGCGAAGATGCGAAGCTCTTCGACGCGGTGAAGGCCGCGTCCGACTTCTGCGTCGCGCTCGGGATCTCGATTCCGGTCGGGAAGGACTCGCTCTCGATGCGCACGACCTGGGACGGGAAGACCGTCGCGTCGCCGGTGTCCTTGATCGTCTCCGCGGCCGCGCCGGTCGCGGACGTCCGCAAGACCCTCACGCCTGAATTGAAGAAGGCCGACGCCGTGATGGTGCTGGTCGACTTCGGCGCCGGGAAGAACCGCATGGGCGGCTCGATCCTCGCGCAGGTCTCGCAGCGCTTCGGCGATACGGCCCCCGACTGCGACGACGCCGCGGCCTTGGCGCGCTTCATGACGGCCCTTCGCAACCTCGTCGCGAAGGACGCCGTGCTCGCCTACCACGACCGCGCCGACGGCGGGCTCTTCGCGGCCGCCGCGGAAATGATGTTCGCGTCGCGCTTGGGGTTGAAGCTCGACCTCACGTCGCTGCTGCGGGCGCCCGGCGCCGACGCCGCGAACGTGCTCTTCAATGAAGAACTCGGTGCGCTCCTTGAGGTCCCGGCGGAGAAGGCCGACCTCGTCGTCGCCGAAATGCGCGCGCAGGGTCTCTCGCACCTCTGCCACTTCGTGGGCGTCGTCACCGACACGGACGCGCTCGAAATCGAAGGCGTGGGTGCGTTCGAGCGCGTCGCGATGCAGGAAGCCTGGACGGAGGTCTCGCACGAGATCGCCCGCGGCCGCGACAACCCGGCCTGCGCCGATCAGGAATTCGCCCGCATCGCGGACAAGGCCGACACGGGTCTCTTCGCGAAGACCACGTTCGACGTGAACGACGACGTCGCCGCCCCCTTCATCGCGACGGGCGCGCGCCCGAAGATGGCGGTGCTGCGCGAAGAAGGCGTCAACTCTCAGACCGAAATGGCCGCGGCCTTCACGCGCGCCGGGTTTGAGGTGCACGACCTCCACATGACGGACCTCTTGACCGGCCGCCGCGACCTCGCGGAATTCGTGGGGCTCGCCTGCGCCGGCGGCTTCTCCTACGGCGACGTCCTGGGCGCCGGCGGCGGCTGGGCGAAGACGATCCTTCACAACGACCGTTTGGTCGAGATGTTCTCGACCTTCTTCAACCGTCAGGACACGTTCGGTCTCGGGATCTGCAACGGCTGCCAGATGATGAGTCACTTGCGCAACCTCATCCCGGGTGCGTCGCACTGGCCGCAGTTCCTCCGGAACCGCGCCGAGCAGTTCGAAGCCCGCCTCGTCAACGTCGAGGTGATGGAAAGCCCCTCGATTCTCTTCGCGGGGATGGCGGGGAGCGTCATGCCGATCGTCAACTCCCACGGCGAAGGCCGCGTGGAGTTCCTGAAGCCCGAAGACGCGGCGCTCGTCCGCGCCGCGGCCCGCTACGTCGACGCCGCGGGGAATCCGACCGAGGTCTACCCGATGAACCCGAACGGTTCGGCGGGCGGCTTGACGGCCGTGACGACCGAGGACGGCCGCTTCACGATCATGATGCCGCACCCCGAGCGCAGCCACCGTGCGGTGCAGCTCTCGTGGCGTCCGGGCGAATGGACGGAAGACGCGGGCTGGATGCGGATGTTCCGCAACGCCCGCAAGTGGGTGGGGTGAGCCGGGAGGCTTGACTGATACCCGGGCGGCGCGAAGCGCCTGAAGCGCCGCCCCAACGGAAGCCCCGCGGATTCCGGTTCGCGGGGCTTCGTGCGTTCGAGGAGGGCGCATAGCGCGTTTGCGGGTACCGGAGTGCAAACCCTAATGCGGCTTTTCCGCCGCTCTCTAGAATGATGGAGACCATTTCCGGATTTCCGGATCCATCATTTCCAGAAAGGAGCATCCCATGCACGCGAAGGACCTCACGCGCCGCACCCTCTTCAAACGAACCGCCGCCGTCTCGGCGATGGCGGGCTTCATGCCGCTTGTCGCCGACGCGAAGGATGCGGCCGCCTTTGACGTGGAAACCGACGTCGTCGTGATCGGCACGGGAGCGGCCGGGAGTTCCGCGGCGGCCCGCGCCGCGGAACTGGGCCTCAAGGTCGTGGTCCTGGAGAAGATGCGCGTGGCGGGCGGCTCGACCGCCGTCTGCAACGGGGGCTTCTGCATCTGCGGGACGGACCTGCAGGAGAAGGCCGGCATCAAGGATTCGCCCGAACTCTTCGAGCGCGAACTCCTCGCGATGGGGAAGGTTAACGATCCCGCGCTCGTGCGCACCTTCGTGACGAAGTGCCTCGACACGTACCACTGGGCGAAGGGTTTGGGGGTCGAATTCGGTGCGCCCACGACCGGCGCCGGGATGAGCGTGCCGCGCCAGCATATGACGAAGACCTCGCAGATGTTGGGGGTCTTTCACGATCTCATCCGCGCGAAGGGCGGCGAGATCCGCATGAACACCGCCGCGCGCCGCCTCATCACGGACGCGGACGGGAAGGTGATCGGGGTTGAAGCCGCTGCGGGCAAGAAGGCGCTCCGCATCCGTGCGAAGAAGGGCGTCGTCATCGCCGCGGGCGGCTGGGCCCGGAGCGAAGACCTTCTCCGCCGCTTCACGCCGGCCGCCGAAAAGGCGTTGAAGCTGGGCGGGCTCGGCAACACCGGCGACGGCACGAAGATGGCCTGGGCGCTCGGCGCGGACCTTCTCGACGTCTCCTACACGAAGGCGACCTACGGCTTCAACCCGAAGACGCAGACCTCGGCCTTCGTCATGTACAACGGCGCGGTCATCGTCAACAAGAAGGGCGAACGCTTCGCGGACGAGTCGCGCCCCTACAAGGAATTGGGCGAGCTCGTCATGCAGGAGCCCGACGGCATCGGCTACCAGGTCTACGACGCGGCGATTCACGCCGAAGCCCAGAAGGATCCGCTCGCCAAGACCGACTACCTGAAGAAGAACGGCGAACTTTTCGAAGCGGATACGCTCGAAGCTCTCGCCGGAAAGATCGGCGTTCCCGCGGACGCGCTCGTGCGCACGGTGAAGGCCTACAACGAGGGGCTCGCCAAAGGCGCGGACGCCTTCGGGCGCACGTCGCTCTCCGCGGGTGGCGGCAAGCCGCAGCCCATCACGAAGGCGCCGTTCTACGCCTTCGCCGCGACCGCGTGTCTGCTCTCGACCTACTGCGGACCGAAGATCGACACGGAAGCCCGCGTCGTCAACATCTTCGGCGAAGTGATCCCGGGGTTGTGGGCCGCGGGTGAGGGCACCGGCGGCTTCCACGGCGCCGCGTACATGTCGGGGACCTCGGTCGGGAAGGCCGTGATCTTCGGGAAGATCGCCGCGGAATCGATTGCGAAGGCCTGAGCCGCGACTTCCAAGCCGCTTTGACGAAAACCTCCGGACCGTACGTCGGACCCCGGAGGTTTCTCTTCATTGGGGTGCGGTGCGCCTCACCCGTGCAGCTCAAGAAGCGCCCGGCGGAGCGCCTTCCGGTCGATGAGGAGCCTGCGGCCTTCCTTCTTCACGACGCCCGCACGCACGGCGTCCCCGACGGCGCGGCTCGTCATTTCGCGTGACGCGTGGACGAGCAGCCCGATCTCGGTGATCGTGATGCCGGTCGGAAGCGGGCAGGGGCCGTCTTCAACGTCTTCCTCATCGCCGTCCAAATCAAGCGTGAGGACCTCAAGTGCCCAAAGCACCCGGGCGTAAAGCGGCAGCCCGTCGTTCATGATGACGCCGTCGATCTGGCTCTCCGCCTTGTGCAGAGCGTTGCGCAGCACCCGCGCGTGAAGCGCCGGGTCGGCCTCGATGAAGTCGAGCGCCTGCCCGATCTCCAGCCGCACGGCGCGCACGGGCGTCAGCGCCGTCGCCTGCAAAGGCATCTTGCGGCTCCCGCGGCCCACCGCGCGGATCAGCCCCAAGACCCGCTCCGGTCCGAAGAGCCCGATGATGCGCTCGTAGTCGCCGACGCGGCCGGGCTGGGTGGCGACGATACCGTCCTCGATCAGGTAGACGGCGTTGCCTTCGCCGAAACGCGTCCCTGAACTTCCCGCCGATTTGACACTCAAC
>NZ_JH604888.1 GCF_000250875.1 Sutterella parvirubra YIT 11816 | reverse complement strand
AGTCATGGCGACCCGGAAGTTCAGGAAATACGTATTTCTCGTGAGTTTTGCAGACCTTTACAAGTGATGAAGGATTATGACGGACGGGGAACTTCGGGTCAGCCGAACGGGTCGTACCGCTCAGCCGATTGGATACCCCTTTCGGGGGGTGTATTTGGGGGTTTAGGCAAGGTAAACCCCTACGGAGTGCTGCGGTCACTTCACAAAATGGAATGACTGATTCCATTTCATCAACACTTAACCCCTTCCAAGGTATGTGTCCGGGGCCTTGACGGGCGGCTCCGGATTTGTTCTCCGTCAAGCACCCACTGGTGTTTTTCCTAAGGGTGGTTTTGTGTTGAGGCTATCCATTTTGAATGGTTGTTAGATTTCTCTTATCGTCGCTTCTGCGACGACTTTCGTCGCACGTTCCCGGAGATCCCTCAAGAAAGGCCGATTCCGGTGTCCGACGTTTTGGCGCAAACGGGCAGCAAAACCCGACGCAGAAACGGAAACTCAGGATGACTAGCCGCACAAGCGTTCAGAGGGCTTGAACACGAAATCGGGGACCTTCAGACGGGATCCTCCGCGTCGGATCGCGTCGACCGGAACCGGCGTCGGCGAAGGAAAGATGACGCCGGATGACGATTCGGAGGGCTCGAAACTGATACAATAAATCTAAT
>NZ_JH604887.1:18844-44516 GCF_000250875.1 Sutterella parvirubra YIT 11816 | reverse complement strand
CGGGCAGAGTCCCGAGGCGTTCGCGCATCAGGGGCTCCGACAACGCATAGTCCTGCGTCCCGCGGCTCTCCACCTTCATCGCGCCGACAACGCTCGCCGTGCGGGCGGCCTCGACGGGATCCGTCCCGCGGGCGAGCGCCCAGAGGAGGCCGCCGCGGTAGGCGTCGCCCGCACCCACGGGGTCGGGCGCGGCGCCGGGAGGAAGCAGAAGCGGCGCCGCCGGAACCGACCACGCGTGCGCGTCGCCCGCGACGCGCACCGTGGAGCCGCGGCTCCCGTGCGTGTGAAAGACGGTGACGCCCGCTCGGGCGAGGTCTTCGGGGGTGAGTCCGGTCTTTTCGGTGATCATCGCCGCTTCGTAGTCGGAGAAGGCGGCGTAGGCGGCGTGAAGCGCGAGTTCGCGGAGTTCATCCCCCTCAAAGAGCGGCACGGCCTGCCCCGGGTCGAACAGGTAGGGGACGCCGCGTTTCAGGGCTTCGTCCGCTTGGGCGATCATTGCGTCGTGCCCGCCCGGCGAAATCGCGACCAACACGGGGTCCGCCGCGTCGGGCCAGGGGGCTTCGTGCGCGCGGTCCATCGCGCCCGGGTGAAAGCTCGCCAACTGGTTCCCGGCCGCGTCCGTCGTGATGAAGCATTGCGACGTGAAGACGTCGGGGAGCGTGACGAGTCCGGACAAATCCATCCGCCATGACGCGAAGCGTTCGCGGTAGGGCGCACCGTCCGAGCCCAATGCGCCCCAGAGCACGGGGTTGCCTCCCAACTTCGCCATCGCGTATGCGATGTTGGCGGCGCAGCCGCCGAAATCGCGCCGCATGGCGGGGGCGTAGAAGGTGAGGTTGAGGTGCGCGAGGTGCTCGGCACGAAGCGATTCGTCGAAGCGCTTCGCGTGGTGGAGCACGGTGTCGTAGGCGATGGAGCCCGTGAGGAGAACGGCGCGGTCGGGCATGACGTCGCCTCAGCGGAGCTGCGGGTCCCAAGCCTTGAGGGCGAGGCCCGTGGGCTTGACGGGAAGGGGCGTCGTGATCGTGAGGAGCGCCTCGGTGCGGGCCTGCGGTGCGAGCCTCGGAGCGTCGCCCCCGACCGTCGCGAAGCCGAGATCGGCGGGTTCGACCAAACGCTCCGCGATCGGCGTCCCGGCGGCGTCCAAAAGCTTGACTTCGACGAGCGGGAGAAGAAGCGTTCGGGCGGTGGCGTTTTCAAAGCGGATGCGGACCTGCAGGGGTGTCGCCTGCGAATCTCCCGCAGCGGCATTCGGATCCCCCAAGGGCACGGGCGTCGCGGTGATCTGGGCGGCGTCGACGATCTCACCCGACACCGTCCAGGCCTTCGCGTCCATCCACGCAAACCCCGGGCAGGGAAGCGTGCCGCAGGCGGCCTGGAACGCGGGGCGAAGCGCGGGCGCGCTTTGGACGATGGCGTCGGCGCTCCAGAGGACGCCGCCGAAGGCGAGACCGATAACGGCAACGGTGCCGAGCAGACCCCACAGCGGGTTGCTGCGGGGTTTCGCATCGGAAGCGGGGGCGGTGTCGTCCGTGCCGGAGTCTTCAGTCGGAGCGGCGTCCGGAGACGTGTCGGCCGCGGCGTCGCCCTCCGGGGTCGCCTCGGCGTCGTCAGAGGCCGTGCGGCGCGCAAGCGCCTCGTCCAAGACCTCGTCGTCGACGTCGAGCGTCTCCGCCTTGGCGGACGCGAACACGGTGCCGCACTCGCCGCAGCGGAGCTGCGCCGAGGCGTCTTCAAGATCGACGCGCCAGAGCGCGCCGCAGGCGGGGCAGCGGAGAATTCGGGCCATGGGTGTGATCTCCAGATGCCCTGCTTACGCGAGTTCGCCCGCGATGCAGACCCAGTCGCCTTCCGTCTTCCAGACGGCGAGCGTCAAGCCGGGTTCGAGCGACATGTAGTGCGAGATCACTTCCTCGGCTTGCGTCTTCAGGACGCCGGAGAGGACGAGACGGCCGCCGCGGCGCACGCGCCCGATCAACGCCGGGGCGAGGAGCTTCAGGGGGTTCGCGAGAATATTCGCGACCACGATGTCGAAGTCGCCCTGAGGCATCGCGTTCGGGAGGTAGAACTCGGCTTCGGTGCCGTTCATGCGGGCGTTCTCCACCGCCGCGTCGACCGCCTGCGGGTCGATGTCGGTGCCGAGGACGCGCTTTGCGCCCAAGAGCTTCGCAGCGATCGCGAGGATGCCGGTGCCGCAGCCGTAGTCGAGGATTTCGTCTTCCGCGCCGACATGCTCGTCCAACCACTGGAGACAGAGATGCGTCGTCGGGTGCGAACCCGTCCCGAAGGCGACGCCCGGGTCGAGGCGTACGTTGACGGCGTCGGTCGACGGGACGTCGTGCCACGTGGGCACGATCCAGAGGCGGTCGGAGACGCGCACCGGTTGGAACTGCGCCTGCGTGATGCGCACCCAGTCCTGGTCGGGGACGTCCTCGTTCCCCAAGACTTCGGGCATCTTGCAGCCCACCGCGGCGACGGCGTCCTGAAGGGCGGCGTCGAGGTCGAAGTCGTCCTCGACCAAAAGCGAGACGATCGAACGGGGCCACGCGCACTGTTCGGGTTCGAGCCCCGGTTCGCCGTAAAGCGGCTGCTCGTCGGGGCGGTCGGCGTCGGCGTCTTCGAGCGAGGCGCTCAGGACGCCCGCGTCCATCAGGGCGTCGGCGAGGGCTTCGGCGGAACGTTCGTCGGCAAGGATCTTGATGTCGCGCATGGTCGTGTGTCGGAGGTGGGCGGAATTGAAAAAGAGACGGGGACCAAAGGGGTCCCCGTCTCCGAAGTTTAGCGGTTTAGTTGCGCGTTCGGTTGGAGCGCTCGCGGAGTTTTTCTTCAAGGTAGTGGATGCTCGTCCCGCCCTGGAAGAAGCGCTCGTCCGCGAGGAGCTCGCGGTGGAGCTTCGTGTTGGTGCGGATCCCTTCGACGGCGGTTTCAGAGAGCGCCACCCTCATGCGGGCGATCGCCTGCTCGCGGGTGTCGCCGTAGGCGATGATCTTCCCGATCATGCTGTCGTAGTAGGGCGGCACGGTGTAGCCGGCATAGACGTGGCTGTCGATGCGGATCCCGGGGCCGCCGGGGAGGTGCCAGGCCGTCACCTTGCCGGGGCTCGGCACGAAGGTGAAGGGGTCTTCCGCATTGATGCGGCATTCGATCGCGTGGCCCTTGAGTTCGATGTCGCGCTGCTTGAAGCGCAGACGCTCGCCCGCGGCGATGCGGATCTGCTCGGCGACGATGTCGATCCCGGTCACCATTTCCGTGACGGGGTGCTCGACCTGCACGCGGGTGTTCATCTCGATGAAGTAGAACTCGCCGTTCTCAAAGAGGAACTCGAACGTGCCCGCACCACGGTAGCCGATGCGGCGGCACGCTTCCGCGCAGCGGTTCCCGAGGCGCTCGATCAGGCGGCGCGGAATCCCGGGGGCGGGAGCCTCTTCCAAAATCTTCTGGTTGCGCCGCTGCATCGAGCAGTCGCGCTCGCCGAGATACACCGCGTTCTGGAAGTTGTCCGAGAGCACCTGAATTTCGATGTGGCGCGGATTCTCGAGGAACTTTTCCATGTAGACGGTCGGGTTCCCGAAGGCGACGCGGGCTTCTTCACGGGTCGTGGAGACGCTCGTCAGAAGCGCGGCCTCGGTGCGCACGACGCGCATGCCGCGGCCGCCACCGCCCCCCGCCGCCTTGATGATGACGGGGTAGCCGATCTGACGCGCGATGCGCAGGATTTCCTGCGGGTCTTCGGGGAGCGCGCCGTCGCTGCCAGGCACGCAGGGGACGCCGGCGTCCCGCATCGCCTGCTTCGCACTCACCTTGTCGCCCATCAGGCGGATGCTCTCCGCGCGCGGGCCGATGAAGGCGAAGCCCGAACGCTCGACGCGTTCGGCGAAGTCGGCGTTTTCCGAGAGGAAGCCGTAGCCCGGGTGGATCGCTTCGGCGTCGGTCACTTCCGCCGCCGAGATGATGGCCGGGATGTTGAGGTAGGAGAGCCCGGGTTGGGCGGGACCGATGCAGACGCTTTCGTCGGCGAGGCGGACGTACTTCGCGTCCGCGTCGGCCGTCGAGTGGACGGCCACGGTCTTGATGCCCATTTCACGGCAGGCGCGCTGGATGCGCAGCGCGATCTCCCCGCGGTTGGCGATGAGGATCTTTCCAAACATAGGCGCGTCGGGAGCGGTTTATTCGAGCACGAGGAGCGGCTGGCCGAATTCGACGGGCTGGCCGTTTTCCACGCAGAAGGACTTGACGATGCCGTCCTGGTCGGCTTCGACTTCGTTCAGAAGCTTCATCGCTTCGATGATGCCGATGGTCTGGCCCTTCTTCACGGCGTCGCCTTCCTTGACGAAGGGGTCGGCGCCCGGCGAAGGCGCACGGTAGAAGGTGCCCACCATCGGGCTTGTGATCGTGAGGCCCGCGGGCGCGGCCGCAGGGGCGGGCGCTTCCTGGGCGGGTGCGGCTTCGACGGCCGCCGGGAGCGCAACGGGCGTCACGGGGATCGGCGGGATGCTCGGCGCGGGCATCGCCTGCGGCGTCGCGGACGGACGGTTGACGATGCGGACGCGGTCTTCGCCTTCCTCGATTTCGAGTTCGGCAACGCCGCTTTCGCTCACGAGGTCGATGAGAGTCTTCAGTTTGCGCAGATCCATGGCAGGAAACCTATTTGGGTGTGGGGCGGCCGGGTCGAGGGCTCTCCGGCGCCGAGGCGCGCCGGGCGGGACCGCCGCCGATCATGTGTGTCCGGAGTCGCGCGGGGTCGGGGACGTCGGCGCGAGAGCGGTGATTTTAAGGAAAAAGCACCAACAGGTGCCGATCTCCTTTGAAAACATTTGGAATTGTCGTGAATTCCGTTCGCAAAGTAAAGGCCGGGAGGTCGGGGGAGCCTCCAAGGGGCGCGATTTTGCGGGCGGCGTCAAGTTTATCGCCCGGATGGGGCGCTTGGGATGCCGTTGATGGGCTAATCCGTCGCTCATCCTTCGTCGGATTGGAGGAACGCTTCCAGAGCCGCCTCCGTGAGGTTGCCGGAGGGTGCGGGAAGACTGAAGCGGACGGACGCCGGGAGCGCCGTCCCCCGGGATTCGCCCGGGGCGCAGAGCTTCAGGATGAAGCGCTCCTCTTCAAAGTCGAAGGTGACGCCCGAAGACCGGGGTCCGGTCTGGGCGTCGGGGCCGAAACCGGGTTCCGGGACCCTCAACCCGGGCGGAATCGGTGCGGGGTCGAGCCCCAGCGAGAGAAGCGCCGCGAGCGCGGCTTTGGGGTCGGGGGCGTTGGCCGTGAGGAGCACGGGCGAGGCGGGGACCGCGGTCCCCGCGACGACGCGGCCGGCTAGCCGCAGATCCATCATGACGCCGGGCGTCGCGAACCGGCGGATGAGGCGCATCAGGCGAAGCGCCGTGCGGCGCTTCGCAAGGAGCGCTTCCTCGTGCGCCGTTTCGGCGAAGAGCCCCGCCCACGCGTCGACGGCTTGGGCCCAAGCCGATTCGCGGAGCGGGAGTCCCAAATGGTCGGCCGCCTCTTCAGGGGTGAGCGACGCGGTGTGGGCGTGGCGGACGATCTGTTCGGCGTCCGCGGCTTCCCTGCGGGCCGACGGGCGGTCCGAGGCGGACTCTCCTCTTCGTGGAGATCGCGGGGAGGTCGTATCGAGCGGGCGGCGACGGTGCTTCATTGGCGTGGGACGTTCATCAAGAGCGGCGGGTGGGGTTCCGAACGGTGCGGGGAGTGCGCTGAAGCGCGTCGGACGGGGCTTGTTGCACTTCGCGGCGCGACAGTCGGCCGCCGACGTGGGACAATGCGGGGTCCGGCGGAGGAAATCCGCCCCAACCGGTTTTTCGGTTCCTCAGGTTCTTCACCCCGAATCCTATCCCAGGCATCATGCACATTCACATTCTCGGCATCTGCGGCACCTTCATGGGCGGCGTCGCGCAGCTCGCCCGCGAAGCGGGCCACCGCGTCACCGGTTGCGACGCCAACGTCTATCCCCCGATGAGCGACGCGCTCCGCGCGGCGGGGATCGAATTGGAGGAGGGTTGGTCGCCCGAGCAGATCGAGCGCTTCCGTCCCGACGTCTGGATCGTCGGGAATGCGGTGAGCCGCGGGAATCCGCTTCTTGAGGCCATCCTCGACCGGGGCCTCCCCTACGTCTCGGGTCCCGAGTGGCTCGCGAAGGAGATCCTGCAGGGGCGTCACGTGATTGCGGTCGCGGGCACGCACGGGAAGACGACGACGACTTCCATGGTCGCGAGGATTCTGATCGAAGCGGGGATGGACCCCGGCTACCTCATCGGCGGCGTGCCGCAGTGGAGCAGCCGCTCGGCGCATTTGGGGAATCCGAACGCGCCCTTCGTCATCGAAGCCGACGAGTACGACACGGCGTTTTGCGACAAGCGGAGCAAGTTCGTGCACTACCGTCCCCGCACGGCGATTCTGAACAACCTCGAATACGACCACGCGGACATCTTCGAGAATCTCGCCGCCATCGAGCGGCAGTTCCATCACCTCGTCCGCACGATGCCGTCCAACGGCCTCGTCATCGCGAACGCCCGCGCCGAGGCGCTCGACCGCGTGCTCGCGATGGGCGTCTGGAGCCGCGTGGAGCGCTTCGACGTGGCGGAGGGCGAAGCGGGTTGGTCGTTGACGGAAGACGGCCGCGTGGCATTTTCCGGGAAGCCTGTCGGCGAACTTCATCTCCCCATGCCCGGGCGCTACAACGCGTTGAATGCGCTCGCCGCAGTGGCCGCGGCGAGGGACGTGGGCGTATCTCCCGAAACGTCGCTTGAAATCCTCGCCCACTTCGCGGGCGTCAAGCGCCGTCAGGAAGTGAAGGGCCGCGCCTACGGCTGCGTCGTCATCGACGACTTCGCCCACCACCCGACCGCCGTGCGCGAGACGATCGCCGCGGTGCGTGACGGCATGGTGAAGGAAGGCGTGAAGGGCCGTCTCATCGCACTTTTGGAACCCCGCAGCAACACGATGAAGCTGGGCACGATGAAGGATGCCCTGGCGGGGTCGCTCGATGCGGCCGACCGCGTCTTCTGCTACGCGGGCCCGAGCGTGCGCTGGGCGCCCGAAGAAGCTTTGGCGCCCTTGGGGGCGAAGGCGACCGTCACGCACGACGTCGACGATTTGGTCGCGCGGGTGGCGGCGGAGGCCGAACCCGGCGACGTGCTGCTTTGCATGAGCAACGGCGCCTTCGGGGGCGTCCACGGGAAGCTCCTGGCGGCGCTTGAGGCCAAGGCGAAGGCATGACGGTCCGCGCGGTGCTCTATCTCCACGGCTTCCGGTCGAGCCCCGCGTCCGCCAAGGCGCGGCGGATGTTGGCTGAGGCGCAGGCGCGCGGTTGGCGCGCCGCGGCGCCGGACCTGAACGTGCCGCCTTTGGAAGCGGCGGCACGCGCTGATGAGGCGGCGAAGGCGCTGGCGGTCGACCCTTCGGAACTTCTCATCGTGGGGTAGAGCCTCGGCGGGTTCTACGCGGGGCGGCTCGCCTGCAAGCTTGGCGCCAAGGCGGCGCTCCTGAACCCCTGCCTCGACCCCTGGACGCTGATCGGGCCCCTCGTCGGCTGGCACGAGATCGCCGGGACGGACCGGCGGATCTACGTGGACGAAGGTTTCGGCCCCGACCTGAAGCGTTTGGACGACGAGACCTCGCCCGTTCCGCAGACGCAGGAAGAACGCCGCCGTACCTGGGTGCTTTTGTCGGACGAAGACGAAGTGCTCGATTGGCACAAGGCCCGGGACGCGATGCGGGGCTGCCGCATCGTCGTGTCGCCAGGCGACGACCACCGCATCCGCGCGTTCGACGACTTCGTTCCGACGCTTGCGGCGTGGGCGGCGGATGATCCGTCCTGAGGCGGCCTGAACGGGAACGGAACAACGGCACTGAGAAAAGACGCCACAAGAACATCACGGCGCGCCGCCGGGGCGTATCGAACGCCCGGGGCGCTTCCCCAAAACATCAAGACGAACCATGAATCTCTACTTTGAAGAAGACGGCGCCTTCAAGGCGGGCACGATCCTCTCGCAGGCGGGTACGGCCTATCAGGTCGAGCTCGTCACGGGCCGCCGCTCCAAGGTGAAGGCGGCGAACGCCTTTTTCGAATTTGCGAGCCCTTCGGCCGCGGAACTCACGAACCGTATTCCTGAGGCCGCGGCCGAACTCGACCCGGCGTTCCTTTGGGAGGCTGCCCCCGACACGGAATTCGGCTACGCGGACCTCGCGGCGGAATATTGGGGCGAGGGTGCGGGCCCGGTGGAGCGCGCCGCGCTCCTCACGGTCCTCCACGGGAACCCCGTCTACTTCTACCGGAAGGGCCGCGGCGTCTACAAGCGCGCCCCCGCCGACATCCTGAAGAAGGCGTTGGAGGCGGTGGAGCGCCGTCGGCAGCAGGAAGAGCAACGCCGCGCCTGGGCGGCGGAGATGACCGAGGGGCGTCTCCCCGAGGCCATCGGCCGCATGGCGATGACGCTTCTGGTCTCGCCCGACAAGAACGGCATCGAATGGAAGGCGCTCTCGGACGCCGCGTCGGCGACGCGGCAGACGCCCCTGAAGCTTCTTCTCGCGCTCGGCGCGATCGCGAGCCCCTACGCCTGGCACGTCGATAGCTTCTACGCGGAGAACTTCCCGAAGGGGGCCGGCTTCCCGGCGGACCTTCCGGCGCCGGAAATGGGCGCCGCATCGGAACTCCCCAAGGCGGAGGTCGAAGCGTTTTCGATCGACGACTCCGAGACGACCGAAATCGACGACGCGGTGAGCGTGACGCATTTGGAGGACGGCCGCACCCGCATCGGCATCCACATCGCGGCGCCCGCCTACGGCATCCGCCGCGACGACGCGATGGACCGCGTCGCGCGCGCCCGCATGAGCACGGTCTATGCGCCGGGCATCAAGACGACGATGCTGCCGGACGCCTGGGTGGCGGCCTTCTCTCTCGACGAAGGGCGTGAGGTCCCGGCGCTCTCGCTCTACGTGACGGTTTCGCCCGAGCACGAGATTCTCGAGACCGAAACGAAGTTGGAGCGCCTCGCCGTCGCGAAGAACATCCGCTACGACAAGCTGGAGCATCCCATTACGGATGAAGCGATCGAAGCCGGCACGCTGGAGGCGCCCTTCGCCGAAGCGCTCACGTGGCTCTGGCACTTCGCCCGCACGCTCCAGAAGGGCCGCGAAGAGGTCCGCGGCCGCCCCGAACCCGTGGGGCGCATCGACTGGTCCTTCGCGCTCGAAGGCGAGGGCGAAGCCGCTAAGGTGTCCTTGAAGGGCCGCCGCCGCGGGGAGCCGTTGGATCTGATCGTCTCGGAACTGATGATTCTCGCCAACAGCACCTGGGGCGCATGGTTGGAAGAAGAGAAGACCGCCGGGATCTACCGCTCGCAGCGGATCGGACGCGTGCGCATGAGCACGACCCCCGCACCCCACGAAGGGCTGGGGGTGTCGCGCTACGCGTGGTCGACCTCGCCCCTGCGGCGCTACGTCGACCTCATCAATCAGCGCCAGCTCCTCGGGGTCGTGACGGGTGAAGGCGCGGCCTACGCCGGGAACGACGCCGACCTCTTCACGATCGTGAGCCAGTTCGAGAACCTCTACGGGATCTACGGCGACTTCCAGTCGCGGATGGAACGCTACTGGTCGCTCCGGTGGATCGAGCAGGAGGGGCTCCGCCACATCGAAGCCTCCGTCATCAAGCCCGAGCTCGTGCGTTTGGAACATCTCCCGTTCGTCCATCGCGTGCCGGGGCTTCCTGAAGACCTGGAGCGCGGCCGTCGCGTCACGCTTGACGTTCTGGGCATGGACTACCTGGAGCTCGCGTTGGAGACGCGCCTTGCGGGCGTCTCGGACGAAATCGATCAGGCGGAGCTCATGGACGAGGACGATGCGGAGGATGCCGAGGGCGCCGAGGGAGCGGAAAACGCTCCGGAAGGGACAGCTGCCGACGTCGCGGCCGAAGCGTCCGCCGCGGAACCGGCGCCGGCGAACTGACGGTTGAGGGCAGCTTTCGCCCGGTTCGGGGCCAAACGGATGCCCTTGAATCGGGCGCTTTGTGATAGTCTCTCGGCAGCCCGCAAGGGCGGAAGCGGCGGGGGCGCCCTGCGCCCCCGCGGATGATCAACCCACGCGACAAGGAGGACGGCCATGGCCTACGGTCTCCGGGACGAAGAACCCGACCGCGACGGCGACGAAGCGCAGGCCGCCCTGCGCGACTCCGACGAAGCGAGCCGCGCGTTGGCGCGGGTGCAGGGGATCCTCGAAGAGGACCTCCGGCGCACGAAGGATCATCCGGTCGAGCGCACCGAAGAGGGTGATGCGGCGCAGCCGCTCACGGTCGAAGCGGCCAAAGAGCTTCGCGCCGTCCTTGAAGACCTCCACCCGGCCGACATCGCCTGGGTGCTCGAAGCCTTGCCGCTCGACGAACGTCTCGCCGTTTGGGAGCAGGTCCGCCACGAATCCGACGGCGACATTCTCGTCGAGGTCAACGACGGCGTCCGCGAAACCCTGATCGACGCGATGGACCGCGACGAACTCGTCGACGCGGTCGAAACGCTCGACACCGACGAGATCGCGGACCTCGCGGACGACCTGCCGCCGGACGTCATGGCGCAGGTCCAGGAAGGGCTCTCGCACGAAGAGCGCGCCCAGCTGCGCGCGGCGATCTCCTACCCGGAAGAAAGCGTCGGCTCCCGCATGGACTTCGAGATGGTGTCCATCCGGGAGGAAGTGTCGATCGACATGGTGCTCCGCTATCTGCGGCGCTTTGATGCGCTTCCGGACCACTTGGATCAGATCTTCGTCGTCGACCGCTTCGGGCACCTCCGCGGGACCGTGGCGGTGGCGAAGCTCCTCACGTCGGACCCCGAAGTGCGCGTGCGCGACGTGATGCGTACCGACGGCCTGACGCTGAACCCTTTGGACGACGCGAGCGACGCCGCGCAGGCGTTCGAGCGCTACGACTTGGTGACGGCGCCGGTGGTGGACGAAGCGGGCCGACTGGTGGGCCGCTTGACCGTTGACGAAGTGGTCGACGTCATTCGAGAGGAAAGCGAGGAGGACGCCTTCGGCGCGGTGGGTCTCGACGACGAACAGGACCTGTTCGGGAGCGTTTGGGAGTCCGCCAAGAGCCGTTGGGTTTGGCTGGGCGTCAACCTCTGCACGGCGTTCTTCGCGTCGCGTGTGATTTCCGCTTTCGACGGCACGATCGAACGCGTGGTGGCGTTGGCCGCCTTGATGCCGATCGTCGCGGGGATGGCCGGGAATTCCGGGAACCAGACGCTGACGCTTCTGGTCCGGTCTTTGGCGATGGGCCAGGTGACGGAAGCCAACAAGCGCGATCTCCTGAGAAAGGAGATCGGCGTCGCCGTCATCAACGGGGTCCTGTGGGGCGTCATTGCGGGGCTTTGCGCCTGGGCGCTCTACTGGGATGCGCCCGAAGGGAAGACCCTCGGGATTGTCATGTGCCTCGCGATGCTCCTCAACATCCTCCAGGGGGCGGTCGTGGGGCTGGCGGTGCCCTTGGTGCTCAAAAAACTCGGCCGAGACCCCGCGATGGGGGGCTCGGTGCTTCTCACCTTCACGACCGACTCGGGCGGGTTTTTGATCTTCCTCGGGTTGGCGACGTTCTTCTTTGCGTAAGAAGCCCTCAGGGGGACGCGGCTTCTCTCCGTTCTCCCTCATCCTGGGGCGGCGTTTCGCGCCGCCCGTATCTCATTTCTCATCCAACGGAGCATGACGGTGGTCCCGTGCGATCTTCGGCTTTCGCCTCTCAACCATACGTGGGTTCTGGACTTTGACGGTACCCTCGTCAGGCACAACGGCCACAAGCGGGGAGAGGACGAGTGGCTCCCCGGGGCTTTGGAATTTCTGCGCTCCATCCCGGAGGGGGATCTCGTCATCCTGCTGACGGCCCGGGAGGAGACGTACCGCGAGCGGACGGAAGCCTTCATCAGGGCGGCTGGCGTACGGGTGGACGCCGTTCACTTCAATGTGCCGATGGGCGAGCGCATTCTCATCAACGACACGAAGCCCTCCGGACTCACCTGCGCGCACGCCGTGGCGCCGACGAGGGACGAAGGGCTCGAAGGCTTGAGGATCGTCATTGATCCCTAGCTGTAGTCTCTCTCATTCCCCAAAGAGCGCCTTCAACGCATCCACCCCCTTCTTCTCGATGGGGCGCTCCTTTTCGCTTTCCGCCCGGGAAATCTCCCGCACCACGTAGTTCTCTTCGATCTCATCCTTCCAGTAGCCGAAGGGCGAGGCGGAACGCAAAAAAGAGGAGGCGGCCTCCGGTCCCACGTTCTCACAGCGGAGCACGCGGTGCGTGTCGAATTCGACGTCGAGCCAACGGCGCGTCGGGTCGTAGCCGGCGGAGAGGATGCCGCCGCGGTGGATGGGTTTGCGGTTCATGGGGGCACTCGCATGTTTGTTGATGACGGGGATTCTCTTCTATCCTGCCAAAGTGCGCCGTCCGCGGCGTTGGACAAAACCCGCTGTCGAAGCGCTGACGGCGCTTCCAAAATAATGCATAATCCGTGCCTTTGTTGATCCGACCGCAGTACGGAGCCCTTCGTCAGTCCTTGGCACAAGGGCTTTGCCGCGGAAAGATTCCTTCTGAACCCGAATGTTTTGACAGGCGCCTACCTCCAGACGATGACAGATTCCCGTTCGCCCCGCACCGTTTCCCGCTTTCTGATGTCGCCCACCGTGCCCGCCCTCGTGACGGCCTGCACCGTGGTCGGCCTCGGCGTGGCCGCGATGATGCGTCCGGACGCGGAACCGCTCCCCGCGCATGAGCCTGTCGTGGAGCCTGCCGCCGTGGTGGCGGAAGCGGAAGACACGACGGCGAAGCTCGTTCCCGAGCATGAAGTGCCCCTCACGCTGGGGCGCTCCGCCGAAGAGGTCGCCGTCTACATCAACCGCGCCTACCGCGTGCCGATGGCCGAAGCCCGTCAGTACACGCAGTGGGCGATCGAAATCGGCGGTGCGCAGGACATCGATCCCCTTCTGATCCTCGCCGTGGTGGGGACGGAATCGAGCTTCAAGCCCGCGGCGAAGAGCCGTGTGGGCGCCGAAGGCCTGATGCAGGTGATGACGAAGGTCCATCACGACAAGTTTGCGGCGTTCGGCGGCCCCGCCGCCGCCCTTGAGGCCTACCCCAACATGGTGGTGGGGACGAGCATCCTCGCGGGACTTGTGAAGCGCACCGGGAGCGTCGCGAAGGGCCTCAAGTGGTACTCCGGCGCCGCTCGCCACAAGAGCGACTACGGCTATGGCGCCAAGGTTTTGAAGGAGCGCAGCCGCCTTGCGGTGGCGGCCTCCGGCGAGTCCGACCGCGCGGTGACGCTCTCGCGCTCGAAGAAGAGCACGGGCGACTACCGCGCCCACGGCGAGCGTCCGCACCTGGGCTACACCCAGTGGACGAGCATCTCGGATACGTTGGAAGCGAACGGCGCGGCTCAAACCCCTGAAGCCGATGCGGCGGGAGCCGTCAAGACCGTGAGCGGTAAGGACGCCCGCGGGAAGGCCGCGGCGCTCTGACGCTGGGACTTCAGGTACGGATGAAGGAAGAGGGTGATCCCGACGGGGCCACCCTCTTTGCCATTTCAGATCTTGGTCTGCCGTCAGACGCCGGGGAAGTCCCCGGCAATCGTCTGCGCCCAAACGGCGGCGGCAAGCCCCGCCGTTTCGGTGCGGAGCACTCGGGGTCCCAAAAGCGCCCGGGACCACCCGAGCTCGTCTCCGAGCGCGAGCTCGCGCTCGGAGAAGCCGCCCTCGGGCCCCACGGCGAAGGCGACGGATCGGGCATCCTTCAGAAGTGCGGCGGGTTGCTGGGCACCAGGCGCCAGCATCAATCGCACGTCTGCGTCGGCGGCTTCCAGGGCCGCCTTGAGGCTGGGGGCTGCCTTGATTTCCGGAATAAGGTTCCGGCCGCACTGCTCGCAGGCGGCCTTGGCGGTCTCCGCAAGTTTCTGGAGGCGCTTCTCCAAACGGTCGCCGGCGAGCTTTGTCACGGAGCGCTCTGCGGGCGTGAGGATCACGCGGGCGACGCCCAACTCCACCGCCTTCTCGACGATCCAGTCGGTCTTTTCGGGGGAGACGAAGCTCTGCACGAGCGTGACGGCGAGCGGACTCTCCGTCGTTGACGGCGCTTTCCCGCCGAGGGCGACGAAGGCGCGGTCCGCTTCAAACCAGATGGTGCCGCGCCAGAGCCCTCCGTGGCCGTTGAAGACCTCCACGGGCTCGCCGGCGGCCAACCGCAGCGTGCGCCCGGCATGGTGCGCCGTTTTCGGGGGCAGCACGGCTTCGGGCCCGTCGAAATCGTCGGGAAGATCGAGGAAGAATCGGGGGAGCGCCATGGTGGTTTCGCGAAGGGTTGGAAGGCGGAACGGATAACCCGACCGCGCGGGCGCGGTCAGTCGGATGAGGATGATAAACTACACGCGATTTTCGGGATCCGGCCTCCGTTTTCGACGGCAAAGGGCGGGTCCCGTTCCAACATTCTTCGATATACGTAGACCCCTATGTCCCACGTTTCCGCTCAGACGATGGCGAACGCCGTCCGCGCCCTTTCGATGGATGCCGTTCAGAAGGCCAAGTCCGGTCACCCGGGCATGCCGATGGGCATGGCCGACATCGCCGTCGCGCTCTGGACGCGCCACCTCCGCTTCAACCCGCAGAATCCGCACTGGGCCGGCCGCGACCGCTTCATTCTCTCGAACGGTCACGGCTCGATGCTGCAGTACGCGCTTCTGCACCTCACCGGGTTCGATCTCTCGATCGACGATCTGAAGGCCTTCCGTCAGCTCCACAGCAAGACGCCGGGTCACCCCGAAGTGGACGTGACGCCCGGCGTCGAAACGACGACGGGCCCGCTCGGTCAGGGCATCGCCAACGGCGTCGGCATGGCGCTCGCGGAAAAGATGCTCGCGGCGGAATTCAACCGCGAAGGCTTCCCCGTCATCGACAACCACACCTACGTGTTCCTGGGCGACGGCTGCATGATGGAGGGGATCAGCCACGAAGTCTGCTCGCTCGCCGGCGTCTGGGGCTTGAACAAGCTGATCGCCATCTACGACGACAACGGCATCTCGATCGACGGCGACGTCCGCGGCTGGTTCCGCGACGACACCCGTGCGCGCTTCGAAGCGTACGGTTGGGACGTGATCGGCCCGGTGGACGGTCACGACATCGACGCGATGGACAAGGCGATCGCTGAGGCCAAGACCTCCCAGGAGAAGCCGGTCCTCATCATCGCGAAGACGGTGATCGGGAAGGGTTCGCCCAACCGCGCCGGCACCGCCAAGGTCCACGGCGAGGCGCTGGGCGACGAAGAAATCGCCAACACCCGCGCTTCGATCGGTTGGAACCATCCGCCCTTTGAAGTCCCCGCGGAAGTCTACGAAGCGTGGGACCACCGCGCTGAGGGCGAACGCATCGAAAACGAATGGAAGGCGATGTTCGCGGGCTACGAAGCGCAGTACCCGGAACTCGCTGCGGAACTGAAGCGCCGCCTCGCGGGCGACCTTCCCGCCGATTGGTCGGACGTCGTGATGAACGCCATCTGCCAGGCGGCCGAAGCCGAAGAAACCGTCGCGACCCGCAAGGCGAGCCAGAAGGCGCTGAACGCCCTCGCGCCCGCGCTCCCCGAACTCCTGGGCGGCTCCGCCGACCTCACGGGTTCGAACCTCACCAACTGGACGGGCGTCAAGAGCCTCAACACGGGTGACGCCACCGCGCGCCACATCTCCTACGGCGTGCGTGAGTTCGGCATGTCCGCCATCATGAACGGCGTCGCGCTCTACGGCGGCTTCATCCCCTACGGCGCCACGTTCCTCACGTTCTCCGACTACTCCCGCAACGCGCTCCGCATGGCCGCGCTGATGAAGCGCCGCGTGATCAACGTCTTCACGCACGATTCGATCGGCTTGGGCGAAGACGGTCCCACGCACCAGTCCGTGGAGCACGTCCCGTCGCTGCGCTTGATCCCCGACATGGACGTCTGGCGTCCGGCCGACACGGTCGAGACGATCGTCGCCTGGGCGGCGGCGCTGGAGCGCCGCGACGGGCCCTCGTCCCTCGTCTTCACGCGCCAGAACTGCGCCTTCGTCGACCGCGACGAAATCGACGCGGACGCGATGGCCCGCGGCGGCTACGTCGCCGCGGAAGCGCCCGCCGGTGAGGGCGAAGCCGACGTGATTCTGCTTGCGACCGGCTCCGAAGTCGAACTCGCCATGAAGGCCCGCGCCGAACTCGCCGCCCGCAACGTGCAGGCCCGCGTCGTCTCGATGCCCTGCGCCGACGTCTTCGACCGTCAGGACGCCGAGTGGCGCACGAAGGTGTTGACGCCGGGCAAGCCCGTGCTCGCGATCGAGGCCTCCCGCACCGACGGTTGGTGGAAGTACTTCTCCGGCCGAGGGGACGTTTTGGGCGTCGACCGTTTCGGCGAGAGCGCCCCGGCGGGTGTTCTTTGGGAGCGCTTCGGCTTCACCGTCGAGAACGTCGTCGCCAAGGTCGACGCCCTTCTCAAGTAATCCGCACACACGAACCGAACAAGGAAACTGAAGATGACCATCCGCGTTGCTATCAATGGCTTCGGCCGCATCGGCCGCAACGTTCTCCGCGCCCATTACGAATCCGGCAAGAAGCACGACGTCGAAATCGTCGCCGTGAATTCCCCGGGCGACGTCAACATCAACGCGCATCTGCTCCGCTACGACTCCTGCCACGGCCGCTTCGGCTTCGACGTGGAGGTGGACGGCGCCGACATGGTGGTGGCGGGCGACCGCATGCGCATGTTCTCGACGCGCGATCCGCGTGAGCTCCCCTGGACCGACCTCGGCGTCGACGTCGTGCTGGAGTGCACGGGCGCCTTCAATTCGAAGGAAAAGAGCCAGGTGCACCTCGACTCCGGCGCGAAGAAGGTTCTTCTCTCCGCTCCGGGGAAGACCGCGGACGCGACGATCGTCTACGGCGTCAACCACAATACGCTGAAGGCCTCGGACCTCATCGTCTCGAACGCCTCCTGCACGACGAACTGCTTGGCTCCGTTGTTGAAGCCCCTCCACGAAGCGCTCGGCATTGAGCGCGGCCTCATGACGACGGTCCACGCCTACACGAACGACCAGGTGCTCACCGACGTCTACCACAAGGATCTTCGCCGCGCCCGCGCCGCGACGCAGTCGATGATCCCGACGAAGACCGGCGCCGCTGCCGCGGTGGGCCTCGTTCTCCCCGAACTCAACGGGCTCCTCGACGGCTTCGCCGTCCGCGTCCCGACGATCAACGTCTCCTTCGTCGACCTCACCTTCATCGCGAAGCGTGACACCTCGATCGAAGAGATCAACGCGATCATGAAGGCGGCTTCGGAGTCCGAAGCGCTGCGCGGCATCCTGGGCTACAACGATCTGCCCTTGGTCTCCTGCGACTTCAACCATGATCCGCACAGCTCGACCTACGACGCGACCCTCACGAAGGTCTCCGGCGGCCGCCTCATCAAGGTGACCTCCTGGTACGACAACGAGTGGGGCTTCTCGAACCGCATGCTCGACACCGCCTGCGCGATGATGGCGGCGAAGTAAATCCCAACGGAAGAGACCCATGAGAAGGCCGCGAAGCGTCATTGCGTCGCGGCCTTCGATTTGAATGAACCCTCATGACCCAGCAACACAACTACTGGCGAGCCGACATTACGGGCCTGCGTGCGCTCGCCGTCATCCCCGTCGTTCTCTACCACGCATTCCCGGGGCTGATGCCGGGAGGTTTCGTTGGCGTTGACATCTTCTTCGTGATTTCAGGGTATCTGATCTCTGGGATCATCTTTCGTTCGCTGATCGCGAAGAACAAGGTCGACTATGTGGACTTCTACGCCAAACGCATCCGGCGCATTCTTCCCAACCTGTTGCTGTTACTGTGCTTTTGCTTGGTTGTCGGTTACTTCTTCCTTTTTGATGACGAACTCAAGGAGCTGAGCAAGCAGGTCTATTCGTCTGCAGGTTTTTATCAAAACTTCCGTTTGCTGGAGGACGTTGACTATTTCGCTCCTGCGGCGGAACGACAACCTCTGCTGCATTTGTGGAGCTTGGCCATTGAGGAGCAGTTCTACATCTTCTTCCCCTTGCTGTGCGGCTTGATTTGGAGGTTCACGAAGTCCATCCGGGCCTTGGGGATCTTGGTTGGAGTGATCACGTTGGGATCGTTGGCGTTCTGTCTGAGCGTTTCTGATCAGCGGTTCAACTTCTACTTTCCGCTGACGCGCTTCTGGGAGCTTGGCTTTGGAATTGTTTTGAGCTACGCGGAGACCTTCAGGATTTGGAACGCCAAAAACTGGGCTCTTTCCACTAGAAACGGAATGTCCGTAACCGCACTTCTGATGTTGGTGGCGGCATTTTTGGGGTTCGACCACGATACGGTCTTCCCTGGGGTTGCTTCGCTTCTGCCGGTGCTTGGAGCCGTGCTGTTGATCTCCTCGCATGAGGATGCGGTGGTGAACCGTTGGCTGACGGGTAAGTCGGTGGTGTTCGTCGGTCTGATCAGTTATTCACTCTACTTGTGGCATTGGCCGTTTTTGGTTTTCCAGAAAATAGTGCTTCCTACGCTGAGTTGGGGAGAAGGTTGGGCATTGCTTCTCTCGGTCGCCGTATCCATCTTTATCTATCGATTCGTGGAGGTTCCGGCTCGTAAGGCAGATACCAAAGCTGTTTATCTGCTATTGCTTGCGATGATGTTGGTGGTGGGCTCGGCTCAAGGTTTAAAGAAGTCGAGCCACGAAGCATGTGCTCGCCCAGGTTTGAGCACTTTTATGAGTATGCTTTTGGAGGATCAACGACAGGCAAAAGCTTGGGATGTCGGAGCTCGGCTTAAAGGGGATATTCGTTCTATGCAGGTTGGAGACGGTGAAGGGAACTTGGATTTGCTCCTTGTGGGGGATTCGCATATGGAACAAAACTTGTTGCGATTCAAATATCTCTCGGAGAGGTTGAACTTAAGTATGGTTTCCCTTACCCATGGAGGAACGTTGGCGGCACCTCACGTAGAGGATCCCGACTCGATGGTGTTGATTCAAGAATTTGAGAACTTATTAATAAATCGGAAGCCGAAGGTTGTGGTTTGGGCTCAAAAATGGGGCATCTATGCTGAGAGTTCAACTCTTAAGTACAGCAATGGAGTTGAGAAGATCTCGATGAGTGAAGGAGGGTTTGTCCGTGTTTTGTCTGAATTCAGAGGGTTAGCTGAAAGTAATCCGGATGTGCGCTTCTTTTTTATTTTGGATGCTCCCTGGGATGATTATTCATACCATTACCCAAATCGTACAGGACGTGCTTTTGTGAGGCAGAGTGAAATAGCTGCTGTTAAATCGGTTGATTTGCCAGTTGATAATGTGTGGCGAAAAGGTAATGAATTGGTTGCCGAGGGCGTCTCTGATTTTGCAGTGGTTATTGATCCGCTGAATTTCGTTTGTCCAAAGAGTAGTTGTAACTTGTTTAATTACAAAGATGACGATCATCTCCGGCAAGATTATGTTCGTGAACACGGGGTTTGGCTGGATCCCATCTTCGAATACATAAGATCAATCAAATAAATTTCTGTCATACTAAAGGAGTGAATCATGGTTGTTAAAACATTGGCTCAACTGGTGGAAGACGGTTGTCTGGCCGGCAAACGCGTGATGATCCGCAGCGATCTCAACGCCCCCCACGACGAAGCGGGCAACATCACCAACGAAACCCGTTTGGTGGCGAGCGTCCCGGCGATCCGCATGGCGCTCGACGCCGGTGCCGCCGTCATGGTGGTGAGCCACCGCGGTCGTCCGACCGAAGGCCTTGTGACGGAGGCGGACAGCCTTGCGGCGATCGCCCGCCGCATGGGTGAGCTCCTGGAGCGCCCCATGCCTCTCATTGAAAATTGGGTGGACGGCGGCTTTGAAGTGAAGCCGGGCGAAGTCGTCATGCTCCAGAACTGCCGATGCAACGCGGGTGAAAAGAAGTGCGACGAAACGCTCTCGAAGAAGTACGCCGCACTCTGCGACGTGTTCGTGCACGACGCCTTCGGGACGGCGCACCGTGCGCAGGCCTCGACCGTCGGCGTGGCGCGCTACGCTCCCGTCGTCTGTGCGGGCCCGCTCATGGCCGCCGAAATCGATGCGCTCACGCGTGCGGTCGAAAACGCCAAGCACCCCCTGGCGGCGATCGTGGGCGGCTCGAAGGTCTCGACGAAGCTCACCATCCTTTCCAACCTCGCTGAAAAGGTCGATCAGCTGATCGTGGGCGGCGGCATCCTCAATACGTTCCTGCTCGCCGCGGGGAAGCCCATCGGCAAGTCCTTGGCTGAGCCCGAACTCGTCGACGAATGCCGCCGCGTGCTCGCGATTTTGGAAAAGAAGGGCGCGACGCTTCCGATGCCCGTCGACGTCGTCGTTGCGAAGGCCTTCGCCGAAGACGCCGAGCACCGCGTTGCGGACGCCGACGATGTGCGTGAGGACGAAATGATCCTCGACGTCGGTCCCAAGACCGCCGCCATGCTGGGTGAGATCCTCCGCACGGCGGGCACGATCGTTTGGAACGGCCCCGTGGGCGTCTTCGAAATGACGCCCTATGCCGAAGGCACCCGCGTGATGGCGGAAGCCATCGCCGCGGCGACCGACGCCGGCGCATTCTCGATCGCCGGGGGCGGCGATACCGTCGCCGCCGTCGGGAAGTTCGGTGTTGAAAAGCGCATCTCCTACATCTCCACGGGGGGCGGCGCCTTCCTCGAGTTCCTCGAAGGGAAGACGCTCCCTGCCGTGGCCGTGTTGGAAGAGCGCGCCTGATGAACCCGAACGGTGAAGGCCGAAGGCCTTCGCCGCAGGGCAGGGAAGACAAAGCGGCGGGCATCCTTGTGGGTGCCCGCCGCTTGTGGTTCAGGGATAAGGGTTGCTTACGCCCAACCGTGCTTCTTCGCGAGGATCGCCTGCGAGTTGACGGAGGCGCCTTCAGCCTCACGCTTGCGGTAGCGTCCGTCCGACTGAAGCACCCAGCACTGGACGTTGTCGGAGAGCTGCAGGTCAAGGGTGGCCTTCAAACGATCGCGGATCCCCGCGTCCAACACCGGCACGAGCACCTCGATGCGGCCGTCGAGATTCCGGGGCATCAGGTCGGCAGAACCCACAAAGACGACGGGTTGACCGTCATGCGCGAACCAATAGGCACGGGCGTGTTCGAGGAACCGGCCCACGATGCTCGTCACGGTGATGTTCTCGCTCACGCCCTTGACGCCGGGGCGCAAGCAGCAGATCCCGCGGACCTGGAGCGAGATCTTGACGCCGGCGCGGCTGGCTTCATAGAGCCGCCGGATGATCAGGCGGTCGACCAACTGGTTGCACTTGAAGATGATCTCGCGCTTGCCCGTCGACCTGCAGCATTCGATTTCGCGGTCGATGTGCGCGAGGATCGTGTTGCGGGTGGAGTGGGGCGAGACAACCAAGGCGTTGTACTTCGTCTGGGTCGAATACCCCGTCATCACGTTGAAGAGGTCGGAGACGTCCGAGCAGATGCCGGGGTTCGATGTGAGAAGCCCGTAGTCCGTGTAGATCTTGGCCGAGGACGGGTTGTAGTTCCCCGTGGAGATGTGCACGTACCGGTGCATGCCGTCCGACTCGCGACGCACGACGAGGCAGAGCTTCGCGTGGATCTTGAGGCCGACGAAGCCGTAGACGATGTTGACGCCGGCCTTTTCCATCTCTTCGGCCCAGTTGATGTTGCGCTCTTCGTCGAAGCGCGCCTTCAGCTCCACGACGGCCGTCACCTGCTTGCCGCGACGGCGCGCCTCGATGAGGGCCTTCACGATGGGACTGTTGTTCCCGCACCGGTAGAGGGTCTGCTTGATGGCGACCACCTGCGGGTCTTCCGAGGCGCGGCGGATGAAGTCGAGCACGCCCGAGAAGCTCTCGTACGGGTGATAGAGCATCACGTCGCGCTGACGCACGACGCTGAAGACGTCGCCGTCCTGGACGAAGGCGGGCTCCAACGCCTTGTAGGGCTTGTCCTTCAGGTTCGGCCGGTCGATGAAGGCGAGCGACATGAATTCGGACATCGCGAGCGGGCCCTTCACGCGGTAGATCTGGAAGGGGAGGAGCTCCAAATGGTCGATGAGGTAGTTCGAGAGCTCCGCATCGATCCCGTGTTCGATCTCAAGACGGATCACGTCGCCGAAGCGGCGCTGATCGACGAAGTCCTTGACGGCCTCGAGCAGATCGTCCGCTTCGTCCTCTTCGATTTCGAGGTCGGTGTTGCGGGTGAGGCGGAAGAGCACCGCCGCCTCAACTTCATGCCCCGGGAAGAGCGTGCCGAGGTGCTCGCGAATGAGGTCGTCGAGCAGAATGATGTCGTCGTCGCGGCCGTTCGAGTTGATGCCGAGCTCTGCGTAGTCTTCCGAGGTCTTCGTGCGCGGCACGAAGATGAAGCGCGACATGTTGGTCGGGCACTTGAGGCGCGCATAGCGTTCCGTGCCGTCTGGCGCACGCAGGCGGATGAGGAAATTGAGGCTCGTATTCGAGATCGTCGGGAAGGGGTGACCCGGGTCGATTGCCTGGGGCGTGAGGATCGGGTAGATCTCGTTCTTGTAGTAGCCCTCGAGGAAGCTCTTCTGCTTCGGATTCAGGTCCTTCCAACGCATCAGACGCACGCCGCGGTCGAAGAGCGCGGGCTGAAGGTTCGCGCGCCAGTGGTTCTGGGCGCGGTTCAGCATCACGAGGACGCGGCGGCGGATTTCGTCCAACTGACGCGCGGGCGTCAGTTGGTCGGCGGAAGAGGCGGGCGCGCCGCTCTTCATCTGGCGCACGATGTTCGAGACGCGCACCATGAAGAATTCGTCGAGGTTGTTGTAGAAGATCGAGAGGAACTTCAGCTGCTCCAGAAGCGGCACGTCCGCCGAGCAGGCCTCGTCCAAAACCTTGCGGTCGAATTCGATCCAGTTGAGTTCGCGGTTGATGTAGAGACGCGGGTCGTCGAGGTCCTCGATGCCGTCGGCGAGGGGAAGTGCGGGCGGCAGATCCTCTTCACAGCGGACGCACTTGGCCGTGTGGCCGGTCTTCGCGGACTTCGTCGTTCTGGAAGCGCGCACCGCGCGCTTCTTGGCGGGCGCAGGAGCGGCCGCCTCGGTCTTGTCTGCCGCCTGAGCGGCGGCGTTGTCGGTGGGAGTGTCCGAAGGCGTCATGGCGTTCTTCTCACGGTTGGTGGTCGTTGGGTCTGCTCTTCGATTCTACCGCCCGGAAGATGGCGACAGACTTGAGGAGAACCCGGGAAGAACGCGGGGAGTCGGGGAAGTCAGGTGCTGTTTGGCCGTATCCTGTGGCCGTCAGGGCCGCTTGTGAAGGAGTCCCTTCTTGAGGAGCCAGCGCCAGGCGACACCGACGATGACGGGACCGGCCAGGGCGGCCACGATCCCGAGGACGAGAATGAGGGAGAGGTTCTCCCGGATGAAGGGAATGTTGCCGAAGAGGTAGCCCGCACCTACGATCGAGACCGCCCAAAGAACCGCGCCCGCGCCGCTGAAGAACTCGAAGCGGAGGGCGTCCATGCGGGCGGCGCCGGCGATCAAAGGCGCGAACGCACGCACGATCGGGACGAATCGGGCGAGAAGGATCGTCTTCCCGCCGTGGCTCATGTAGAACTCATGGGCGTGCTGAAGCTTCTGGGCGTTGATCCAGCGGATGCTACCGTCGTAGATCTTGTTCCCGAGCCATTTCCCCTGGGCGTAGCCGGTCGAATTCCCGGCGATGGCGCCCAGGATGACCGCCAGCATGATGAGTTCAGGTCGCGCCGTTCCCGCAGCCGCCACCGTGCCCGCGACGAAGAGGAGCGAATCCCCCGGCAGGAACGACATCACCACGAAGGCCGTCTCCAAAAAGAAGATGACGAACATGGCGGCGTAGATCCAGGTGCCGTAGTTCGTGGCGAGTGAAACGAGGAAGTGGTCGGCGTTGGTGAAGAGTTCGACGACAAGCCCGATAAAATCCATGATGCTTTGTGGTTGCGGATGAACAGCTTTTCCGGACGAAGCCCGTAGGCCTGCGGCCGAAATCCGCAGACGCGACCACTATCATACTGAATGCCGCCCGCACGCCGCGGGTGTGTTTTCGAACGGATGCGATGGACAACGAGTCCGGGGCACTAGCCGCCGAGTCCAAATCCGGAACTCAACGACCGGTAATGTCCACGGCCGGGTCATGCGCATCCTTGTGAATGGCTTTGCCCACATGGGGATCAAACGCATCGGGGTCGCCGTCAAAGAGTTCGTACGGCGGGAGTGCCGAAGAACGGATTCCCATCCATGATGCGAGGCCCCCGAGCAGGTTCCGGCCGTTTTTGGGACTTTCAAGTAGGACGTGCTTTTGATCGTCGCAACGGATCCGGAGCAAAGGCACCAAAAAGTGCTCCAAGCCGACGGGGGCGTGCGTGAGCACCGGACGGCCCTCTTGGACGTGATGACTCAATCCATGGTCGGCGAAGTACACCATGGACCAACGGCGGGGGCTCTGTTTCAGCGCGCTGACGACCTTTTCCAAAAAGACGTCGGTCGCTCTCACGGAGGAGGCATAGCACTCAATCTCCCGAAGACTTTTGTCGCGCAGAGGGATCCGTTCAGGGGCGAATGCGGCCTTCTTGCAGATGTTCGGGTGTGAGCCCACGGTATGCAGGATGATCAGACGCTTTCCTGCGTGAGGTCTCCCCAAAAGCTCTTGGAGTAACGGGAGCATCGCGTCGTCGTAGAGCGAATGATTGTTGGTGAGGCCGGAACGAAGGAAGACGCGGTGATCCGCCTTCATGGCGATCGCCGTCACCGGCGTTGCGAATTCCCCGTTCATGCTGACGTTCGAAATCCAATGGACTTCCGCGCCAGCCTTTTGAGCTAAACCTACGACAGTTTGCCCGTAGTTGGGCTGCCCGCCGACGCTGTTGGTCAGCATGAGGCGGAGCGACGTCGTCGTATTCGGACCGGCGGCAATCAGACCGTCGACAAGGGTGCCGGGAGTTGCCGACAGGAAGGGCGTGTTGGCGACCGGATACCCGAAGGCGGCGAAGTAGTCCTTTCTTGCGCTCTCACCGATGACCAACACATAGTCGTCGTAATCGTCGAACGTCGGGGAGGTGCTCGCATCCGGCCAAGTGTTTTGGGTCGCCAAATGAAGAATGTCGGCGCGCTCATTAGTCGCTTCAAGGGTCGCCCGCCTCAATTTGTCTCCGAAACCCCAGGGATCGGTGACGACGACCGTGTAGAGCGCAAAAAAGATAACCAAAAACTTGTTGCGGTGGATCCGAAACCTGAAGGCATCGGCCAACCTGTAAGCGACATAGCCTCCCACGGGGATCAGGGCGCCGATCACGACCGAACTGACGGGGAGGAGCTCCAAAAACTCTTTGGCCTCTCTCGCGTCCGTCGCCAAAAGCGCGGAGACGGCTTGATAGCTCGGCATCCCGAAGGCCATGGCGACGGGATAGTACGCCCCAAGCAAAAGACTCAAAGGAAGGAGGAGCCCGAAATATGCGAGTCGGGAGGATGCCAAGAGCATGAACGCGAAGAGCAGCACCAATGCGTCTTTGGTGTGATTCGCACCGATCGCCAAGCCGATGTGCTTGACGGTGAGGAAACTGATCGCCACGAAGGCAATCAAGCCGAGGGCGCGCAGGAGTACACGCGGGCGGTTGGTGCTGTCATTCATGGGAAA
>NZ_JH604887.1:14250-18829 GCF_000250875.1 Sutterella parvirubra YIT 11816 | reverse complement strand
GAAATCGCTCGGAAGTCTCGTGACGGTCATGCGTGACGTTGGGAGATGTGGCTCCGAGTGTTCCGAGGGGCGGATTTGCGGTTTGCCTGTTCTTGTCGGTCAGCAAGTCCGGTTCGATTTGAAATTTTCAATCATAGCCGAGCTTCGATGCGAGAATTTGACCTTTCGAAGGAGTTCGTCGCGTACGGAGGGTGTGTCCTTGATGTCGGGGTGATTCGAGCGCAAGACTGTCATCAAGCTCGTATGTCTCATGATTCCTTCGACGGATGGGCTCATTCGCAGGGCGTACGCTGACGGGATGGATGTCGGCAATGGGGTATGCTTGAAGTCCGTTCGGGAGCGGCGGACAACCTCAAGGAGGTGGTCGAGCCGCTTCGCTGTTACGCCGTCACCTTGGGGCGAATGAGACTTTGCACATCCGTATACGTGTCCCCAGGTGCCCTTGAGGAAGTCGGAATGAAAGAGAGCGCAGCGCGCAGGGAAATTCAGGAGCTCCCCTCGGAGCTCATCAGCCAGATCGCCGCGGGCGAAGTGATCGAGCGGCCGGCGTCCGTCGTGAAGGAACTGGTGGAGAACGCCGTCGACGCAGGGGCCACCTCGATCGAGATCCGCATCGAGGGCGGGGGCTTGAAGCGCATCCTCGTGACCGACGACGGCTGCGGGATCCCAAAGGAAGAGTTGGGGCTCGCCCTGAAGCGCCACGCCACGAGCAAGATTCGCAACCTTTTCGAACTCGAAAACGTGACGAGTCTCGGTTTCCGGGGCGAGGCGCTGGCGTCGATCGACGCGGTGGCGGCGGTGTCGGTGCAGAGTCTCGCCGAAGGCGCGACGCGCACGTGGAAGATTGAGGGTGGTGAAGTCACCCCCGCGGCCGGCACGACGCGGGGCACCCGCATCGAGGTGAGGGACCTCTTCTACAAGACGCCCGCCCGGCGCAAATTCATGAAGAGCGAAACCACCGAAGCCGCGCACATCGCGGATCAGGTGAGCCGCATCGCGCTTGCGAACCCGCAGGTGAGCTTCCGGCTTTGGAACAACGGGCGGGAGATGCTGAACCTCCCGGCCTCGCCCGACTTGGAAGGCCGTGCGTTGAAGATTCTGCCTAGCCGTCTCGAAGTGAACCACCGCGTCGTCGACATGGAGGCCGGATCGATGAGCTTGGTGGGGATCGTGGGACTCCCCGCCGCCGCGAAGGCGAAGGCCGACGCGCAGTACCTGTTCGTCAACGGCCGGTTCGTGCGCGACCGCGTCTTCGCGCACGCCGTGCGTGCGGCCTATCAGGACGTGCTTCACGGGCAGCTGCAGCCCTCCTACTGTCTATTTCTGACGATTGCCCCCACGGAAGTCGACGTCAACGTGCATCCGACGAAGACCGAAGTGCGCTTCCGGGATTCGGGCCGCATCCACGCCTTCGTGCAGAAGGCGGTGGAGACCGCGTTGGCGCCTGCCTCCGCTTCCGCCGAACCCACGGTTGCGCCCAAGTCTTCGGAACCTGCCGCATCTTCTCCCGCGCCCACGACGCCCTCGCTTTTTGACGGCTTCCATGCCGCGGTGCGGGCGACGTCGTCCGCGCCGGTGCCTCCCGCCCCATTTCATGCGGGGTCTACCGGCTTCGCCGGACGCCCCGCCGCTTCGCATCATCACTCGGAGATGCCGAGCGCAACGGCGGTTGAGGCCGCCCTGTCGCTCATGGAGGGCGTCAGGGATGAACCGTCTCTTCCGACGCAGGAGCCCACTCCCGGACAGCGGGAGGCCGTCACGGTTTCGGCTGAAGGCGCTGCCCCGTCCACCTCTCTCATGCCGCCGACGCCGCCCATGCCGAACGACACGGAGGTTGAGAGGGAATGTGCCGGAGTGGTTGCTCCGTCCGTTTCGGAAGACGTTTGGGCGGCGCCTTCCGCCCAAGCGCAGGGCGAAGTCCCTGCGCCGCTGCCGGTCGACGATCTGCCGGAGAGCGCAGGTGCTTTGGTGGACGACGGTTCCGCCGCGGAGGTCCACCATGAGGTTCCCGAAGTCCGGGTTGCCGCTCCTATGCCGCAACCTGCGGCCGAGCCGCAGCCCCTTTGGGGCATGCTGGGCCGCCCCCTCGCGCAGGTGGCCGGGATCTACGTGCTTGCGGAAAACGAAGAGGGCCTCGTCATCGTCGACATGCATGCCGCCGCCGAGCGGATCACGTACGAGAAGCTGAAGAAGGATGCGGACGAAGGGCGTCTGCCCGTGCAGCCGCTCCTCATTCCTCAGGTGATGCAGGCGACGGTGACGGAGGTCGCGAACGCCCAGGCGCACGCGGACGAGCTCCGCGCGATGGGGCTGGACCTCAGCCCTGCGGGCGAGCGGAGCCTCGTGATCCGAAGCGTTCCCTCGGTGATCTCCGACGTGGCGGGTGAAGAGCTCGAGACGATGGTCCGCGAGGTCCTCGCGGACCTTGCGGAATTCGGAGAGTCCCGCGTCGTCCTTGAAAAGCGCAACCACATCCTCGCCACGATGGCCTGCCACGGATCGGTGCGCGCCAACCGCCGTCTCACGATGGAGGAGATGAATGCGCTTCTCCGCTCGATGGAGCGTACGGAGCGGAGCGACCAGTGCAATCACGGCCGCCCCACGTGGACGCAGGTGACGTTGGCAGAGCTCGACAAGCTCTTCATGCGGGGGCGCTGATGGAAGTCTCGCAGAAGCCCATCGCACTTCTTCTTTTGGGACCCACGGCTTCGGGGAAGTCCGCGATGTCGTTGGAGATCGCGAAGCGCATCCCGTCGGAGGTCATTTCGATCGACTCGGCGCTCGTCTACCGTGGAATGGACGTGGGAAGCGCCAAGCCGACGGCCGCGGAGCGGGCGGTCTGCCCGCACCATCTCCTGGACGTCCGTGATATCGGCGAGAGCTACAGCGCGGCGGACTTCGTGGCGGACGCGGTGCGCCTGGTGCCGGAAATCCGGGCGCGCGGAAACCTCCCTCTCATCGTGGGCGGCACGATGCTTTACGCAAAGGCGCTGCGCGAAGGCCTGAACGACATGCCTTCCACGCCTCCGGAGGTCCGCGAAGCGGTGGCGCGGGAAGCGGCCGAGTTGGGTTGGCCCGCGATGCACGCAAAATTGGCGGAAGTCGACCCCGTGACGGCGGCGCGTTTGGCACCCAACGATTCACAGCGGATCGGCCGTGCGCTTGAAGTCTGGCGCATGACGGGCAAGCCCTTGTCGAGCTTTCATACGGCGCCCAAAGATCCGCCTTTTCCCTTCCTCACGGTCGGGTTGGTGCCCGAAGACCGCCAACTCCTTCACAAGCGCATCGAAGTGCGCTTCGACCAGATGCTCGCCCAAGGGTTTCTCGAAGAAGTCCGCCGCCTGATGGCGCGTCCGGACTTCGACCCCGAGAGCCCCGCCATGCGGGCGGTGGGGTACCGCCAGGCGGTCGCGTACCTGAAGGGCGAAACCGATGCGGCGGCCTTCCGGTTGGCCGGCATCGCGGCGACGCGTCAGTTGGCGAAGCGCCAGCTCACGTGGCTTCGCGGGATGCCCGAGGACGTTCTGTGGGTGGATCCCTTCCGGCCGGGAGCGTTCGAAGCCGTTCTCGCGGCGGCGGAACGCTGTCGGTGAAAACAAATGGGCCGCAGCTCCTCGAAGGAGCTGCGGCCCTGATTCTCAGGTCAAGCTGCTCAGCAGACAACGCAACGGGCTTCCCCTTCGGGGAGCGCTTCGACTGTGCCGATCGTGAAGACCGTTTCGCCCTGCGCAGCGAAGGCGGCGCGGGCGCGTTCGGCCTCTTCCGCCGAGACGATCACGACCATGCCGATGCCGTTGTTGAAGACGCGGTGCATTTCGTGGCGGTCGATGTTGCCCTTTTCTTCGAGCCAGTCGAAGATCGCGGGACGCGTCCAGCTCTTCCCGTCGATGCGGGCCTGAACGCCTTCGGGCAGCACGCGGGGCACGTTTTCGATGAGGCCGCCCCCGGTGATGTGGGCCATGCCCTTGATGTCGACCGTCTTCAGGACTTCCAGAACGGACTTCACGTAGATGCGGGTCGGTTCCATCACGCGGTCCGCAAGCGTCGCGCCGTCAAAGGGCATCGACCAGTCGGCGCCGGCGACGTCGACCACCTTGCGGATGAGCGAAAAGCCGTTCGAGTGCGGGCCGCTCGACGCCAAACCCAGAATGACGTCCCCCTGGGCGATGCGCGTCCCGTCGATGATGCGGTCCTTTTCGACGACGCCCACGGCGAAGCCCGCGAGGTCGTATTCGCCTTCGGGGTACATGCCGGGCATCTCGGCGGTTTCGCCGCCGATCAGGGCGCAACCGGCCAGCTCGCAGCCCTTGGCGACCCCCGTCACCACGCGGGCGGCGACGTCGACGTCGAGCTTCCCGCAGGCGAAGTAGTCGAGGAAGAAGAGGCTCTTCGCACCCTGCACGAGGATGTCGTTCACGCTCATGGCGACCAGGTCCTGACCGACCGTGTCGTGGCGGCCGAGTTGGAAGGCGAGCATGAGCTTCGTGCCCACGCCGTCCGTCCCCGTCACCAACACGGGGTTCTTGTAGTCGTTGCCGACTTCGAAGAGCGCGCCGAAGCCGCCGATGGAGCCCAAGAC
>NZ_JH604887.1:9581-14217 GCF_000250875.1 Sutterella parvirubra YIT 11816 | reverse complement strand
AGGGTGCGCTTGGCGGCGGGCTTGATGCGTTCGACGAGTTCGTCGCCGGCGTCGATCGAAACGCCGGCGGCCGCGTAGGAAAGCTGAGTCATGGTGGATGAGTCTCGGATGGGGTCCGGAAGCCTCTCGGCCCCGGGGGTTGTCGGGATGGCCGTGAGTATAAGACGAAGATCCGGACGCACTCCTCAGAACGGGCCTTCCTTCAGGGGTCTTCGTCTTCATGAAAAGAGATCGGGCGTCGGGTGCGGGGCTCCAAATCGCGGTAAACTCACGGCACTGAAAATCTTGAGCGCAGTCCGAGGTGCGCAGACCTTCCGCCCAATTCCATGCAGGAACCCGATCAGTACCTTCTCGACCTTCCTGAGCTCCAGGAGCGCGAACGACCGACGTTGGAGAACTTCATCGTCGGCGAGAACGCCGAAGCCTTGGCGGCACTCTCGGAAATGCGCGAAGGACGCGGTCCGAAGTTCCTCTATCTGCACGGACCGAAAGGCGCTGGACTCACGCACCTGCTCACCGCCGTCGATCCTGAAAGTGCGGAGCGCACGCAGCCCGTTCCGGGCTACGTGCCCGGCACGAAGCTCTACACGGTCGACGACGTCGACCTGCTCGACACGGGCTACGCGCGTCAGCTTTTCGCACTCCAGAACGCCGTCTACGGCGATGCGGACGCGCGCCTCATCTGTGCGGGGCGTCTCCCCTCCGCACGGCTGCCGCTCCCCGACGGGGTGAAGAGCCGCCTGGCGTGGGGGCTCTCCTACGCCGTGAAGCCGCTTTCGGAAGAGGCCGCCTTTGAAGTGCTCGGCCGCGCCGCCGCGATGCGGGGAATCGAGCTCACGCCCGCGATGGCCGCGTGGATGCGCACGCATCTGCCCCGCAACATGCGGGCGTTGACGCGCGTCTTCGACCTCGCGAATCAGCTGGCGCTCCGCACCAAGCGCAAGGTCACCCTGGCGCTCGTGCGCGAGGCCGCGCGCGTTTTGACGGAGACGGGCCGCGGACTCGACTGACGCGCCCCCCCCCCAACAATACTGAACCGACGACATGAAATTAGCCGTATTCGACCTCGACCACACCCTGCTGCCCCTCGATTCGGGCGACCTGTGGCCGCGCTGGGTCGCCAAGTACGCAGGGGTCGACCCGGCGCCGATCCTGGCCGAGGCCGACCGCTTGAACGCCGACTACCACAGAGGCGAATTCGACCCCGAGGCGCTGACGGGCTTTCATCTGAAGCTTCTCGCGCGCTTTCAGCGCATCTATCTTGACGCCTGGCTCGACGCGTTCATCGACGAAGTGATCCGCCCGGCCGTGAAGCCCGAGGCGCTTGCCCTCGTGGACGAGCGCCGCAGGGCGGGTTGGACGCTCCTCTTGGCGACCGGCACCCACAGCTTCGTCTCCGCCCCCGTGGCGGCGCTCTTCGGCATCACGAACCTCGTCGCGGCGCGTCCCGAAGAGGATGAGAAGGGTGAATTCACGGGTCGTCTTGACGGCTCGCACAGCTACGGCGCGGGGAAGCTGAAGCTCGTCCGCGACTTCATTCACATCCGCGAAACGCTCTGCGGCGACAAGGTCGAGGCGGTGGAGGCCTACAGCGACTCGATGAACGATCTGCCGCTCCTTGACTTCGCGGCGGGGTACGGCGCGGGGAGCCGCGCCGTCGCGGTGAACGCGTCGCCCGCGCTCGCCGACCTGGCGCGCGAGCGCGGTTGGGCGACGATCGAGCTCTTCCCGAAGGAGGGCGCTCATGTTTGAGCAGTTTGTGGAGCGCGTGCGCTCCTGGATGGACCGCGGACCTACGACCGAAATCGTGAAGACGCCGCGCGTCCTCACGAAGGACGAGCACGGGATTGATCCGGCGCTCGTCTCCTGGCAGGCGAGAAAGACCTGCGAGGCGCTTCACCGCCGCGGCTACAAGGCCTACATCGTGGGGGGCGCCGTGCGCGACCTCCTTCTGGGCGTCTCCCCCAAGGATTTCGACGTCGCGACGGACGCGACCCCCGAAGAGGTGAAGCGCGCGCAGCGTCGTGCGGTCATCATCGGCCGACGCTTCCGCCTCGTGCACGTGATGTTCGGCACCGAAGTGATCGAGTGCTCGACCTTCCGCGCGTTGGAAGGCGCCGGCGTCCGGAAGGACGCCGCCGGCCGCGTCGTCTCCGACAACGTCTTCGGCGAAATGTGGGAGGACGCGGCGCGCCGCGACTTCACGATCAACGCGCTCTACTACGACCCGGCGACCGAAGAGCTCTTCGACTACCACCAGGGGTTTGAGGACATCGAGGCGCGGCGCCTGCGCATGATCGGCGTCCCGGAAGAGCGCTACCGCGAGGACCCGGTGCGCATGATGCGCGCCGTGCGCATCGCAGCGAAGTTGGGCTTCCGGATTGAGCGCGCGACGGAGCGCCCCATCCCGAAGATGGGGAAGCTCCTCATGAACGTGCCCTCGGCCCGACTGGTCGATGAGCTTTTGAAGCTCTTTACCTGCGGGCACGCCGTGGCGTGCCTCAAAAAGCTTCGCGAAGAGGGCCTCGACAAGGCGATTCTGCCGGTCCTCTCCGTGGTGCTCTCGGAGCCCGACGGCGAGAAGTTTTTGATGCTGGCGCTGGAGCGCACCGACGAGCGCATCGCGGTCGGAAAGAAGATTTCGCCGTCGTTTCTCTTCGGGACGCTTCTTTGGCCTCAGGTCGTCAAGCGTTGGCGCCACAACGAAGAAAACCGCGGCATGGGCCGCATGGCGGCCCTTCATGCCGCCTCGATTGAGGTGCTCGACACGCAGACGCAGCAGCTCTCGATCCAACGGCGCTTCCAAAACGACATGCACGATCTCTGGATGCTCCAGGGGAAGTTGGAGCGCCGTACCGGCAAGTCCGCCTACTCGGTGATCCACCACCCGCGCTACCGCGCGGCCTACGACTTCATGCTGCTCCGTTCGATGACGGGTCACGTCCCGGTCGAGCAGGTGACGTGGTGGGAGCGCTTTGCGGAAGGCGACGACGAATCCCGTGCGGTGCTCATCTCTGAAGCTCAGGTTGAAGCCCGCCGTACGGGTGACGCGGCGCGCCAAGGTGCCAAGCGCCGTCAGGACGCGGGCGCCGACGCCGTCCCTGAGGGCGGCGAAGAAAAGAAGCGTCGCCGCCGTCGTCCGCGCCGCCGGTCCCGCTCGAAGCGCCCGGAGGGCGAATCGTGAGCTCCAACGCCGCTGTGCCCCGACGGGCTTTGGTGGGGTTGGGCGCCAATCTGGGCGACGCCGCCGGGACGCTTCGCGAAGCCCAGAAGGCGATCGGCCGCATCAAGGGCGTCCAGAGCATCCAGGCGAGCCGCTTCTATGCGACGTCGCCCGTCGACGCGGGCGGCCCCGACTACGTGAACGCCGTCGCGCTTTTGGAGACGACGCTTGCGCCCGAAGCGCTCCTCACCGAGCTTCAGACGATTGAAAAGGCCTTCGGCCGCGTGCGGCCGAAGGGCGTCGTCAACGCGCCGCGCACGTTGGACCTGGACCTACTCCGGATGGACGGGGAAACCCGTGAGACGGACGTGCTCACGCTCCCGCACCCCAGGATGACCGGGCGTCTCTTCGTGCTCGTCCCCTGGCTTGATGTGGAGCCCGATGCGGTGCTGCCGGACGGCCGGAGCGTGCGAGACGCGGCTGAGGCCCTTCGGGCGTCGGACCCCTCGCAGATGATCCGAGTGCTTTGATTTGCTGTGCGGTCAAAACTTGACGGCAGCCCCATGGTTGCGGCATACTTCGAAACTCCCCCGGATGGCGGAATGGTAGACGCAGCGGATTCAAAATCCGCCGGGTAAAACCGTGAGAGTTCGAGTCTCTCTCCGGGGACCAATGGCCTAGGATTTGATGAAAACCAGGTTGTTGCGAGAAATTGAGCAAATCAAAAGGCACTTTAAAAGGTGCCTTTTTTGTTGTCTGCACCCCGGAGCGTCGTCCGAAAGACTGAAACACCTCCGTGCCGATGCTGCTTTGAAGTCGTCCGCCCTGACGGCCGGACAGATCTCAAAACGACGACGGGCGACCCGAAGGCCGCCCGTCCGTGGGCCGAAGTCCTACCCCGTCAACCCGCCACGTTCCTCAGGAAGGCCGCAAGGTCCGCAAGTTCTTCCCGGGCCAGACCGTGGTCGACGTCGTAGGTGCGCCAGAGGAAGGAACGGTTCACTTCAGAGAGCAGCGACGCGCCGCGCTCCGCGACGAGCGGCGACACCACGTCGTCGAAAAGCCCGTGCGCCATGAAGATCGGGGTGCGGCGGCCGGCGTCGGTCGCCTCGCCGTAAAGACGCGTCGCAAGGGGGAGGTACCCCGAGAGCGCCACGATCCCGCCCAAGGGACGGCGCAGACGCAGACCCGCATGAAGCGAAATCGCCGCACCCTGCGAGAAGCCGCCCAACACGATGCGCTCGTAAGGAACGCCTTGAGCGGCGATTTCGTCGATCAGCTTCGCGACGCGGCGGGCGGACTCGGTGATGCCGATCTGGTCCTCGTTTTCGTCGATGCGGTCGCTTCTGATGTCGTACCAGGCGCGAAGCGGATAGCCCGGATGCGCGGAAATCTCGCGCACGGGGGCGTTCGGGAGGACGAAGCGGCAGACGGGCGCGCCGAACTCCAAAAGCTCGTCCGGGAAGGGCGCGA
>NZ_JH604887.1:0-9548 GCF_000250875.1 Sutterella parvirubra YIT 11816 | reverse complement strand
AACTCCAAAAGCTAGTCCGGGAAGGGCGCGAAGTCGCGGTTGTCGACCCCCATGCCGTGGAGCCACACGACGGTGAGGTCGGCGCCGCGCTGGGCGCGCCGCGGCATCACCGTGAGGATGTCCTTCGGGGCGAAGGCGGGCTTTTCGTCCTGAACCTTCTGAGCCGCTTCCTGTCGGGGCGCCGCGGGCTTTTCCGCCGGGGAGACGGGTTCCGCAGGTTTGGCGGAGGGTGCCTTCACTTCCTCCGACTTCACTTCAGCCTTGGGCGTTTCAGACGCAGCCTCTTTGGCTTGGTTCTCTTCCGCTTTCTTGGGCTTCACGGCGTTCTTCGGACGGAAGGTCTTCACGACCGACTCGTCCGTCTCGATGTAGGGGCCGCCGATCAGGTCGATGCAGTAGGGGACGGCCGCGAAGATGCCGTTGACGATCGTCTTTCCCTCATCGTCGCGCAGGCCTTCCAACGTCTCGGCGATCGCCTTGGGACGGCCGGGCAGGTTGATGATGAGCGCGGCATGGTCGGGCGTTTCGCGAAGGACTGCGACCTGGCGCGAGAGGATCGCCGTCGGGACGAAGTGCCCCGAGATCGCGCGCATCTGTTCGCCGAAGCCCGGCATCTCGCGCGTGGCGACCGCAAGCGTCGCCTCCGGCGTCACGTCGCGGCGAGCGGGCCCCGTTCCGCCCGTCGTGAGGATGAGGTCGCAGCCGATGATGTCGACCAACTCACGGAGTGTCTTTTCAATGTCGAAGCGCTCATCGGGGATGAGGCGCTTGTGGACCTTGATCGGCGTGGTGATCGCCTTGCGGCACCACGCTTCCAGGTTGGGAATGCCCTCGTCGTCGTAGACGCCGCGGCTCGCGCGGTCGGAAATCGAGACGAGGCCGAGGATCAGTTCGTTGTCGGCGCTGCGGGGAGGCTTCATGATGGTGCCGGAAAAAGCAGTGGATGCGGGGGAATCAGCGGTCGAGGTCTTCGGCCTCGTCCTCATCTTCGGCGTAGAGCGAAATCGGTTCTTCGAGCGTGCGGTGGAGGAACTTGTAGAGTTCGCGCGCGCTCTTCGGGGGCTTCGCCGCGTCGCGTTCGCGGCGGGCGCCGCGAACGAGCGTGCGAAGCGCCTGAATGTCCACCTCGGGATGCTCGCTGATGAAGGCGGTGAGCGCCGCGTCGTCGGCGATCATCCGGTCGCGGAGCGTCTCGCAGCGGTGCAGAAGCGCCACGGCCGCACGGGACTCGCCCGTCGCGCGGTCGATCGCTTCGCGCACGGCCTTCGGGTCCATGTCGCGCATCTTCTTGCCGATCAGTTGAAGCTGACGGCGCTGCGCGCCGAAGCTCCTCATGCGGCGGAATTCCTTGATCTCAAAAAGGACGTCTTCAGGAAGGCCGATGCGCTTCACCTGTTCGTCGCCCAATCCCGTCATTTCCTTGCCGAGCGCCTGAAGCTCAAGCTGCTCGCGCTTCAACTGCGACTTCGACGGGCCGCGGTAGACGTCCTCTTCATCGTCGTCCTGAAAATCTTGATGGGGATCCTGACGCATGGGTCTCTCTTTGAAACTTGGAAAAGGGAAATGGAAGACCCCTTATGATAACGGGTTCCGAAGGGCGCTCCGAGGCTCTTTCGCCGTTGAGAAGTCCGCAGGACGAAGGGCCTTCCCGACGGATGACGGCGTTCTCCGAACGCCCTCGGGGCGAAGCCCCGCCCGAAAACCTCACTCACCCTTGAAGGCACCCCGCCGGTGCCGAAGACGAAGAGCCAAACGATGAACGACCCGAAGACGGATACCGACACCGAAGCCGCCGCCCGTTGGGCGGTGGCGCGTGCCCGCGCGCTCGGGGCCGATCAGGCTGCGGCGGAAGTCTCCGCCGATCGGGGGCTCGCCGTCGCGGTGCGCGAAGGCGAAACCGAGTCGGTCGAATACACCGACGAGCGCGTCATGACGGTCTCCGTCTGGTGCCGCGCGGCGGGAGGCATGCGCCGCGGCGCCGCGAGCACGTCGGACCTGTCGGAAGCCGCCATGGAGCGCACCGTGCGCGCGGCGGTTGAGATCGCCCGGTGCGCGGCCCCGGATCCGGCGGCGGGGTTGCCTGACGAAGAAACGCTCCAGACGGACTTCCGCGATTTGGATCTTTGGCACCCCTTTGAGGGCGGCGTCGCCGGCGGGGTGGAGCTCGCCCGCCGTGCGGAAGCGGCGGCGTTCGACGCCGACCACCGGATCGTCACGACCGAAGGCGCACGCTTTCAGACGTCCGAGGGCGGCTTCACGCTCGCCAACTCCTGGGGCTTTTCTGCGGGCTACCGGTACGCGCGCCACGAACTCTCGCTCTCGCCCATCGCGGAGGACGCTTCCGGCATGGAGCGCGAGGACGATTGGACGGAAGCGAGGCGCGTCGAGGATCTCCTTTCGCCCGAGCGCTTGGGGGCGAGGGCGGCGGCCCGCGCTGCGGCGCGCCTGGGCGCTCAATCGCTCGCCAACGGCGACGTCCGCGTCCTCTTTGAGGCGCGGACCGCGACGGGGCTCCTCGACATCCTGGAAGAGCTTCTCTCGGGACGGGCTCTCTACCGGAAGGCCTCCTGCCTTCTCGGTCGTGAGGGGAACCTCATTTTCCCGAGGCACGTGAATGTGGAGGAGGATCCGTACCTGCCCGCTTCGATCGGCTCCGGCCTCTTCGACAACGAAGGCTGCGCGGGGACGCGCCGCCTCGTGGTGGAGGAGGGCCGCCTCGCGGGCGCCTTCCTCACCTCCTACAGCGCGCGACGGCTCGGCCGCCGCACGACGGGAAATGCGGGCGGCGCCTACAACCTGAGGTTGACGAGCGCCGAGACCCGGGCGTCCGACACGTTCGACGTCATGCTCGCGCGTTTGGGGACGGGACTTCTCGTCACCGAAGTGTTCGGGCACGGGGTCAATCCCGTGACGGGCGACTATTCGCGGGGCGCTTCGGGCTTTTGGGTGGAGAACGGCCGTTTGGCGTACCCCGTCGCCGGGGTGACGTTGGCGGGGAATCTTCTCGACATGATGGCTTCCGTCGAGGCGGTCGGCGCGGACGAGCACCCGGAGGGGGCCCGCCGGACGGGGAGCCTGCTTCTTCCCAAGATGACCGTGGCGGGCGGCTGAGACTCTTCAGAGAGAGCCTGAAAGAGACGGCGACGGCAAAAGTCGCCCGCGGCGGGAGGCATCCTCCGCCAATGCGGGTAGAATGCCGCTTCCTCATTCACTCTTGGCCGGTCAAGCCATGCGGGAACAACATCTTTCCGACTTTGATTTCGAGCTCCCCGAAGAGCTCATCGCACAGTATCCCCTCGCGGAGCGGAGCGCTTCGCGCCTTCTGCGCATCACGCCGGAGACCCTCGTCGACGGTCACTTCACCGACGTTGAAGAACTCCTTCGTCCGGGCGACCTCCTCATCGCCAACAACACCAAGGTGATCAAGGCTCGCCTTTTGGGACACAAGGAAACGTCGGGCGCCGTCGAAGCGCTCATTGAGCGCGTCACGGGCGAGCGCACCGCGATTGCCATGATCCGCGCGAGCAAGTCGCCGAAGCCCGGCACCGCGGTCTACTTCGAAGCGGGCGACGCGCGCGAGCGCGTCGTCGTCACGGGGCGTCAGGAACAGTTCTTCGAGCTCGAATTCGAGCGTCCCGTTCTGGACGTGCTCTCCGAATTCGGCCGCGTGCCGCTTCCTCCCTACATCACGCACGCGGCGGACGCCGCGGACGAAGGCCGCTACCAGACGGTCTATGCGGAGCACCCCGGTGCCGTGGCGGCGCCGACGGCGGGTCTGCACTTTACGGAAGAGCTCCTCGCGCGCCTTCGCGCGAAGGGCGTCGACGTCGACTACGTGACGCTTCACGTCGGCGCCGGGACGTTCCAACCCGTGCGCGTCGAAAACCTGTCGGAGCATCACATGCACTCCGAGTGGTACGAGATGTCGGAGGCGACGGCCGCGCGCATCAACGCCGCGAAGGCCGAAGGCCGCCGCGTCGTCGCGGTTGGGACGACGTCGCTTCGCACGCTGGAGAGCGCCGCGGATCGCGCCGGGCACGTTGTGCCGGGCGCGCGGGACACCGCGCTCTTCATCACGCCTGGGTACGACTTCAAAATCGTCGACGCGCTCATCACGAACTTCCACCTCCCGAAGTCGACGCTGGTGATGCTGGTGTCGGCTCTCGCGGGACGCAACCGCATGCTCTCGGCTTATGCGCACGCGGTCGCGGAGCGCTACCGCTTCTTCAGCTACGGCGACGCCTGTTGGATCGAACGCGATCCGCGCGTTCCCACCGACCCCACCCTCTGAGGAGACACGAGATGGCTTTTTCCTTTCAGGTCAAGGCGACCTGCGGCCGCGCGCGCCGCGGCACGCTGACGCTCAATCACGGCGTCGTCGAGACGCCGATCTTCATGCCGGTGGGGACCTACGGGTCCGTGAAGGCGATGGCGCCCTATGAGTTGAACGAAGTGGGCTCCCAGATCATTCTCGGGAACACCTTCCACCTGTGGCTGCGCCCCGGGCTCGAAGTGATCGGCGCCCACAAGGGGCTTCACGACTTCATGCAGTGGAGCAAGCCGATCCTCACGGACTCGGGGGGCTTCCAGGTCTTCAGCCTCGGGGAACTCCGCAAGATCACCGAAGAGGGCGTCCGCTTCTCGAATCCGATCAACGGCGACAAGCTCTTCTTGACGCCTGAGGTCTCGATGCAGATCCAGCGCACGCTCAATTCCGACATCGTCATGGTGTTGGACGAGTGCACGCCCTACAAGATCGGTGACCGTCCCGCGACGGAGATGGAAGCCGCCAAATCGATGCGCATGAGCCTTCGCTGGGCGAAGCGCTCGAAGGACGAGTTCGATCGGCTTGAAAACCCCAACGCGCTCTTCGGGATCGTGCAGGGCGGGATGTTCACGCACCTGCGTGAAGAGTCCCTGGCGGGTTTGAAGGAGATCGGTTTTCACGGCTACGCCTTGGGCGGCCTCTCCGTGGGCGAACCCAAGGAGGAGATGCTCCGGATTCTCGACGAAGTCGCGCACAAGCTCCCCGAGGACCGTCCCCGCTACCTGATGGGCGTGGGCACGCCCGAAGACCTCGTCGACGGCGTCTCGAACGGGATCGACATGTTCGACTGCGTGATGCCGACCCGGAATGCCCGAAACGGCTGGCTCTTCACGCGCTTCGGCGACGTGAAGTTGAAGAACAGCCGCTACCGCAACGACCTCCGCCCGCTCGATCCTTCGTGCTCGTGCTACACGTGCCGCAACTTCAGCCGCGCGTACCTGCACCATCTCCACAAGGTGGGCGAAATCCTCGGGGCGCGCTTGAACACGATCCACAACCTGCACTTCTACCTCAACATGATGGCGGAGATCCGTGCCTCGCTTGAAGACGGCACGTTCGAAGCCTGGAAGAAGCGCTTCGCGGAGGACCGCGCCCGCGGCGTCGAATGAGCCCGCGCCGTTAAGGTTCGCAGAGGTTCAGCACCTTTATAATCAGCCTATTTCTCCGGCGCATCACGGCGCCGGAAGCTTCCCAAGACTGGAGTACACATGTTTTTTGTCAACGACGCCCTTGCGGCCGGCGAAGCCGCCGCGCCCGGCGGCATGGAAGGCTTCCTTGTTCAGGTTGTGCCCCTGATCGTCATCTTCGCCGTCTTTTGGTTCTTCCTCATCCGTCCGCAGCAGAAGCGCCAGAAGGAGCACATGAAGATGTGCGAAGCGCTCGCGAAGGGCGATGAGGTCCTCACGATCGGCGGTCTTTCCGGCCGGATCGAAAGCGTTGAAGAACAGGCGATCCTCCTTCAGGTGGCGAGCGTCGACGGCCGTCCCGTGACGGTCCGCATGCAGCGCGCCGCCGTGCAGGCGGTTCTCCCGAAGGGGGCCGTCAAGTTCTGAGTCCGCCCGCAGGGCGGGTCGCATGAACCCCGAAAGGCGTTGTGAGCGCGGCTCCAACGCCTTTTGCCCGCATGGATGCGGGCAAAATGCGCCCCACAAGAGGGGCGCATGTTTTGGAGTTTGGGATGAATCGCTACCCACTTTGGAAATATGTCCTGATCGGCATCGCGTTGATCTTCGGCCTGATCTACACGCTGCCCAACTTCTACGGCGAATCCCCCGCCGTGCAGGTGACGCCCGGGAAGGCCACCGTCAAGGTGACCGAAGACACGCTGGCGCGCGTCGAGCGCGCCCTGGGCGAAGCCAACCTGAAACCGAACGGCGTCTTCTTCGAGCAGGGCGCGCAGCAGAATACGATCCGCGTGCGCTTTGACCCGACGCAGACCGAAGAGCAGCTCCGCGCCCGCGAAGTGGTCGACAAGGCGTTGAATGCCGATCCGAAGGATCCGAGCCACATCGTCGCCTTGAACCTCGTGCCCAACACGCCGGAGTGGCTCCTCTCGATCAACGCGCTCCCGATGTATCTGGGGCTTGACCTGCGAGGCGGCGTGCACTTCCTCCTCCAGGTCGACATGCGAGCGGCGATCACGAAGCGCGCCGACGCGACCGCGGCGGACCTGCGCACGCAGCTTCGCGACAAGCGCATCCGCCACGCCGGGATCAACCGCGTGGGGAACGACGTCGAGATCCGCTTCACGAGCGCCGAAGAACGCGCCCGCGCGAACGACCTTCTGCGAAACACCCAGCCGGATCTGGTGCTGACGCTCCCCGAAGCGCAGCGTGAGCCCTACATCATCCGCGCGACGCTCTCGCAACGTGCGATCCAGAACGTCCAGGACTATGCGCTCAAGCAGAACATCTCGACCCTTCACAACCGAATCAACGAGTTGGGCGTCGCCGAACCCGTGATTGCGCAGCAGGGTGCGGACCGCATCGTGGTGCAGCTCCCGGGCGTGCAGGACACTGCGAAGGCGAAGGACATCCTTGGGCGTACGGCGACCCTGGAAGTCCGCCTGGTCGACGACTCGCCGGAAGCCTTGGCGCAGCTCGCGCAGGGTAACGTTCCCTTCGGCGACGAACGGTTCCTCGACCGCGACGGCCGCGCGCTTCTCGTGAAGCGCCGCGTCATCCTGACGGGTGAGAACCTCAACGACGCCCAGCCGGGCTTCGACAGCCAGACGCAGGAGCCGACCGTCAACCTCGAACTCGACAACCGCGGTGCGCGCATCTTCCAGGAAGTGACTCGAGAGAACGTCGGCAAGCGCATGGCGATCCTGCTCTTTGAAAAGGGCAAGGGCGAAGTCGTGACGGCACCGGTGATCCGTCAGGAAATCGGCGGCGGCCGCGTGCAGATCTCGGGGAACATGACGACGATGGAAGCGACCGACACGGCGCTCCTTCTGCGTGCGGGCTCTTTGGCCGCGCCGATGGAAATCGTCGAAGAGCGGCTCATCGGCCCGTCCTTGGGTGAGGCGAACATCGAAGCGGGCTTCCGCTCGACGCTCTACGGCTTCATCGTGATCGCGGTCTTCATGGCGGTCTACTACCAGGTCTTCGGGATCGTGAGCGGCATCTCGCTCATCTGCAACGTGATGATGTTGGTCGCCATCCTCTCGCTTCTTCAGGCGACCCTGACGCTCCCGGGCATCGCGGCCATTGCGCTCACGCTCGGCATGGCGGTCGACGCGAACGTGCTCATCAACGAGCGCGTGCGCGAAGAGCTCCGTATCGGGCGCATGCCGCAGACGGCGATTTCCGAAGGTTACGACCGTGCGTTCGCGACCATTTTGGACTCGAACATCACGAGCCTTTTGGCGGGTCTTGCGCTGCTCATCTTCGGCTCGGGCCCCGTGCGCGGGTTCGCGGTCGTGCACTGCCTCGGCATCGCGACCTCGATCTTCACCTCGGTGGTGGTCTCCCGTGCGTTGATCAACCTGATCTACGGCCGCAGGAAGAAGCTCGCCAAGGTCCACATCGGCCAGGTTTGGCGTCCGGACAATATGGACGATCCGCTCCACCGCGTGCTCAAGTGATCGGGAGTAGATAAAAAATGGAATTGTTCCGCATTCAAAAGACGATCCCGTTCATGCACTACCGCCATGTGCTGAACTCGATCTCGCTCGTGAGCTTCCTCGTCGCGGTCTACTGGATCTTCGCGCACGGCCTCGCGTTCTCGATCGAGTTCACGGGCGGCACGCAGATGGAGGTGAACTTCCCGGAAGCGGCCAACACCGAGCAGGTCCGAAACGACCTCGCCCAGGTGTCGAAAGAGGTGCTCGTGCAGACGTTCGGGACGCCCCGCGACGTCGTGGTCCGCGTCCCGACCAAGGAAGGCCAGAGCTCGGGTGAGGTCGCCGCGGAGGTGATGCGCGTCCTCGAAGCTTCGAACCCCGGCGTGGTGTTGAAGAGCACCGAGTTCGTGGGCCCGCAGGTGGGCGACGAGCTCGCCCGCGACGGCGGCACGGCGCTCGCGTTGGTCGTGGTCGGGATCATGATCTACCTCGCCTTCCGGTTCGAATGGAAGTTCGCCCTGGCCGCGATCATCGCGAACCTTCACGACGTGGTGATCGTGGTCGGCATCTTCTCCGTGATGCAGTGGGAGTTCACGTTGCCCGTCCTCGCGGCGGTTCTGGCCGTCCTGGGCTATTCGGTAAACGAATCCGTGATCATTTTCGACCGCGTCCGCGAGCACTTCCGCAAGATGCGCCGCGCCGACACGATGGAGGTGATCAACTCGGCCATTACGGCGACGATCTCCCGAACCGTGATCACGCACACGTCGACGCTTTGCATGACGCTCTCGATGTTCTTCTTCGGGGGCCCTGCACTCCACTACTTCTCGTTGGCGCTCACGATCGGCATCCTGCTCGGCGTCTACTCCTCGGTCTTCGTCGCGGCGGCCATCGCGCTCTACCTTGGCGTCAAGCGCGAGGATCTCGTCAAGGTCGTCAAGAAGGATGAGGTGGAGGAGATGGTGCCTTGAGGTATTTGATTCGGTGAGAAAAAATAAAATTGGCTCGTCATGTCGGCGAGCCAATTTTATTTAGAGGTTAAAAAATTGAGCTAGATGGCTTAGTTTGTGAGCGGTCAAGGGGCGTTTTATTTGTTCTAATCAAGAGTAGACCCGGGTGGCGTTGCTTATGATTACTGTCGTCTTATTCTGGATGAACCGGAGAAATAGTTTGAAGGGAATAGATGGCACTGGATTAGGGAAGGCAGGAATTCGAGTTTTTTGCTACGGCGAAGGAATTTTGAAACAATGAGTTTTAGTCTATGCTTTAGCAAGTGCTCGTCGATCTTTGGGTTGTTCTCGATGCTTAATAGGAATTCTGTTAAGTCTCTCTCGAGTTGGCTTGATGAAACATCACTTCTCCTGCTTAGCGAGCGTTGAAGTAAGTAACAGAGGTTGGAGTTGAGATTGCAATTTTCCCAAAAGTTTTTGCGTATAATGTCGCCGTTGATTTCCTGAATGCTGTAGTATTCTTTTCGATTTCTTTGCACTCGGTAGTCCAGAAGTGTCTCCGGTAAGTTATGGAATTTTGCGTCGGGGCGGCCAGCAATGATTTTTGTCCAAAGTGCGTAATCTTCGGCATTTTGTTTGTCTTCAGGGTAGCCCCCAACAGAGAGAATTGTGTTTTTGGAACCTCTTCACCGGGGCCCTTTCTGAG
>NZ_JH604886.1 GCF_000250875.1 Sutterella parvirubra YIT 11816 | reverse complement strand
TGATTTGGACGCCCTGCAGTCCGTCTTTTTGACCGTTATTTTTGGCCGCACGATCAAGGGCGTCACGCAAAGTCACGTCCGTCCGGCGGTATTCGGGGCGGCTTGCCCACTCTTCAATCGTTCTCAAGATCCACTCTAGAGGGGACCTTTCACCATCGAACCAGTGGGAAAAGGAGTAGTCCGTATGAGCGCCCGGAGACTTGTCTTCACTGGAAGCCGAGGCCGCACAAGGTTCCATGTCGAAACTGGGGGCCTGTTCTCCCAAGGTTTCATCCTCAGCGGTGAGGAGCGTCGCATCTTCCTCGTAAAGAGAAGAGGCTTCCAAGGAAGAGAACTCCCCATCCGGCAGAGAGGGCAAACTTCTCTCAAGAATTTCCGCAAACTCGGGGTCTAGGGGTTCGATGATGCAAACGTCTTGGCCTGTTCTTTTCATCTCCTCTGCAATGGCGTCCATGTTTTGGAACAGCCCAAAACAGGGCGCATCCAAAGCGCACTTAGGGAACCTCTTCACGGAAGAGGTTCGA
>NZ_JH604885.1 GCF_000250875.1 Sutterella parvirubra YIT 11816 | reverse complement strand
GCGCATGGCGCTCCTCTCCGCCGTTGTCGGCGTGAACTGAACCCCCGAACGACGCTTCTACCGGCCGGGGCGCGCCCCCGGCCCGACTCTTCCACATTCCCGGAGTCATGACCATGGCCCACGACAAGACCACGACCGAAGCCCCGAAGAAGAAGGGCTTCAAGATGCCCGACATCTACATCATCCTCGGCATCTTCATCCTCTTCATGGCGGTGCTCACGTACATCGTCCCCGCGGGGCAGTACGACCGCGCCGTCGTTGAAACCGCCCACGGCACGCAGAACCTCGTCGTCGCCGGGACGTACAAGGCGGTGGAGCAGCACCCCGCCGGCCTCTTCGACATCATCACCGCGATCCCGTACGGGTTTGAGCGCGCCGCCGCGATCGTCTGCCTCACCTTCATGGTGGGCGCCTGCATGGGCCTCATCAAGCGTGCGGGCCTGATCGACCTCGGCGTGCAGCGCCTCTCGAAGGCGGTGGGTTCCTCGGAATTCCTCGTCGCCCCGATCCTGATGCTCGTGCTCTCGCTTCTCGCCGCCTTCATCGGCGTGCCGGAACTCTCGCTCGCGTACCTCCCCGTATTCCTCCCGCTCTTCTACAGACTCGGCTATGACGGGATGACCGCGACCGCCGTCGCGCTCCTCGGGCCCTGCATGGGCTTCACCTTCGGCCTCACGATTCCGGGTTCGGTCGGCATGGGTCAGCAGATCGCGCAGATCGAGATGTTCTCGGGTTCGGGCCTTCGCGCCGTCGTCCTCGCGATCGTCATCCTCATCTCGATCGTCTACGTCATGGTCTACGCCCAACGCGTGAAGAAGGACCCGACGAAGAGCCTCACGTACGAAACCGACAAGGAACTCCGCGCGAAGTTCGCCGAAGAGGAAGCCGCGAAGACGGGCGGCGAAGAAATGGTCTTCACGCAGCGCCAGGTCTGGGCCGGCATCTCCTGCCTCGTCCTCTTCCCCATCGCCATCTACCTCATCCTCTCGATGAACCTCGGGTTCCAGGCGATCGGCGGTCTCTTCCTCGCGATCGGCATCATCGCCGCCGTCATCGCCGGGAAGAGCGCGCAGGAAATCTGCAACGACATCAACGCCGGCATGCGCGACCTCATGGTGGGGGCGCTCCTCTGCGGCGTCGCCGCGGCCATCGCGGTCGTCATGGACAAGGGCGTGATCACGGACACGATCGTCTACTGGCTGGAAGGCATGCTCGCCTCGGTGCCGCCCGCCTTCTCCGCCATCGCGATGTTCTGGGAACAGGCGATCTTCAACGCGCTCATCCCGGGCGCCACCGCGCTCACCATTCTGACGATGCCGATTCTCTCGCCCCTGGGCACGCTTCTCGACGTGTCGCAGCAGGCGATCGTCTCGGCGAACGCCTGGGGCGGCCAGCTCACCGACATCTTCTTCCCGACGTCGGGCTTCTTCATCGCCACGCTCGTCATCGCGAAGGTCGATTACATGAAGTGGATCCGCTTCTATACTCCGCTGATGCTCATCCTCGGCGCTGTCTGCTGCGGCGCTCTCTATCTCCAGCAGGTCTTCGACCTCGCGTTCTGACGGAGTCACCAACATGCATGATCTGATCGTTAAGAACGGCCGCGTCGTCCTCGCCGACGAAGTCGCCACCGTGGACATCGCCGTCAAGGACGGCCGCATCGCCGAAATCGCCCACAAGATCGATCCGGCCTCGGCCAAGGAAGTCATCGACGCCGCGGGGCTCTACGTGATGCCCGGCATGGTCGACCCGCACATGCACGTCTCGGAACCGGGCCGCACCGAATGGGAAGGCTACGAAACCGGCACCAAGGCGATGGCCGCGGGCGGCATCACCTCGTTCGTCGAGATGCCCCTCAACACGATCCCCGCCACGACGACGGTCGAGACGCTCGAATTGAAGCTCAAAGCCGCCGAAAATCAGTGCTGGGTCGACTACAGCCCGATGGGCGGGATCGTTCCCTGGAACCTGGACGACCTCGCGCCCTTGGCCGACGCCGGCGTCGCCGCCTTCAAGGCGTTCGTCGCGACCTGCGGGTCGGGAAAGCCCGGCGACTTCAAGAACGTCACCGACTACGAACTCTTCGAGGGCTGCAAACGCGTCGCCGAGAAGGACGGCCTCGTGGTCGTGCACTGCGAAAACGCCACGGTGACGGACGGCCTCGGGAAGGCGGCGGAAGCCGCCGGGAAGACGCTTCTTTCCGACTACGTCGCCTCGCGCCCCATCTGGACCGAAGTCGAAGCCGTGCACCGCGTGCTCATGATCGCGGAGGCCGCCGGCTGCCGCATCCACATCGCGCACTGCTCGTGCGCCGAAGTGATCGAAGAGGTGATGCGCGCCCAGGCCCGCGGCGTCGACGCGAGCTTTGAATCGTGCCCGCACTACTTCCTTCTCTGCACGGAAGAGTTGGACGCGATCGGCGCGAAGGCGAAGTGCTCGCCTCCGATCCGCGACCGCCGTCACCAGGTCGAGCTTTGGGAACTCCTCGCCTCGGGCGGGATCGAAATGCTCGTTTCCGACCACTCGCCCTGCACGCCGGACCTCAAGTCGTCGGACAATGCCTTCCGCGCCTGGGGCGGCATCAGCGGCGCGCAGAACTGCGTCGACGCGATGTTCGACGAGGCGGTTCTGAAGCGCCACATCAGCCCGGTCGTGCTCGCCCGTGCGCTCGCGACCAACGCGGCGCGCCGCTTCCGCCTCAAAGGCAAGGGCGAGATCGCGCTTGGGTTCGACGCCGACCTCGTCCTGATCGACCCCAAGAAGAGCTACGTTCTGAAGGCCGAAGATCTCTACTACAAGAACAAGTTCTCGGCCTACGAAGGCCGTGAGATCGGCTGCCGGATCGCGCGCACCATCGTGCGCGGCCGCACGGTCTACACGCTCGAAGACGGGATCGTGGGCGAAGCCGCCGGGAAGCGCATCGAACTCTCGAAGTAACCCCGGCGACGGCTGAAAGTATCTGCCGTTACTTCCTCAGGATGGCCTCTGCGCCTAGGGCGCGGAGGCCTCTTTCGTCTTTGGGCGACGGGTGTTGTACAATTATGTCGTTGAATGACACATGGTTGTCACCTCAGGCCCAAGGTCCCCCAAAGGGATTGCCGAGAATCAGGGTATCCGCAATGCACCAATCAAAATACGGAGACCCATGATGACAGACCACCTTCACGGCGTGGACACGGAAAGCGTGCTCGCCAATGAGGATCTCCTGCCGACCAAACAGACCTGGAACTGGTACAACATCTTCGCCTTCTGGATGTCGGACGTCCACAGCGCGGGCGGCTACGTCTTCGCAGGCACCCTCTTTTCGCTCGGGCTTGCCGGCTGGCAGGTCTTCGTTTCCCTCATCCTCGGGATCGTGATCGTTCAGATCCTCGCGAACATCATCGGCGTGCCGAGCCAGCGCTACGCCGTGCCCTTCCCTGTCATGAGCCGCATGACCTACGGCGTCTACGGGTCGAACACCCCGGCCTTGATCCGCGGGATCATCGCCGTCGTCTGGTACGGGATTCAGACGTACCTTGCGAGCGCGGCGCTGCTCGTGGTCGTGCTCTACTACTTCCCCGAACTTCAGCCCATGGCCGAGGTGAAGTTCCTCGGGCTCTCGCATTTGGGCTGGTGGTGCTTCATCGCGATGTGGCTCGCGCAGACGGCGCTCTTTCTCGCGCGCATGGACGTCATCCGCCGCTTCATCGACTGGGCGGGCCCCGCCGTCTACGTCGTCATGGTGATCCTGATGATCTACGTGATCGCCGAGGCCGGTTGGGAGAACATTTCCTTCTCGCTCTCGGAGCGCACGCTCACGCCGCCGGAAGTCATTTGGAACATCATTCTCGGGGCCGCCCTCATCGTCTCCTACTTCGCCGGACCCACCCTCCACTACGGCGACTTCTCCCGCTACTGCAAGAGCTTGAAGGACATGCGCCGCGGGAACTTCTGGGGGCTTCCAATCAACTTCGTCTTCTTCTCCTCGATCGCCGTCATCACGATTTCGGGGACGCCCGCCGTCTTCGGTCAGATGCTGATCGACCCGATCGCCTTGATGGGCCACCTCGACAACAAGTGGGCCGTGCTCCTTTTGGGCTTCACGCTCCTCACCGCCACGGTGGGCGTCAACATCGTCGCGAACTTCATTTCGGCCGCCTTCGACATCTCGAACGTCTTCCCGAAGGTGATCACCTGGCGCCGAGGGGGCCTGATCGCCGCCGTCGTCTCGGTGCTGATCCTCCCCTGGAACCTCTTCTCCACGCCCGAAGTCATCCACCACACGATCGACCTTCTGGCCGGCTTCATCGGCCCGATCTACGGGATCATGATCGTCGACTTCTACGCCGTGAAGCACCGCATCGTGCACGTGCCGGACCTCTACAACACGTCCTCCGACGGGCGCTACTGGTACAAAAAGGGCGTCAACCCGCGCGCCGTCGCGGCGCTCATCCCGGCGGGGCTGTGCAGCGTGGGCGCGCTCCTCGTTCCGGGCGGGATCTCGAACTTCTCGTTCTTCATCGGGGTGGCGGTTTCGAGCCTTCTCTACTACCTGATCAACCGAGACCTCATCAACGGTCAACCGCAGAGCTGAGCGCGAAACCCTACGCGCGCGACGTTCGGAAGGCGTCCAGGCGGATCCCTGAGGGGGGACGCCCGGGCGCCTTTTTCGCGACCCCGCTCAGGCCTCCTTGCTCCCCGTCTCACCGCGCACGAGTTCCACGACGAACCTCGTCCCCGCGACGGCGCCTTCGGGCGTCGGGATGTCTTCAAAGCGGAAGCCCCAACCGCAGCGGTCCGCGAAGCGCCGCACGAGGTGAAGCCCGATCCCGTGCCCGACGTCGCGCGAGAGATTCACGCGCCCTTCACCCTTCCCGAAGTCGTCGAAGAGCCCCTCGCGCTTCTCGGGCGCAATGCCGCCCCCGGTGTCCTCCACCCGGAAGCCCGTCGCGGTTTCCGTCACGACGACGGCGCCCTAGCGCGTGTGAAGCACGGCGTTCTTGATGATGTTGGACGCGACCGTCCCCAAGAGGACCGGCGAGAAGGCCCCTTCGCAGCGGGCTTCGGTGACGAAGCTCAACGAGAGCCCCTTCTCCTTGGCAGGTCCCGACCAGATTTCGCGCATCCGCCCCATGATTTTGGAGACGGTGTCGGTCGCCTGGAGTTCCGCCTCGTAGGCGTCCCCTGCGAAAGCCAAAAAGCTCGTGATCAGCTCATCCATTTCGAGGAGCGCCCGGTGGGCGCGCTCGACGTGCTTTTCCTGGTGCGGACTCAAAGGCGACATCCCGAGCATCTCGAGGCTCATCCGCGCGGTCGTGAGGGGCGTGGCGAGTTCGTGGCTCACGTCCCCCGCGAAGGCGCGCTCGCGCTCCAGGGCGTCGTAGAGCCTCCGGAAGCTCCCGTCCACCACCGCACCCAAGCGGCCCACCTCGTCCCCGTGCGCGTCGTGGGCGCCGAGCCCCTCGTAGCGGTGGGACTTCGTGCGGTCTTCGATCATGTTCGTGAGCTCTCTCACGGGCTTCAGAATGACGATCGCGAGGAAGCTCCCCGCCGCGGCGACGGCGATGAGAAGGATCACCGCGACGGCAAGGAAGATGTGCTCCAACTCGCTCTCATAGTCGAAAGTCGTGAGTCGGATTCGGGAGATGATGTATTCGTTGCCGCCGATGCGTCCGCGATAGACGTAAAGATCGCGTCCGTCCTGGTGGTCCGGGAAGACGGAAAAGCCTTGAGGCACGTCCGCCCAAGCGGGCGGAATCGGTTTGAAGCGGGGGTCGGTACCCACAACTTCCACGGTTGAAGGCAAAATCGTGATGGCGTCATGAAGGCTCGCCACCCTCTATCATGAAAGAGGTGGGAGCCCTCGGCACGCGACCAGTCTGCGTACGTTTTTTTGGCACCGCACCGCATCGCGGTTACCGATGCAAAATTGCAGCCGATCTTTCGCACCCTATATTGCTCTGTCTCTCATTGAGAGAACTAGGCGTATGGAAAAATGAGCGCATCTTCCGAGCGGAAGCTGTGTCTGCTGTTTCTCCAACATCACCCGTATGCCGAGGGCTCGCCAAACCCCACCCAGTTACAGGAGGGGCTATGAGCAAGTCTAAGCCAAAACCACTGCGATCCGCGCTAGCTGAGGTCAGTGCTCCCGAAATCACTGTCCGCGCCCGCTACCGCTCCGCAATCGGCATCGACGTGCATCTGGGCCTCCTTGTGTGTTGCTTCCAGAGGCAAGACGACAATCACCGGGAGTACCAGGAATCTCGCGACTTCCATACTGACCGCGCGGGCATTGAAGAGTTCGTTGCATGGTGCAAGGAATGCAATCCCGACATCTTCGATGTGTCATTCACATTGCGCTTAGGCCCGCCGAGACCCAACGCCATTACCGCAGACGAGACGAACAAAACAGCAAGCGAAACAATGAACTTTTTATGGTTTCCTCCTTGCCTTCTACTTTAGGAACCTCTTCACGGAAGAGGTTCGA
>NZ_JH604884.1 GCF_000250875.1 Sutterella parvirubra YIT 11816 | reverse complement strand
TGAAGGGGAAGGCGGGCGCGGTGAGTGCGGAGACGGTCGTGACCGCGAGCACCCACGTGAGCGACGTGGAGGTGATCAAAAGCGCCATCCCCGCCATCGCGAGCATGAGAAGCCAGCCTGCGAGAAGCCACCACCCGACCGAGGCCCAGCCCGCCGCGGCGGGCGCCCATCCGGCCCACCCGGCAAAGCCTGCGACCCAAAGGGCGTGCCCCAAAGCGTAGAGCGCGAACCAGGGGAGAAGCTTCCCCAAAATCGCGGCGAAGGGGCTGCCGCCCGCCGCGGCCACCCAGGCCCGCACCGTGCCCGCGCGCCAGTCGCGAACGAGCGCGGATGCGAATGCGAGCACCGCGCCCAGCGCCATCACGCCGGGAAGAAGGGGCGCGAGAAGATAGGCCGAGAAATTGAAGGCGGCGTTCCCGAGGAAGTAGGTTTCGGGGAGCAGCGCGCGGAGCATCCCGCCGTTGGCGGAAAGCGGCCCGCCCCCGGCGGCCGCCGTGCGCTTTTCGGCCCCGACCTGAATCGTGGCGTCGGCGAGGGCCAGCTTCAGATCGGCCTCGAGCATGGTCGACACGGGATAGTAGGTGCGGTTGAAGGCGGCGGAAACCGCGCCGCCCGGGCCGGAGAGCCCGAGCCGCTGCGCCTTTTCCCAGTCTTCCGGGACGGTGATCACCGCGAAGACCCGGCCTTCGCGCAACGCCTCTTCGGCGGCCGCGGGGGTCTCGTAGGCGGTCAAGGCCATCGTGGGCGCCGCGTCGATCTGGCGCGCCGCCTGGCGGGACGCCGCCGAGTGGTCGAGGTCGACCCACGCGACGGGGAGCCCCCGCATGAGGCCGGTCCCGAAGGTGAACGCCAACACCAGGCACCAGAAGAGCGGCACGACGAAGCCGGCCAACAGCAGGCCGGGGTCGCGGCGCATCGCGCGCACTTCATGGCGCGCGGCGCTCCAGATGTCGGAGAAGAAGCCGGTGGTCATGAGAAATCTCTGCTCTCTGGCGAAAGAGGACCGGATGATCAGAGCCCCTTCGGGAGAATCGCGCTCATGCCGGGGCGAAGGCCCTCGACCGGCGTCACCGGACGGGCGCGCACTTCGAAGGTGCGCAGGTCGTAGCCGGAATTCTGACGCGTGGCGCGCCAGACGGCGTAGTCGCCGCGGGCGCTCACCCAGTAGACCTCGACCTCAACCGTCTTCCCGAGCGCGGGGACTTCGACCTGCCAGCGGGTGCCGGGCGCGACGCCCGGGAGGTCGTCTTCGCGGAGGTTGAAGCTCATCCAGACGTCGGTGAGGTCGGTCACCTGCACGAGGGGGAACCCGGCCGGGGCGATTTCGCCCGGATCGATGATGATCTTCGAGACTTCGCCCGAAAGCGGCGTCTTCACGAACGCTTCCTCGGCCATGCTCCTCACTTCGGAGACGCCTCCCTCAGCCTGCGCGAGAAGCGCGTGCGCCGCATCCTTTTCCTGGGCGCGGAGCCCCGTTTCGAGGGCTTCGACCTGCGCCGCCGCGGCGCGCACCGCTTCGCGGGCGCCGTCGCGCTGGGCGCGGACTTCGTCGTGGCGCTGGGCCGAGACGAGCCCCTCCTTGAAGAGCGCGTCGACGCGCTCCCAGGAGCGCTGGGCCAAGGCGAGCGCGGCGTCAGCGCGGGCCTTCTGGGCTTTGGCCGCGCGGATTTCCTCCGAGCGCGCGCCTTCGTCGGCGAGGCTCGCCTTCGCGCCCGCGGCGCGGGCGACGGCTTCGACCTGCGCGAGCTTCGCTTCGAGTTCGGGGATCGCGATCTTCGCGACGGGGGTGCCGGCTTCGATCCGGTCGCCTTCCTTCACAAGGACGGATTCGATGCGGCCGGGGATCTTGGCGGAGACGGAAATCGTCGTCGCGTCGACCATCCCCTGCACGGGAACGGGCTGCGGGAGCGTGGCGCGCCAGACGCCCCAACCGATGAAGCCGACGGCGCCCGCCAAGATCAATGCGCCCAGGAGGGTCGCGGCGGTGGATTTCTTCTGAGGTTGGGCGGTCATTTGAGGGAGACTCCGGTGGAAGACGGGACGGCGACGAGGTCGCTGCGGTTGAGCGACTCGAGGAATCGGGGCATTTCACCCGACACGGCGTGAAGGGTCGCCCAGGCGGCGACGAATTTGTAGGCCGCCGCTCTCAATGCGATTTGGGCGGCGGTGAGTTGGGTGCGGGCGTTCGAAAGATCAATGGCGGTGGACAAGCCCTCCGCGAACCCCGCGCGGCGAAGCCGCAGGTTTTCTTTGGCGAGCGCGAGCGTCCCGGCGGTGAGGCGGTAGGATTCGCGCGCGTCGTTGACGCGCAGGAACGCCGTTTCGACGGCGGTGCGGATTTCCGTCCGGGCTTCGTTCCTCGCGGCGCGCGCCTTGTCGACGACGCTCGTCGCGGCGGCGACCGAGGACGCTCTGTCCTGATTGCTCCAGAGCGTGAACGTCACGCCGATCCCGGCGATCCAGTCGGGTTCGGGGAGCGTCAGGTAGTGCTTGACGAGGTTCTTCGTCCCGAAGGCGAAGATCTTCGGGTGGTAGAGGCTCTTCGCGCCTTGGACGCCCGCTTCGGCCTGCGCGGTCTGGGCGTCGATCTGCGCCAGGACCGGGCTCGCGCGCATCGCGCGGGCGGTCCAGTCGTCCAAGGTGCCCAAGTCGCCCTCCAGAATGAAGAGCGGCGTGGAGAGCTCAGGCAGGGCGTCTTCGCGGAGCGCGTTTCGGAGCTGCGTCTCCGCGGCTTCGCGTTCGGTCTGCGCGGAAATCCACGCGCGCTTCGCGGCGTCGCGGGAGACCTCGATCGACATGCGCTCGAGTTTCGAAATGACCCCCTTCGCTTCAAAGGCCTGCGCGCGCTTCACTTCGGCCTCTTCGTCGGCGAGCATTCCGGCGTGGAGGCGCTCGACCTCACGCGCCAGCTGCACGCCCCAGTAGGCCATCGCGAGCCCGGCGTCGATCTTCTCGCGCTCGGCGTCGCGGGCGTAGGCGGTTTCGTCCACCTTCCTGCGGAGCGCCTCCTGCTTCGCGGAGACGGCCCCGCCCGTGTAGAGGGGCCAATTGAAGTTCAGCATCGCGCGGGGGCCGCCGATGTCGATCTTTTCCGAGAAGTTGAGGTTCATCGCAGGGATGGTGATCGGGGTCAGCTTCCCGCCGATCCCGACCGGGAGCGTGATGTTCGGGGTGTCAAGGCCGAGTTCGACGGTCTTCGTCCCCTCGACCTGCATCGCGGCGATGTCGACCTTGGGGCCGCCCAGGAACTTCGCGGCGTCCGACTGGTGCTGCGCGTGCGCGACTTCGGCGTCGTGCGCGCGCAGAAGATCCGAGCGGCTGCGGCGCAGCTCCAGCGCATCGGCAAAGCTCATCGCCCCGCGGACGACGGGCGCCTCGGCGGCGTTGGCGGTCGCGGGGGCGGGCTGAGCGGTCGGAGCGGCCCCGGCAGGCGCAGAGGAGAGCGCAAGCAGCACGGCGCATGACACCCCGAACACTGGGCGGGCGGACGGTCGAGACATCGATGAATCCTGAAGTTGAGGGAGGGCGGAAGAGGGCCTGAGCATCTCTGATCAGGCCGATTATCCGTAGCCGCCGGTGCGGCCGAAAGGGTGAATTCTAGGGGCTTTTACGGAAAAACTCACCGAAACGGCTTCCCGCGGATGCGGTATGCCTCATGAGTTTCTTCCTACGCGCGCAAGGATTCAACCCCGCGAAAAGGTCGGTTTCCTCTCTTTGACGCCGGACCGACACATTTCCTTGCAGAGACGCTATCGCGCGGGTGCCGTCGATAGATGAACGCAAACAGCCGTCCTGCGGGCGAAGTTGGTTGGTACTTACCCCGAATTCGCTATAGAAGGATAGTCCCTTTTGGGGAGTTCCGGCGGATTGACGGCGAAGAAAGGGACCCCGCAGAATCGACCCATCAGGTTTTGGTTCTCAACTTTCCACAAGGAGACTCACCATGAAGACCTTTGCCGCGCTCGCGCTTTCCGTGGCCGTCGCCGCCGAGAAGGACGCCGTCAAGCTCTACGATCCGATGGCCGAGAGCCAGAAGGTCGTCATTGAAATGAACCTCCTCGGTGAAAAGGGCGACCAGCCCGCCGGCCGCATCGTCGCCGTGAATTCGCCCTACGGCGTCGTCTTCTACCCGCAGCTCAACGGCCTCGCCCCCGGCGTTCACGGCTTCCACGTGCACGTGAATCCGGACTGCGGTCCGACGGAGAAGGGCCTCGGCATGAAGGCGGGCGGCCACTGGGATCCGGAAAACACCGGGACGCACTCCTTCCCCTGGGCCGACAACGGTCACAAGGGCGACCTCCCGGCCCTCTACGTCGCCGAGGACGGCACGGCCACGCAGCCCGTCTTGGCGCCCAAGATCAAGTCGATCGAGGAACTCCGCAACCACTCCATCATGGTTCACGTGGGTGGCGACAACCACCACGACCATCCGGCTGCCTTGGGTGGCGGCGGCGCCCGCATGGCCTGCGGCGTGATAAAGTAACCAGGCCGCTCACGGCCGAACGAAATGCCCGGAGGCGCAGTGCCTGCCGGGCATTGTCGTATGGAGAACCATCGGCCCCATCGGCTTCCGGGCCGACGTCTTGGCCGGGTTGAATGGCCCCCCGGTTGAATCCCGATTCAGGATTCAGGATTCAAAAGACTCACGGCGCGAAGTGCCAACCCCAACCGAGCCCCCAACCCGGGCCCCAACCGGGTCCCCAGCCCCAGCCGTGGTCGAGGTAGAGCTCCATGCGGTCGCGTTCGGCCTCAGCGGCGCGGGCCCGCTCGGACGCGTGCTTGACGGCGTTCCTGAGGTCTTCCTCAAGACCGGGCGCGTCCTTCGGGCGCTCGAGCGTGACGGTCATCCCGTACTGAAGGTCCGTGACGATGAGGGGCACCGGCGTCTCGGCGCGCGCGCCGGAGGGCCACGTCGCGATGAGCCCGGGGATTTCGCCCCCGGCGGCTTCGAGCGCGTCGCGGTCGTATTCGATCGAGACCGGCGCGGTGCCGTGCGAGCGCCCCGCCCGGTCGGTGATGAGCGCGCCCTCAGGATCGGAATTCACTTCAACGTAGGTGGCGCAGCCGGTGAGACCGGCCGCAAGAAGCAGGACGGCGAGGCCTGCGAGCGCCCGGTGCTTCCGCATCGGGGACATGCGTGTGGTCTTCGTGGCGGTCATGGCGGCCTCCTTTCTTTTGGGGCGGTTGCGACATGGGGTGGTGTGCCGGGACGTTCCGATGCGTTCCGGGGAAGCCTCAGCTTTACTTCAAGCTTAGCCCTTTCGAAAGAAAATCGGCACCCCTGCGGGCGCCGATTTGGTATCCGTCTTCAACGGGCGGGGAGGCCTGAGCCGGTTGCCGGTTGTCGTCAGTCCTCGAGCACCCCGAAGGCCTTCGCGCTCTTCAAGGCGCTCGCGGAGATGAGCCCGCGCACCCACTGCAGAAACGGGTCCGTGTGGGTGCAGTGGTGCCAGATGAGGCAGGGCGAGAAGGTGGCGAGCTCGACGGGTGCGGGGAGCATCCGGAGCGACACGCCGCTCTGGCGCACCGCCTGCATGAGCGTGATGACGGGCGCCGTGTAGGTGAAGTCCGTCTTCGCCAAGACCATCGGCACGGCGAGAAAGAAGGGCATCTCGAGGGCCACTTCCTGCATCGTCGTCGCGGTTCTCGACTGCGGGCCCGCCCACTCGGGCGCGCCCGGGAAGGTCGTGCGGATCTGGCGGTAGGCGGAGAGGTCCTGCATCGTGATGCGGCCGCGCTTTTCGTAGCGCTCGATGAGGGGATGCCCTTCGCGCACGAGGATCCCGCGGCGGGTCTTGTAGAGCTCCGTCACGTGGAAGTCCTTCGGGACGTTCGAGATCGGGTAGAGAGCGAGGTCGGCGGAGTTGTCGCGCAGGCGGTCGAAGATGTCGGGCCCGACCTGTTCGATGATGAGCTGCGACTTCGGGACCTGTTCGTAGAAGGGCTCGAAGCATTCCGCCAAAAGCGTGGCGACCCCGTTGTCGGCGGAGAGGATCCGCACGGGGCGCTCGGTCTTGGCGAGTTCGAAGACGTTCCGGTGCAGGAGCACCTCCATCGTGCGGAGCACCTCCTTCACGTCCCCTTCGATCTCACGCATGCGCTGTGTCGGGAGCATGGAGAGCCCCGCGCGCACGAAGAGCTGGTCTTCGAAGAATTCACGCAACTTCGTGAGCCGGCGGGATGCGGAGCCCATGCTCAAGTGATGCCGCTCCGCCGCGAGCGTGAGGCTGTGCGTTTCCGTGAGCGTCACGAGAAATTGGAGTTCTTCCAGGGTGAAGTCGCTGACCTTGTTCTGGTTCATCGTGACGGGCGGAGAGGTTGGGAAAATGGGGCGGGGAGCCGACGCCGGTCGCTCACAACCGACGGGCCGCAGAGGTTTGCGGCCATACGGGTCCTGAGTATACAACTTAGCGGATGTGGTCCAAGAAGGACTTCGCCTTGTAGCCGACGCTCTGCACGGCGGTGACGTGTTCGTCGGGGCCGAGGTGGAGGGCCTCTTCGAGCTTCTTCGTGGGAAAGAGCGTCCGCGCGACGGACGCAAGCCCCAGCGCCTCCGCGGCGAGCGAGACGGCCTCCAATTTGACGCCGACGTTGAGGTGCGTGTTTCGGATCCGGAGCTCCTCGATCGCCTCATCGTTCCAGACCTCGCCGTCGAACTTCATCATGAGCTGCTCGGCGATTTCGGAAACGCGCGTCCTCGTCTTCGCAAGGTTCGAGACGTAGACCAGCTGCACGGGCGGGAGCGTCATCGCGGGCTGCATGTAGGCGGCCAGGTGCCGGATGTCGGTCAACGCGCAGAAGAGCAGCCCCCGGCGTTCGGGAACCCAGCGCCAGATGCCGTTTGCCTTCAAGACATAGATTTCGGTTTCGCGCCAGTCGAACGACGTCGGCGTCGTGCGCCCGCCGTCGTACTCGCGCCCGACGCGGCCCTTGGTGCGCTTCTGCGCGTCTTCAATGTCGCGCACGCCGTCCGCCGCCCAAAGGATGTCTGCCAAGACCGGGTCGGGAAGGGGCTCGTTCGAGAAGCTCCTCTCCGAATGGCGCGACGCCATCACGGCCTTCATCGGGACCGAGAGCGCGTCCGAGGGCGCGGGGAGCGCGCGGAAGATTTCGTTCGGGTCGCGGCGTTCGAACCGGGCTTCGATGCGGGCGTTGAGCGCTTCGAAGCGCTCTTCGAGATCCACGCGCCATTCGCGGAAGAGGCGTTTCACGTCGTCCATGGGCGGTCCTTTGGGGTTGGATGGCTTGCGTTCGGTTTGGGCTTGGGCGTATTCGACCGGCCGGAGGGAATTCCGGCGGTGGAGTGTCGAGTATAGACCGCGCCCGACGGGTCGGCGCTGCGGTAACATCAAGCCCGAGGCCCCGGCATGAGATTGAAGGCGGCCGCATCTTTACCCAACCCAGCCCTGATTGCGCACGCAGAAACATGCTCGAACGACGCCAAGAACCCGACGGGGGAGTGCTCTTCACGCTGAAGCTCCCGCCGCTTGAAGCCCAGCGTGCGGACCTGGTCGAGGCGCACCTGCAGGCGTTGGTGGCGCTTCTGGAATCGGCGCCCGCGAAGGGCGCGGTGCCGGAGGAGCCGCCCGGGATCACGTTGAAGATGCTGAGGAAAGACGCGGGACTCACGCAGGTCGAGTTGGCGAGGTTGGCCGGCACCACCCAGTCCCGCATCTCCGACATGGAGTCGGGCGTGCGGCCCTTCACGGCCGAAGCCGCGAAGAAGCTCTCCGAATACTTCGGCGTTCCGGTGGAGTGGTTCATCCGGCGGTGAGGCTCCCCTCCGGATGAAGAAAACGCCCGGCGCGGCGGGGTCGCTCGGGCGGCGGTGAAGACAATAAGAAGAAAAGAAGAGGCGGTCCGGATCGGAGCGCCTTCGTTCTTCTTGGGACCCGAGGGGCGGTGTGGAAATCGGGGCTTACGTCAGCCCTCAGCCGCTCTTCGGTCCCGGGGCGTCGTCAGGACGCCGGGTCGAGGTCAGTACTCCTCGTCGTCGGGGCGCTTCTTGCGCCGGATGAGGCTGATCACCGGGACCACGGGTTTCGGCACCGGACGGACGTCGAGGCCGCGGAAGCGGCGGTCGATCTTCGCGTACGTGGCGCGGAGCTTCGCGTTGTCGACGGCGTCGGCGAGCGTGATCTTGTTCAGTTCCTCGTAGAAGGCTTCGAGCGCGGACGCGTAGTAGTGCGTGAGCTGGCAGCCTTCAAGGTGGCACGCGGGTTCATTGCAGTCGAAGAGCGATTCGTTCCCTTCGAGGCGTCGGACGAGGTCGCCCAGACGGTATTCGGACGGATCCTTGTCGAGCGCGACGCCGCCCAAGCGCCCTCGGACGGTGGTGATCCAGCGTTCCTGGCCGAGACGGTGCACGACCTTGGTGACGTGATTCTGCGTCCAGTCGATCTTCTCTGCGAGTTCCGAGACGGTGACGAGACGGCTGCGGTTGACGTACGCGAGGTACATCAGGACCCGAAGACTCAGGTCGGTGAAGCGGGTGAGACGCATTTAGGGGTTCCTTGCACGGTAACGGACCGGTCCGCTCAACTTCGGTCTGCAACGGACCAACCTGATGGTTTGGGAAAACGTGTGATCTCAATTTTGCCAAAATCCGAAGCCATTGGCTAGATACTGCCAAAACGTAATCGAATTTGAGATACGTTCGGCGGGTACCGCCGGGCTTGCGGCACACGTTCAAAATTCGCTCTTTTCGAGCGGCCGGAGGCCGGTGTTGTAGGGTTCGACCTCCGGCGGTTGGTGAAATTCTGCAGGTGGGCGGCCTCAAATCCGCCCGCGGGGTCCTTTACCCGAGCGGCAGAACGTGAATGCGGGCGGCGATCACGCCGAGGCTGAGGAGCGCACTCCGGAGTCTGGCGATCAGGCCCTCAGGGCCCGCGATGTAGAAGTCCGCGTCCGGATCCTGGCAGAAGAAGCGGAGACGGTCGGGTTCGATTTCGCCTTCGGCGTCGAAGGCCTCGCCCTGGCGGTCGGTGCCGAGCGGCGCCGTGAAGAAGACGGCGCCCGCAGCGTTGGGCATGCCTTTGAGGGCGAGTTCCATCGCGCTCCGAAGCGCGAACGTTTCGCTCGACGCGGTTTCGTAGAGGACGTGGGTCTTCCGGAGCGGGTTCTCGACGGCGAGGGTCTCCAGAATCGCGACGATCGGCGCGATCCCGGCGAGGCCGCCCAGAAGGACGAGCGGATGCTCGGCCTGGATGTCCGGCGTGAAGTCGCCTTCGGGTCCGGTCATCTCGACCTCTTCGCCCACACGCAGCGACGCGAGTTTCGGGAGCTTCCCTTCGGCGCTCGGGACGACCGTCACGCGCAGGAACGCTTCGCCCGGACCCTGCGAAATCACATAGGGCCGGAAGGGTTCCCCGGCGCCCGTTTTGATCAGGACGTACTGTCCGGGCTCATACTCGGGCAGGGCGCCTTCGACGGGCGTGAACGTGAGCGACGTTCCGTAGCGGCATTCCTCACGCCGCGACGCGCACTTCATGAGTCTGGTGCTTTGCTGTTCACTCATGGTTCTCTCCTCCCTGAAGTTGCTGTTCGTGGCTCTCACGGAAGGATCGTGTCGGCTCCGGACGGTCCTCCGGAGCGGAAAGGTCGGGAGAGGCGCCTCCCGTAGGTGGGGTCCGATGTGTTCGGGATGTCGATGGTGCTGCCGGACCGACCACCGTCCGGCGCGTCTTCAGGCTTCCCGATCGGGTGCCGCCTGCGGGGAGCGGGTCTCAACCGGACCCTCCTTCCTCACCTGTATTTTAATCGGTGTCGCGGATGGAAAATTTTGAAAGGCGGGCTATTTACATTGGGTATTCATCGAAATTCGGCATATGGAAAAAGGGTTGTCCGAAGGCAGAAAATCGCCCCGCGCCGGAGAACCGGAGTTGTTGCATGCGTGCACTTTGTGCGCAAACGGGAAGTGAAAAGCGGGTGGGGCGACGCTTTTTCGGCGTGCGTCGCCCCGGAGGAAAAGCGCATTTCGAGGCCGGAGTTTTGATCCCGGACGGGGGCCGGACGGTCGGCGGGGACGTGTTGAAGGATGCTTGAGGACATCCTGGGCGACGCGCGGGCGGCGCGTCGGGGACGTGCCGGGGAAAGTGTCGGGAAGGATCCGGGGTGAGGTCCGGGTGGATGGGAAGCGTCGGCGCGGCGGCGTCGGGGCGCGTCCGGTCCGGGCTTCCGATGAGCGGCGCCGAAGCGGGGCGTGCCTGCGGCACCCGACGTGCTTGTCGGGGTCGGACGGGCCGCACACGGGCGCGGATTGAAGTACGCGCCCGCGGGCCGGACGATCCCGCCGCCCGGCTCCCCGCTACTCCGGTAGCGATCCCGAAGGCCGCGTGACCGCGCCTGCCGGGACGCGGAAGCGTCTCTTGGAATGTGGGCGCGGCGTCCCCGGGCGCGCGTCGGTCGCCTTCACGGATGTGCCGCGCTCCCGCGGCCGTCCGCCTTCAGGGTCCGCCTGAGCCCCGCATCGGCCGACCGCCGGTCCCTCATCCGCCCCGGCTTCGGGCGTCCTCGATGGGGCCGGCCTCGGGCGCGGCGGGGGACGAGGCGGACGGTGCCGGAAGTGCGTATGGGTTCCCTCGGAGGTATCCGCGCGGGGGTGATCTTTTTCCGTTGGGAAACGCGCAACAGAGGGTTCCGCCGGAAGGAGGAATCCGCCTACGCCTTTTTGGAGGAGTGCGCAAGCTATCCCAAAGTGGTAGTTTTGAGCGAACGCCGGTTCCGGAAAACAGGGTTCTCTCCGCGTGAAGACGAAAGTGGACGCCCCAGACCCGGTCATGTCGGTTTTTCGTCACGTTCTCGTGGCCGAAAGACGGTTTCGCGACATTCCTTGTTGTTGGGGAGATCTTCGGAAGGCGAACGCTCAAACCTTCGTCAAAGACGCGAAAAAGGAGGATCCCGTTCACGGGTTAACCCGAACGCCGGATGTCTTGCGGGAAAACCCTCGTTTGCGGGCCGGATAGTATTTACAAACAGTAACAATCATCCCTGATGAAAATTGGGGATGCGTATGGGCGCTCAAGGGTTTACGTTGATATACTGCGAAGCATGTTCGGTGGACACGAAAGGAAGAATTTCTTCCGTTCGAGATTGCCGGACACCGGAAGGCGTGCCATGCGCCTCCGGACGGCAGCCTCCCGTGTGGGAACGGGTGGTGATCCGGTACATGGCAAACACGATTCATGTGTTTTCTCCTTTTTGTGGTTGCAAGGCAGGTCTGCCGTCCGCTGCGGCTGGTCCCCGCTCCGGATCCTTCGGTCTCCGACCGTCTGCCCGCAGATCGCCGACACGGCGCCCCTGAGAACCTCCCCGGTCCTCACGCACCGTGTGGAAGAAAGGTTGACGAGATGTTTGGTCGCATCGCTTGAGTCAACCGCATCTTCGCCTCCTGGAAACGACGTCACGGTTTCCTCCTTTTCCGCGACGACGTTTGCAAAGAATCGGAGGGCCCGCGCTTTGGTCGGCGCGGGCCCGTTCCGTTTGCTCCTCAAGCAAAAACGAAACCCCGCAGGGTTTGCTCGCCCTACGGGGTTTTGTTGTGCCTGCAGCTTTTGCAGCCTGCGGCCGGGGGACCCGGCCGCAGAATCACATCGATTACGCGAGGCCGGTGATGCGGCCGTCCTTCACGTCGATCTGCATGGCGGCCGGGGCCTTCGGGAGGCCCGGCATGCGCATGATGGCGCCCGTCGTCACGACGACGAAGCCGGCGCCGGCGTTCAGAACCAGGCGCTGCACGGGCACGTCGAAGCCCTTCGGGGAGCCCAGCGCCTTCGGGTCCGCGGTGAGCGAGAACGGGGTCTTCGCGATGCAGACGGGGAGGCGGTCGCAGCCGAGATCCTGGAGGCGCTTCAGGTCCTTCTTCGCGGCGTCCGAGAGCGTGAAGCCTCCCGCGCCGTAGACCTTCGTCACGATGGCGCCGATCTTCTCTTCGATCGTGGCGTCGGGTTCGTACGTGTGGGTCAAGGGCTTCGGATCGGCCGCGGCCTCAACCACGGCACGGGCGAGTTCGGTCGCGCCTTCGCCGCCCTTCGCAAAGCCGTCGCAGACCGCGAAGCGCACGCCCAGCTCAGCGCAGCGCGCGCGGATGATCTCGAGCTCTTCGTCGGTGTCGGTGTGGAAGTGGTTGAGCGAGACGACGACGTTGGGGCCGAAGCGGCGCAGGTTCTCGACGTGCGCGTCCAGATTGCAGAGGCCCTTCTTGAGCGCCTCCACGTTGGGCTTCCCGATTTCGGGGAGCGGCACGCCGCCGTGCCACTTGAGGGCCTTGGTGGAGGTGACGAGCACGATCGCGGCGGGCTGGAAGCCGGCCGCACGGCACTTGATGTTGAGGAACTTCTCGGCGCCCAAGTCCGAGCCGAAGCCCGCTTCCGTGATCGCGTAGTCGCCGAGCGTGAGCGCCGCGCGCGTCGCCGCCACCGAGTTGCAGCCGTGGGCGATGTTCGCAAACGGCCCGCCGTGCACGAAGGCGAGGTTCCCCTCGATCGACTGCACGAGGTTGGGCTTCATCGCGTCGAAGAGGAGCGCGAGGAGCGCGCCCGTGGCGCCCAATTCCTTGCAGGTGTAGGCCGTGCCGTCGCGGCGGATGCCGAGGACGATGCGGTCGAGGCGGGCGCGGAGGTCTTCCATGTCGGTGGCGAGGCAGAGGATCGCCATGAGTTCGGAGGCGGCCGTGATGTCGAAGCCCGCTTCCGTCGGGAGACCGTTCGCCGGACCGCCGAGGCCCGAGACGATGTTGCGCAGCATCCGGTCGTTCACGTCGAGGACGCGGCGCCAGTAGATTTCCTTGAGGTCCACCTGACCCTGGTGGCGGGCGTTGTCGAGCAGGGCGGCGAGGAGATTGTTCGCCGCGGTGATCGCGTGAAGGTCGCCCGTGAAGTGGAGGTTGATCGCCTCCATCGGGAGGACCTGGCTGTAGCCGCCGCCGGCCGCGCCGCCCTTCATCCCGAAGACGGGACCGAGCGAGGGTTCGCGAAGGGCGAGGACGGCGTTCTTGCCGATCTTCTTCAAGCCCTGCGCGAGTGCGATCGACGTGGTGGTCTTCCCCGACCCCGCGGGCATCCCCGAGGTGGCGGTGACGAGAATGAGGCGGCCCTTCTGGGGGCGCGAGGGATCGAGCGTCACCTTCGCCTTGTCGCGCCCGTAGGGCTCGAACTCGGCGTCGGTGAGGCCGGCGCCGTGGGCGAGCTCGTCGATCGGGACGAGTTTGGTGGATTGGGCGATTTCGATGTCGGTCAGCATGACGAACACTCCAAAAGAGAAAAGACAAAATCGGAATCCGGCGTGGGGAAGCCGGGAGCCGAGAGGCTCAACCGGTCTTTCCCGGGGCGCGAAGGTCGGGGAGCGGCGCTCGACCCGCCCCTTCGGCGAGGCGTGCCCGCACTATACGGGAATTGGGGGGCCTTCGGGGCGAAGCGGCGAAATCCTCCGCCGCAATCGCCTTCGTGGGAAGACATTCGGCGCGAAGGCTTCGCCCGCGGAGGTACCGGTCTCGTTCGGGAAGCGGAGTTTGGGCTAGTGCCTTTGGGCTAGGCGGCGTCCGGATGACCTGAAAGGCCCTTCGGGGCCGTCACTTCATCTCGAAAAACGAAAACGCCCGCAGGGGCCGAAGGCCGATGCGGGCGCCGTGGGGGTAGCGGTTTTCTGTCGATCAGGCCGATCAGAGCGGATCGCCGGAACGCAGCAGCAGACGCGCGATTTCCGCGGCGTTGTGCAGATCGAGCTTGCGGTAGGCGCTCCCGCGGTGGACCTGAACGGTCTTTTCCGAGATGCCGAATTCCGCGGCCACTTCCTTGTTGGAGTAACCCTGCGCGACCATGCGGATCACTTCGCGTTCGCGCTGCGTGAGCTGCTCAAGGCGCGCCTTGAACCCGGCCACTTCGGCCTGATCGCGGCGGGCGGCCTTGTTGCGGGCGACCGCGGCGTCGATCACTTCGAGAAGGCGCGTGTCGTTCACGGGCTTCTGCAGGAAGTCGACGGCGCCGTTCTTCAGGGTGTTCACCGCCATGTCGATGTCGCCGTGACCCGAAATGAAGATGATCGGGAGGTCGCAGCCCATGGCCTTCAGTTTGTTCTGGAGCTCCAGTCCCGACATGTTCGGCATGCGCACGTCGAGAAGAATCGCGCCGTAGCGGCGGAAGTCGGAGGAGGCGAGGAAGCTGTTCGCGTCGGCGAACGTCACGACGTCGTAGGATTCGCCCGAGAGCAGAAAGGCCCAGGAGCGGCGGACGCTGTCGTCGTCGTCGATCACGCGGATGAGGGGTTTGTAGTTGAAGTCGTCGAGCACGGCGTAGGTCTCTCTAATCTTTCTGTGAAGGTCGGAGGCGTTTCAAGCTTCTGAGGGGGTTCCTGAGCGCCCCGAAGTCGGGCGCATCTCTCCCATTGTATCCAAGCAAAGGATTTTGAAAAGTCCGGCATCTTGGCGGTTCTACCTAGACGGGGCCGGTTTTCGCCTTAGGAACAGTAAAGAAATAAAATTTA
>NZ_JH604883.1:11472-19443 GCF_000250875.1 Sutterella parvirubra YIT 11816 | reverse complement strand
GGGGGGGCCTGCCTTGGGACCAAGGTTGAGGCCCCGACGGTCCGTAGGTGCGGTTCAGCCCCGCTTCGCCGCACCCTCTTCCAAGGCCCCGCGGCCGTCAAGCCCGCCGCCCTCCTCGCCGTCCTCGTCCTCATCATCCTTCGCGCTCCACCCGGTGACCGTCTCCACCAGGTCCTTCAAGGAAAAGACCGTTATGAAGAAGGCCGACACAGGCAAAGCCAGATAGACGTACCGGATCTCGAGCCACGGGATCGACTGCATGGTGGCGTTCGAGCGCATGACCCAGACGATCCCGTACCAGAAGACGACGAGGTAGGTCGTCAACTCGATTGCGATCACGAGCGTGCGGATGGCGCGCGAGAGGACCGGGTGGGTCACTTTGGAGACCGCCACGTCGACGACGAAGTGGCTCTTGGTGCGCACGAGCTCGGCGGAGCCCAAAAAGATCATCCAGATCAAGGCCGCCTGAATCCAGTCATCCGTCTGCGTGAAGTTGTAGACGGGGACGAAGCGCACGAAGACATTCAGAATGAACATCACGAAGATCGCGGCCAGAAGGAACGTGCAGACCGCGCGGACGGTTTTGGAGAAGAGCGCTTCGAAAACGTTGATGGCGTCACGCATGGCTTATTCCCCCAAGAGACCGGCAAACCCGACGGAGAGTTCGGGGACGAAGGCGACCAGAACCGCGAGGAGAATCATGATCACGACGTAGCCCACGGCTTCGCGGGCGATCGCCATCAGTTTTTCACCCGTGATGGAGCTCATCACGTAGAGGTTGAGCCCCACGGGGGGCGTCAAGACGCCGATCGCGAGCGCCACGCACATGACGATCCCCAACTGGGTCACGTCGTAGCCGAAGCTCTTCGCGAGCGGGACGAAGATGGGTACCGTGATGAGGAGAATCGCCGTCCCCTCCATGAAGCAGCCCATCACGACGAGGATCGCGATGATCATGAGGATCACCGGGGTGATCGAGTGGAAGTTCGACGTGATGAAGCTGATCGTCTCCTGGGGGATGCGCGTGTAGAGGAGCACGTACTGAAAGAACCCGGCGGTCGCGATCACGAACATTACCTTGGCGGTCTGCTCCACGGTCTCCCAGAAGATCCTCGGGAGGTCCTTCACCTTCAAGGTTTTCGTGACGAAGAACCCCAACGCCATCACGTAGAGGGACGCCACGGCAGCGGCCTCCGTCGCAGTGAAGTACCCGCCGAACATCCCGCCGATGACGATCACCGGCGTCAGGAGCGCCCAGAATGCGTCCTTGAACGCGGCCCAGCGCACCGACATGGGTTCGGGGTCCGCTTTGGCGTAGCCGTTCTTCCAGCTCACGTACGAGGACCACCCCATGAAGGCGAGCCCCAAGAGAAGCCCCGGGAGGACGCCCGCTTCAAAAAGGGCGTTCACCGACGTCGACGTCAACCCCGCGTAGAGGATGAGCGTGATGGACGGCGGAATGATCGGCCCCAGCGCCCCGCCCGCGGCGATCGTGGCGCAGGAAAAGGGCCTGGCGTACCCCGCCTTCGTCATCTCCCCGATCGCGATCATGCCGATCCCGGCCGCGCACGCGGCGGCCGAGCCCGACATCGCCGCCATGACGATCGAGGCGGCGATCGCGGCGTTCGAGAGCCCGCCCCAGCGGTGCCCGAGGCAGACGCGCCCGAAGCCGAAGAGGCTCCGCGAGATCCCGCCCACGCTCATGAGGTTGCCCATGAGCAGAAAGAACGGAATCGACATCAGCGTGATGCCGGAGACCTGCGCGAACATGCGCTGTGGCACGAGAAAGAGCCGCGCCATGTCGCCGCCGGCCGCGAGGTACGTCGCGATCGAGGCGAAGCCCATCGTGACCGCCGTGGTGACCCCGAGAAAGAGGAGCAGCACGACCGCCGCGAAGATGAGGAACATCGTCATCTGAAGTTCTGATCCGTTTCATCGGCGAAGCCGCGCGGAGGGGGCGGGAGGCCCCACGCCTGCGCGGCTTCGGGTTGTGTTTTGGCGTCGGGCGCGCCTTACTTCGTCTTCTCGATCGCGGCCAAGAGCTCGTCCATCGCGGCCTTGCCGGAGAGCTGGCTCACCTTCTCGTAGGCGGGCTTCATCTTCGAGACGAAGGACGCGCGGTCCGGGGTGGTGACGTTCATCCCCTTGGCTTTGAGCTCCTCGATCACCTGCGCTTCGCCGTGGGAGATCTTTTCGCGCGTCAAGTTCTGGGCCTTCACGGCCTCTTCCTTGAAGATCACGCGGACGTTCTCAGGGAGGCCGTCCATGAACATCTTGTTCGCGAGGAACACCTGACAGTCGAAGTAGTGGTTCGTGAGCGCGAGCTGGTCCTGCGTTTCGAAGAGCGAATCCGCGAGGATCGTGAAGACGGGGTTCTCTTCCCCGGCGACGACGCCCTGCTTCAAGGAAGTGTAGAGCTCGCTGTACGCAATCCGCTGCGTGTTGGCGCCGATCGCGTCGAACGCCGCAAGGAGCCCGGTCGAGGGCGGCACGCGGATCTTGACGCCTTTGAGGTCGTCGGCGGAGTTCACCACGATCCCTTTGGTCGTCGTCTGGCGGAAGCCGTAGTCGAACATCGAGAGCCCGACGGCGTCGTTGGCTTCGAGCTTGGCGTTCATCCAGTCCATCACGAACCCGTCGATCACCTTGTGGGCCTGGTCGTAGTCCGAGAAGAGGAAGGGCGCCGTCATGGCGTTCAGTTCCTTCGCGTACATCGCCATGTTCCCGAGCGAGACGATCGACATGTCCAAGGCGCCCAGCGTGATCTGTTCCGCCAACGCTGGCTGGTCGCCCAGTTCCCCTGCCGGGTAGACCTCCACCTTGTATTCGCCGTTCGTGCGGGCTTCGACCGCTTTGGCGAACTGCATGGCCGCTTCGTGGTGCACGTGCGAGACCGCGGCGGTGTGGGCGAGCCGGACCGTCTGGGCGGCCTCGGCCGGGAACGACGCAAGAAGCGCGCAGGCGCAGGCCGCGGAAAGCAGGGATTTCGTCATGGCGGAGAGCTCCGGGAGTGTTGAGTGGACGGGACTGCGGGGGCGCGTGGGCCCCGGCCCGTACGGTTTGCGCCGTATTGTACAGGGCGGGCGCGTGCTGTCGAAACCCGGCAATTCCTGAGGCGCCCGGGCCGGTATGCATGGGCCTGTTTGTGTGCGTGGAGAAGGCTCCCGGAAAAGCCGACGGCCCGCAGCGCGAGTCTGCTTCGCGCTGCGGGCCGCCGGGCGGTCAGGGACGGGTTTGGGAGGCGTTCATTCCCCCAACATCAGAACGCCCACTGCCCCTGGACCATGGCGTTGACGCCGTTCTTAAGACCGGCGTAGCCGTTGACGCCCGCGGAGAAGGCGAAGGTGCCCGCGTCGTTCACGTACTTCCAACCCGCCGACAGGATCCCGGTCGTGCCATCCATGTCGGTCGTGTTGAGCTTCACGCGCGACGTGCCGTCGTCGGCGCTCCCCTGCCCTTCGGCCTTCAAGACCTGCTCGAGCGCGAGGCCGACGTAGGGCTTGAGGCTCTGGGAATGCGCGTACGTGAGCTGAACGCGGTGGCTCTCCAGCGCGTCGTAGGTGAAGGTCGACCCCGCGACGTCCGTCGTGCCGGCCTTCTTGTAGGTCTCCTTTTCGCGGCCGTCGTAGAAGTAGGAGGCGTACGCCCACGCGTCGAACGATTGCGAGAGCGCCCAGTCGTAGTGCACGCCCAGGTGCGCGCCCCAGTAAGCCGAAGTGCGGTTTAAGTCGAGCTTCTTGCCCGCGATCGTTACGTCGAAGGCGTTCCGGAGCGCCCCGCCCTTCACGTAAGCCGTGGCGTGGAGGTCGGGGATCAGTTCCTGACTCACGAAGACGCCCGCGCCCGCGTAGTTGTGGTCGCCGTCACCGGTGACGCGCCCGGTCGACGTGGGCGAATCGGTCTCGTAGTCGGCGTGGCCCATTTCGAGGAAGACGCCGGTCTGGGTCTTCCCGAAGGTCATGGCGTAGCCGAGGAGGCCCGTCGTGTTGGTCGAGTCCATGCGGGGGTGACGGTCGAACCCGTACTTGCCGGATCGTGCGGCCGCGAAGAGGCCGTCGACAGGCTTGGGCGCACGCAGGGCCGTATCGACCAGAAGGTCGGACGCCTCCCAGAGCGTGCCGAAGGTGGACGCGGAGGACTGCATGAGGGCGTTGGTTTCGTCGTTGGCGGACTCGGTGACCTCGATCGAGGATCCACTTTCGAACGTAATGACGAGCTCCTGGACGGAGCTGTCCGGATCGGACGAGTCGACGATCTTGAGGTCCACGCTCTCGGGCTTGATCCTGAAGGTCTCGACACGGGAGAGCGATTCAATTGTTCTCACCTCTTCGTCGTAATTGAAGAGCTCCTCGGTGTAGGTGCCTGCTTCGACGGGCGCGCCCTGAAGGTCGGTGAAGCCCGCGGCAGCCGAAATCAGGGTGTAGGTCCCGGCAAGCTCGGCCGTCGGGACGACGGTGATGAGGGAGCGGGTGTCGCCCTCGGCCGGTTCGATCGTGACGGCTGTCGTGCCCGTGACGTCGATGGTGGGGTCCTTTGTGCTTGTGTCCCCGCTGACGCTGAAGGTGTAATTTTGGAAGTTTCTCAGTGTGCCGGTCACGATGCGGCTGGCCGTCTCGAGGGTGTTTCCTAAGAAGTAGTTCGCAGCCAAGGGGCCGGCATAGGAACCAACGATCATATTGAATTGAGCCGGACCGTTCCCGCCGGACCCGCAGCCCGACCCTCCTTCCGCACCTCCAGTCCTTCGGTCCGCCCGCCCCGGCCCGCTAGAATGACTGCGACCAAACTCCCGCGACCACCGACCACGCCTCCCCCATGCGCCAGATCTTTCAGCCCTTCCCCTACTTCCTTCCCGCGGACCCCGAGCCCGTGCGGCGCCTCTTCGAGACGACTGGCTCGATCCGTCGCGTGAAGAAGGCTGAGGTTCTGAAGCGCGGCGGCGAAGACGCGAAGCTCTTCTTCCTGACGAAGGGTCTCTGCGCCTACCAATTGGACGGCACGGCGTCCGGGCGAACGGTCCATCTCGCGATCATCCCGCCGGGACGCGCCATGGGCGACCTCACCGCGTCCGTCCACGCCCGCGCCAACGTCGTGACGGTGGCGCTGGAGCCCTCGGAAGTCTTGGTCACGGCGCCGGGCGAACTCACCCGCGCGATGCGGGACGGCCGCGTGCCGCCCGAGACCGAGATCGCGAACGTGATCGCAAAGGAGGAGGCGTTGCTCGAAGGCATGACCGCGAACTTCACGCTCCCGCCGGAGATGCGCCTTCGCGTCTTCTTCAAGGCGATGGCGCGGAGCTGGGGGCTCGCGACGGAGCCGGACGATGACGGTCTCCTCACGCTCCCCCTCACCGTCACCGCGGAGACGATCGGGGCGGTGCTGAACATGAACCGCGTGTCGGTCTCGAAGATCTTCGGGAAGTGGACCGCGGCGGGGCTCGCCAAGCGCGAGGGCCGCAGCTGGTGCGTTTCCACCGAACTCTTCCGGGGCCTCTACGACTGGATCGAGCACCCGGGGTCCGACGGGCACTTCTGAGCACGCGGCCCCTCTTCTCACCTCACCTCTGCTCAAATCACCTCCACCTCACCCCGGACACACGAAACCCGCACGGGCCCAAGACCCATGCGGGTTCGTCTTTTCCTGATCTCGGTGGACGTTGCCGGAGACCGCGCCAGGGCGCGGGGAGCACCGCGCGCCGTTCCGTCGGCCTATCAGCAGTTACTTCCCGGCCTTGATGTACTCTTCGGCCGAGTCGACCGCGATGCGGGCGGAGTTGACCGCGAAGCCCACGGTGGAACCGGCCATGAGGAGGTCGTACGAGTCGCCGTACATGCCGCCCACGTCGTTCCCGACCGCGTAGAGGCCCGGGATCGGGTCTTCGTACTGCGTGACGACTTCGAAGCGTTCATTGGCCTTGATGCCGCCCAGCGTGCCCAGGGTCGACGCGACGCTCTTGATCGCGTAGAAGGGACCGGTCTTCACTTCGCGGAGGTACTGCGGGTCCTTCGCGAATTCGGCGTCGTGGCGCACGGCGCAGAAGCCGTTGTAGGCCTCGACCGTCTTCTTCAATTTCGCCGGATCCATGCCGGTCGCCTTGGCGAGACCGTCCAACGTATCCGCCTTGAAGGCCCAGCCCGCCTTCACCGCGGCGTCCCATTCCTTCTCGAAGTTCGTGAGCTTGGTGCCGACCGGAACCATGACGCCGACGCCCAAGTCGATGCCCTGGTCCTTTTCCATGTGGTCGAGCGTCGCCTGGTCGTAGACCACGTACATCGTGCCGCCGATGCGCTCCAGCGCGTTCCCGGCGAAGGGCCATTCGAGCATGATCTTCTCGTCGCAGAAGCGTTCACCCTTGGGTGTGAGCCACAAGTGCGGCTGCTTCGCGGTGGCGGAGACGTGGTTCGTCGTCCCCACGCCGCGCGGACCCGGACGGTAGGAGGCCTGCACTTCGGTGCCCTCGGCACCGGCGCCCACGGCCCACGCCATGCGGATGCCGTCGCCGGTCTTGCCGTCCTGAGCAAGGCCGTCGGCGTTCGGGAAGCGCAGATACTTCTCGCGCATTTCCTTGTTCGCGAAGAACCCGCCCGTCGCGATGATGGTCGCCTTGGCGTTCACCGTGATCTTGTCGCCGTCCTTATTCGTCGCGACGACGCCGGTCACCGTCCCGTCCTTCGTGATGAGGTCGGTGCCCCAGGTGTTCAGCAGCAGCGTCTGCCCCTTGTCCTTGTACTTCGCGATGAAATTGTTGATCCAACCGGCCCCTCTGCCTTCGTAGATGTGCCATGTGTACAGTCCATTCGGGTAATTGCTGAACAATTTTTCAAACTTTACGCCGTTCGCCATCATCCAGTCGATGGTGTCCGCGGAGCGGTCGACGAAGGCGCGGACCATGCGGGCGTTGCCGCGCCAGTGGCCGTAGTTCATGATCTTTTGGAAGGCTTCGTCCTTGGTGAGGCCGTAGTTCCAGTCGCGCTGCATCTTGCTCTCCACCGCGAAGATGCCTTCCGAGAACTTCCCGGTGCCGCCCACCATGCCGGACTTCTCCAGCGTGACGACTTTGAGGCCCTTTTCGGCGGCGGCCCAAGCGGCGGCGGTGCCCGACGCCCCGGCGCCGATCACGACGACGTCGGCGTCGTAGGCGACTTCGGCGGCGAAGCCCATCGGAATCATGGTTGCGGTGACGGCCGCGGCAAGAAGCGTGCGGCGAACGATGTTCGGCATGGTTCTCTCCTTCTGTTGGTTGTGGTGTGTTCGTTTGGTAGATGCGGCTCGGCTCGGCGTCGTGCGGATCGCATTCGGGGCTTCGGTCCCAAGCCCGGGGCGCCGCGCCGGCCGCGCGTCAATCAGCGATTGTGGAGAGATCCGCCGCGGGAAACTGTAGCCGCGGCTACGTTTGCGGGCGGTATAAACCCGCGAATCAAGGAAAGTCCCGAGGAGCGTTCTCTTGGCCGGGGGCCCGGAGCCGCTCAGGGGTGGCCGTGGTCGGTAGGGACGGCCGAGGATGGCCGAGGTTGGTCGTAGTGGAGCCCCACGGGCGCAAAAAGCCGGAAGCCCGCAGGCTTCTCGCACTGCGGGCTCCCGGGCTTTGGGTAGGGGGTCGGCGTCCAGCGTTCACCGGGCTCCCAAGGACGGAGAACCGTTTTACCCCGAGGGGTCGGGTCCTCACTCTTCCGGCGAAGGCCGGCCGTTCAACCCCAAACTTCACAAATCAGTGAATCTGCCAGGAGGTCTGCCCGAACCACTTCTTCTCGATCGCGTCGTACGTGCCGTCGGCGTGGAGTTCAGCCAAGGCCTTGTTGATCTCGGCGGCCAAAGCTTCGTTCCCCTTACGGACGACCATGCCCATCTCGGACTTCTGGATGGGTTCCAAACGTTCGACCTTCTTGGCGAGCGACGGGCGCATCAGGACCATGTAGTCGGTCGAGGGGCGCGAATTGATCACGGCGTCGCAGTTTTCCGTGATGAGGTTCAGCA
>NZ_JH604883.1:0-11432 GCF_000250875.1 Sutterella parvirubra YIT 11816 | reverse complement strand
GCAGTTTTCCGTGATGAGGTTCAGCATCGCTTCCGAGCCCGACTCGAAGGTGACGACCTTCGCGCCCGGGATCTTCTTCGCGCGTTCGTGCGAGATCGAGCCCAGCTGCACCGAGATCGTCTTCCCCTCGAGATCTTCGATCCCGTTGATGCGGGTGTCGCCCTTCCGCTTGATGATCGTGAGGCCCGAATAGTAGAAGGTGTCGCAGAAGTGGATGCGCTTCGCGCGCTCCGCGGTCTTCGCGAACCCCGCCGCGCCCATGTCGATGGTGCCGGACGTGATGGCCGGGAGGATCGCGTCGAAGCTGAAGTCCGAGATCACAACGTCGCGGCCCATCTTCTGCCCGATCGCGCGCACGAGGTCGATTTCAAACCCGACCAGTTCGCCCGTTTCCGAGTTGTGGAATTCAAAGGGCGGGAAGGTGCCCGAGGTCCCGACCTTGAGGATCGGGAGGCCGTTCGGGCCCTTCGCGGGTTCGTCGGCGGCGGTGGCCGCGGTGATCCCGGACATCATGAGGGTGAGGCCGGCGGCGGCCGTGAGAATGAGGCGGCGGGTGGCGTGCATGGGTGCTTGGTCCTTGGGTTGCGTGGTGTTCGGTGCCGGGGACGGAAGGCGGCGTTATGGCCCGCTTCGCCTTCAGCGCCCCCGGCGGTGGGGGTCGGTCCGTGTTCGGTTCGGTGTCCGGTTGCCCGATCAGTAGCCCGTTCGGTGATCCGTTCGGGCGCCGCAGTTTCGCGCCCGTCCCTTCGACCGGTAAGGCTCGGTCGCAAAGGGGACTTCCGCGCGGAAGGCTTCGGTCCGGTCTCCCTTCGGGATCGGGCGGGCGGCGGTGGCTCGTTCCCTCGCCTCTTGCCGGCGCCCTTCTCCCTCGGGAGTGATTTCATTCTGCCTCATGTTCCCGCGGCTGACGGGGGTTTCGGGTTCGCCATGACGGTTCTATTCGACCGCCTTTTGCGCTGACCCGGGAGCGTCTGGGGAGAAGTGCCGAATGGCTTCGACATGTCGACAAATGGAGGGGTTGGTCAACCAAAGGCGCCTTCCATCCGCCGGTGTCTGGAACGGGTGCCCGAGGCTCGCCCGACGGCGGCCCCCGACCGCCCATCGCGCCTCAAGCGCCTCTCTTCCCGCCTCTCTTTACGTCTCTCCATCCGTCTCTCTTTTCGCCTCCCCCCAGGCTCCTCAAGCCCTCCCGCGAACCCGGATCATCCGTTCGTATCCGTTTCGCCACAATCGACCGGCCGCCAGGAGATTCGACGGCAACGAACGTCAAAAAGACATGAAAAACGCGGGTCTCGAAAACCCAACCGGATCAGGTACCTCCCTCCTTCCGCCCCATCGATTCCAGACCGGGGTTCCGGCCGCCCATAAAGCGAACGGTGAAATGTACGGACTGAAGGGAAAGTTCCGGATGATCAGAGGGTTTCCCCTTATCGGTGCGTTTTCGTGACCGTTCATAGCCTTCGGGTATCGGGCGCCCGTCCCAACGACTCTCAGCAAATGCATCCGCCCGACGGCGGACTTCGAACCACAACCACGAACAACACCAGGGGCGCCCCTCGAGGAGGACATTCACCATGGAACGAAAACTCATCGCGCTCGCCGTCTCCGCGGCGATCACCGCAACCTTTGCGGCCGGCACCGCCTCGGCCGCCCAGAAGACCGTCACCATCCAGGGGGACAAGTGGGATGAACCCGTCGTCATCTACCCGACCGACGCCAGCGGTTCGGGCTTTGCGAACATCGGGGAATTGAAGGTCGACGTGAAGGACGGCATCGTGATCGATTCGGTCACGTTCAAGAACACCAATCCGGACAGCGAGAAGCTCCGGGTCGGGTACCTGAAGCACTTCGGGAAGAAGGCCGTCGTCAACACGCTCGAAATCGAGGCCGGGACGGCGAAAAGGCCTACGGTCGCGACGCTTGAGTTCTGGGGCAAAGAGAAGGACGAGACGGGAAAGAGCTTCGACGGGAAGAAGGTCGTCATGCGCGACATGAGCGCCTTCCGCGTCTCGAACTCCTCCTACAGCAAGGGCAACTACAACGGGAAGAGCGTGAAGGACGCGGCCTTCCACGCCGACAACCTCGTGATTGACGGCACGACCGGGATCGTCTTCGGCGTCGTGCAGAATGCGCCCACGAAGCGCGCGGTCGACACCGTCTGGGCCGGGTATTCGGATGCGGCCGAGGGTCGGTTCACGAAGGCCGAAAAGGCCGTGGCCGGGATCGCCGGGTCCGGCGACTTCAAGTCGCTTCAGGTCGGCACCGTCAACGTCGGGAACGCCACCTTCGCGACGATCGACGGCGTCACCAAGATGCTGCCCTCCCCGGTCTCGGGCTTCTTCGAGCAGGTCGCCTGGTCGACGCTGGTGAAGGGTGCGGTGCTGCTGCCCTTGGACGGGAAGGACACGATCACCTTCAACCTGAACCACCCCGACGCGAAGCTCGCCTTGGGCACGATCGGCACCGTCGCGGTCGTCGAGAACAAGGTGGAGGCGGCTCAGCCCGCCGCCGCTTCGGGCGAGCAGCCGCGCGTGCGCAGCCGCCGTGCTGCGCCTGAAAACGCCCCTGCTCCCGCGGCCGAACCCGCCGCCGAACCCGCTGCGACGGCGCTCCCCGTCAACCTCTCGATCAACGTGAACGTTCCCGACTACAAGAACGAAATCTCGGTCGAGAAGATCGAGTCGGGCGCCGAGATCGCGATCTCGACGGCGGGGTCCGCTGAAAAGTCCGGCTCGGAAGTCGCCGCCGACACGGCGAAGCTCCTCAAAGTCGCCGCCCTCTCGGGCGGCTCGGAAGAAAAGCCCGCCGCGGTGACGACGCGCGTCTCGGTCGGCCAGGCGGGTTTGAACGACGCCGTCGAGACGGTCTACGACGTGAAGCCCAATGCCGAAGGGGGCGGCACGACGGTCGACGTCGACCATGGGAAGACCACGGTGACCTCCACCAACTCGGTGCTCGGCACCTTGTCCGAGGTCGCGAGCCTGGGCACCATGCAGTGGCGCGCCGAGATGAACCACCTCCAGTACCGCATGGGAGAACTCCGCGATCAGGCCGGGTTCGGGAACGGCGTCTGGGCGCGTGCGTACCAGGGGAAGGACAAGTACGGCGACCAGAAGGTTGAGAACGAATACTTGGGCTTCCAGGCCGGTTACGACCACCGTCTCGAGGGCACCAACGTGATTCTGGGCGGCGCGGTCTCCTTCACGCACGGGGACAGCAAGTTCCGCACCGGTGACGGCGACAACGACGCTCTCGCCTTCACGGCCTACGGGACGTGGCTTCATGAAAACGGCCTCTTCGTCGACGGGACGGTGAAGTACGCGGTGCTTTCGAACGACGTCGACATGCGCGCGCAGAACGGCGACAAGGTTGTGCGCGACAAGGCCTCCTACGACACCAACGCCATGAGCGTCTCGGTCGAGGCCGGGTGGCGTCTTCCCGTCACGAGCCTCGCCTACGTCGAGCCGCAGGTCGAACTCATGTACGGGCACGTGCGCTCGGCCGACTACCGGTGGGACGCGTACAAGGTGACGGCCGAAGGGGTCGACGCGCTGGTCGGGCGCGCGGGCGTCATGGCGGGGTTCTCGTTCCCCGACAAGAAGGGCTCGGTCTACATGCGGGCGTCGGTGCTCAACGACTTCAAGGGCGAGGCCGACACCACCTTCCGCTATGCGGGACAAAAGCGCGTCGTCTCGAACGACCTCGGCGGCTCCTGGTATGAGCTGGGCCTGGGCGGGAACTGGAACGTCACGGACTCGACCTACCTATACGCCGACTTCCAGTACGCTGACGGCGGCGAGGTCGATACGCCCTGGCGCTGGAGCGTGGGCGTGAGGCACGCCTTCTGACTTTGAGGTCAGCCCGGCCGGGCGGCGCGACCGATCAGGCCGCCCGCCGGGTCTCTTTTCTTAAGCGAGTCATGTCGCTTGGCCTGCGGTCTTCTCTTGAGGCCGCAGGTCTTTTTGTCTGCGGGGAGGCTCGGGGGAAGGCGTTTGGTGAAGCCACTTGGACTTCCCGAGCGGGGACGGGAGACGAAAAAGATACGGACAAAGGGTCGGATTTGGGGCGCAGGTCCCGCGGTTTGCCGAGGAGATCAGGGATTACGCGGAGCGGTGAGGAGGGTCGCGGAGACTATTTTCGACAGGGTCAAACCTCCCTTCCCTGTTCGGCCGTCGCCAAGGAGCCCCTCATGCAGAAGAAACTCGTCACGCTCGCACTTTCGGCGGCTTTGGCGTCGCTCGCGTCGGGCGCCGCGCTCGCGGTGGAGAACACGCAGATCTCGGGGGACGCGTGGAGCGACCCGGTCGAGATCTGGCCGACGGACAACCCCGCCACCGGGGCGAGCATCGGCGGCCTCGACGTGGAGGTGAAGGACGGGATCGTCATCGACAGCGTGACGTTCAAGGAGGTCTCATTTTCGGTGAAGACCAAATGGATTCCTCCACGACGCGGATGATCGACACGCTTTGGGTGGGGTACAAGGATGTTGACGGCGAATTCTCCGCGAATTCAAGTACGTTGAATGTCGCCTTCGTCGCGGGGTCCGAAGATTTCGACTCGGTTCGCGTGGGGACCATCAACGTTGGGAACGGCAGCATCGTCACAAACGAGTCCGAGCTTGAGGAGATGTTGGGCAGCTCGGTTTTTAATTCAGCGTCGGCGACTTCCCTGCAACCTCTTCCGGGATCGGACACGATCACCGTCAACGTCAACCACATCGAAGCACAAATCAGTTTGGGGGGATCGAGAGCGCGCCGACCGTTGCAGGGGCTGACGGTGATGAGGTCCCCACGAACCTTGATTTCCACATCAACGTTGAGGGCTACGTCAAGATCCTTAGGGTTGATGAACTTCAATCAGGATCCACGGTGACGGTGTCGGTTCCGGGCCAGGAAGAACTGGATCCTATGGAGACGACGAAGGAAGCGGCCAATCTCCTGAAAGTCGCCGCCATCAAGGGCGGTGAAGGTATGGAAGCACCCGCGTTCACGATGGCCGTCAGGGTCGGCCAGGCCGGTTTGAACGACGGGACGGAAACCGTTCTGCGGATGGTGAAGGAAGACGGCGCGGCCGAGGCCGCGCCCGATCCGGACCAAACCCAGGTCGTCCGAACTTCCGCCAACACCGTCCTCGCCACCCTCTCCGAATCCTTCGCCCTCGGCGCCACGGCCTGGCGCGCCGAGATGAACCACCTCCAATACCGCATGGGAGAGCTCCGCGACCACAAAGGCTTCAACAACGGCGTCTGGGCGCGCGTCTTCCAAGGCAAAGACGAGTACGGGAGCCAAAACGTCGAAAACGACTACTTCGGCTTCCAGGCGGGTTACGACCACAAGCTCGAAGGCACGAACGTCATCTTGGGCGGTGCGGTCAGCTACAGCCAGGGCGAGAGCACGTTTGAGACGGGCGACGGCGACAGCTGGTCCCTCGCCTTCACGGCGTACGGGACGTGGCTCGCCGAGAACGGGATGTTCATCGACGGTACGCTGAAGTACGGGATGCTCTCCACGGACCTCGACATGCGTGCGCAGAACGGCGCCGATTGGGTGCGCGACACGGCTTCCTACGACACCAACGCGATGAGCGTCTCGGTCGAGGCCGGGTGGCGTCTTCCCGTCACGAGCCTCACCTACGTCGAGCCGCAGGTGGAAGTCATGTACGGGCACGTCCGCGCCGCGGACTACACGTGGGCCGGCTACGACGTCACGGCGGAAGGCACGGACGCGTTCGTGGGGCGCGCCGGTTTCCAGGCCGGGATGATCCTCCCTGAGAACACCGGCAGCCTCTACTTCCGCGCGTCGGTCCTGAACGACTTCCGGGGTGAATCCGACACGACGTTCCGCTACGGGGACGCCAAGCGCACCGTCTCGCAGGATCTCGGCGGCTCGTGGTACGAGCTGGGCCTCGGCGGCAACTGGAACGTCGCGGACGACACGTACCTCTACGCCGACTTCCAGTACGCGGACGGCGGCGAGATCGACACGCCGTGGCGCTGGAGCGTGGGCGTGCGGCATGCGTTCTGAGCCTGACGGCAGTACGATTCTCAACAGGGAAGGACTCAACCTCCAAACCGACCACATCCAGAGGCCTTCCAGATGGAGAGGGGCGGCGCCGCAACACGCAGCGCCGCCCCTCTTCTCCACGCGGAGTCGGCTCCCCGGTGTTCCGTCGACGCGGAGGAGCCGGGGGGCGGTCGTCATCGTCAGAGGTTGCTCCCCGCCGCCGCACTCCCCGCGGCGGGCTTGAGCGTATCGACGAACCAGTCGACCACGAGCTTCACGATCTCGGGCTGGTACCAGGGCAGGTCGCCGTGGTTGGCGTTCTCGACCAAAACGTAGCGCACCGGTTCGCCCTTCGCCTTCAAGGCTTCGTAGAGGTGGCGGCTCTGCTCGGGGCTCACGAGCCGGTCCTGCGCGCCGTGGAGGATCAGGAACGGGGGTTCGTTCCCGTCGACGTGCCCGAGCGGGCTCGCGTTCCTCGCCTTCGCGGGGTCGGAGTGAATGGACGCGCCCGGGAACTTCCGGAAGGCCGCACCGTGAACGAGCAGCGCTTCGGTGACGGCGGGCGACGCATGGACTTCGTCGTCGGGGAGGCCTTCGCCGATCGAAAGAAGGTCCGAAATCCCGTAGATCGTGACGGCCGCTTGGACGTCGGACGACACGTTCGTCCAGTCCCCCTTGTCGAGGTCCTTCTCGCCGTTCGTGGTGCCGAGCATCTGCGAGAGGTAGCCGCCGGCGGAGTCGCCCAGAACGCCGATGCGGTTGGGATCGATACCGTACTCCTCGGCGTGGGCGCGCAGGTACCGGACCGCACTCTTCCCGTCGACGACGGGCGCGGGGTAGACGTTGGGAACGACGCGGTATTCGGCCGCCGCAACCACGAACCCAGCCTCAGCGAGCGCCGTGCGCATCTCCGTGAACTTCTCATGGTCGGCGGAGGTGAAGCCGCCCCCGGGGAAGTAGACGATCGCGGGTTTCTTTTCCTTCGTGCGCGGCGACATCACCGTCATGCGGAGCTGCCGGATCGCACGGTCGCTCTTGATCTGGGAATAGATGATCCCGGAGATCGTGTCGATCTGCGGGCGCGAGACGTCGACCTTGATCACTTCGGCGCCGTCGACGTAGCCGGGGAGACGGTCGGCGGCCGAGGCGGCGATGGCCGATCCGGCGACGGCCGAAATGAGCGCCGCGACGGCAAGGCGGCGGAAGGAGAAGGCGCGGCGGGGTTGGGTGATGGGCATGGGGGTGTTCTCCGTTGATGGAGTGAAAGACCGGAAAATCCTACACGGAAGGCGCGAAAGAAGGAAAACGGCCGCGGCGTCCGACAGCATCTGGGAAAAAGTGCGGCGGCTCGGGAAACGAACCCTCTACGACGAAAGACCGAGGCCGGCTCAGGCGTTTCGGGCGACAATGGGAGGACCGTACCCGAGTTCCGGGCGCCGTCGAGGCATCCGGTTTCGTCAAGGACGCCTCCCGGATCCTCCTCCGGCCGGCGGCATTTCCCCGGAATTCTGACCCCCAAGCACTTCGTACCTCCCCGAGACGCCCACATGCCCGCACTTCCCCTCTACCTCATCGCGAACCTGCTCTTTGGGTTGAACGGCATCATCGCCGCCTCGATTCCGTTCGAGAGCTCGGTGATCGTGCTCTCGCGCCTCATTCTGGGCGGAGGCTTCCTCGGGATCCTGCTTCTGACGCTGAGGCGCGCGGCCGCGCGGCGCGGGACGCCCTTCACGACGCTCACCCGACGACAGTTGGTCCTGCTCGTGCTCTCCGGCTTCGCAATGGGTGCGAGCTGGCTCTGCCTCTACGCGGGCTTTCAGACGATCGGCGTCGGGATGACGACCCTCCTCTACTACACGGGGCCCGTCATGCTGATGGCGTTTCTCGCCGTGACCGGCGAAGACCGCTTCGCGGGCTCGCAATGGCTGGGGCTCGCGGCCGCGGCGGCGGGTGCGGCGCTGGCGATCGGAGGCGGCGACTTCACGCTCTCGGGCGGGGTGCTGATCGGTCTGCTATCGGCCGTCTGCTACGCCGCGATGGTATGGACGGCACGACGCGCGGGGCACGTCGACGGTCTTACGGCCGCATCCTTGGAAATGGCCGCGGCCTTTCCCCTGGTGCTGATTTATGCGTGGTCGACGGTGGACGCCTTCCCGACCGCAGCCGACGTCGCGGCGGTGTGGCTCCCCTTGGCGGTGTTGGGGCTTCTCAACACCGGCGTCGGCTGCGCCTTCTACTTCTATGCGGTCTCGCGCTTGAACGCCTCGATCGTATCGGCGGGCGGGTACCTGGAACCCATCGGCGCGTTGGTCTTCTCGGCGATCTTCCTGGGTGAGAGCTTGGGCGTCACAGGATGGACGGGCGCCGCCTTGGTGCTGGCCGGCACCGTCATTGCCGGGCGGTCGTCCGGCAAGGAATGACCCCTTCACCACATTCCTTCGCCCGCTCGCCACAGCAACCTCAGAGACAACAACCCGAAGCTGAATACAAGAAGGACAAGAAGGCCGCCGACCCCGGGTCGCTCAACCCCGGACCGGCGGCCTTTGTCTGCCAGATGGCGAAGGGATGAACTTCGGGCTTTCAGCCGGTCAGGCCTTCAGGCCTTCACAGGCTTCTGCCCCGTCACTTCACCGTGGCGCGCACTTCCGCGGGTGCCCCGCGGACGAGGTCGCCCTTCTTGACCCCGCGGAAGGCGTTCTCCGCGGCAATCGCCTCAGAAACGGTCTTTTCAATCACGGGCTTCGCCGCGGCGGCCTTGTCGTCCGCGACCGTCACCGTGAAGGTGCAGTCGGCCGCGATGGCGTTCACCGTCGCGCCGCCCTTCATGGACGCGATGACCGCGTCAAGGAGCACCTGACCCAAAGCGGTCACGGCGCGCGCCCCCGCGTGCACGGCGTTGACGTTCCCGTAGTCCCCGTTCGAGTGCCCGCCCGGGCCCTCGATCGTGACGGTGTAGGTGTTGGCGGCGAGCGCCGCGCCCGAGCAAAGCGCAAGGATGGCGAGCGCCGTCGTGTTTCGGATCGATTTCAGCATGACGTGCCCTCCTTACTTGAACATCTCTTCCGTGGTGCGGTTCCCCATGGGACCGACGCCGGGTTTGACCACCTTGCCGTCAGACGTGTTGTAGCCCGACGCGATCAGCCCCGAGAGGATGAAGCGGAAGACGCGCTTCCCTTCGGCGACGCCGTCGCCCGGGATGCCCCATTCGTACCAGGTATGGCCGCCCCCGCCGCCCGCGTTGGTGCCGACGTTCATGTTGACGGTCGGCACGCCCACGGCGGCCGGGACGTTGTCGTTCAGGCTCGAGGCGGTGGTCGGAAGGTCCTTACGGACGTCCGTGCCGACCACCTCGTTCGCGGTCCACCAGGCGGTCACCGCGATGTCGTCGTAGTTCGGGCGCTGGTAGGCCGGGCGGTCGCCGAACCATACGAGTTCCATCTTGACGGCCTTCGGGTCGCCGTCCTTCACGCCGTAGGCGGCGTTCTCCGCCTTGACGGCGGCTGCGAACGCCGGTTCGATCTTCGAGCGGATGGCGGAGAGCGGCCCCTGAGTGGGGCTCCTCATGTCGACCATCAGCGTGCAGGCTTCGCTCCGCATCCCCTCACCCTTCGCGGGCGTGCAGTCCGCGACGCCCACCGTGTAGGTCGTGCGCTCCGCGGCCTTGTCGTCGTCCCACGGGGTCTTGAGGTCGGCGATCTGCGCGATCGCGCGGTTCATCGCCATCAAGGCCGAGGGCGCGGGCTTGTCGCCCAGCTTCCACCCGGCGGGTTCGACGTACTTCACTTCGAAGCGGTAGCTCCCGAGATAGTTCAAGGTGCCGCTCCCGGGGCGCGTCGAGTCCGCGCCGAAGTTCGCGACGAAGTTCAAAGCGTTGTTGCCTTTGCCCACGTCCTGGCTGTAGCCGTAGAGCTGCTTCATGCCGCAGAGGTTGCCTTTGCCTTCTTCGCCCGTCGTGCCGCAGACCCAGATGTCGTAGACAGGCTTGACGCCGTACTTCTTCATGAGTTTGGCGGCCTGCATGACCGCGACGGTGTTGATCATCGCGTCGTTGTAGCCCGGAACGTAGATGCGGTAGGCGCCCGCCTTCTTCGCGGCTTCAAAGTCCTGATAGCGCTTGTAGGCCTTCTTGTAGACCTCGTCCTTGACGACGCGGCCGTTCGCGTCGAACTTGATTTCGTCTTTGAGGGCTTTGAGTTCATCTCTCGTCGCGACGACGGGGTCGTTGACGGGCTGAAGCTTCACGGGTTCGTAGGTGTTCGAAGCGGGCGGGAGATCCGGCGGATTCACCGTGTCGATGTGGCCTTCCAGAAGCACCTTCGGAAGCTGCCCCTTGTAGGTGACCGGATCAGGCGCCGCGCCGTAGGTGCCGGGGATCCTCACGCAGACGTTGTAGACGGGAAGGCCGTCGACGATCTGAAGGCCCGCGCCCTTGATCGTGCCTTCGGCGTTCGTCATGATGTCTTCGGGCGAGAAGCCCCATTCTTCGACGAGGCGCTTCGTGATCTCGGCCTGTCGGCGCATCTCCGACCTCGAGGGCGATGCGATGCGCACGAGTTCGAGCAGGGTGTCGAAGCGCCATTGCTGAGCTTCGGGGGAGACCAGCTCTTCGAGCATCGCCTTCATCGGGGCGTCGTTCGCGATCGTGGTCGCCGCGGTTTTGACCGACTCGGGGACGTTGGGGACGACGCCGGGGGCGGCGGTGGCGGTAATGCTAAAGGTGAGGCCCGCCGCGGCGGCCAGAACCGCCGTGCGGATCAGCTTGGGTTTGTGCTCCATAAAAAATCCTCAGGAAACCCTCGTCTTCAGATGAGGGAGGAATGAGGCGCGGGGCGAAGCCACGCGTACCCATATCCGTTGTTGTGGGAAATCAGGCGGCAATGACGCCAATGAATGCCGTCAACCTTGCCGTCGGGCGTCTGCAACACGAAGCATCCGCTTTCGCGGACGGCTACGCGGCCTTGATAAACGACGCCTTTCTTGTCGGCCTCCACCATGTCGCCGGTCGCGAACCCGTGAACGCGCTTCTGACGCATCAGATAGCCGCGGGGGAAGCCGTACTTGTTGAGGCGCGTGCGCTGGTAGCTCCCGCGCCCCGTACAGCGGACCTGAAGCACTCCCATTGACTTCGGGTAGTCGGCACCGTTGATCCGACCGACGCAGAGCGCATCCAACCAGTGTTCCTTCGGGATCCCGAAGGCCTTGCGGTTGAACTTCGTCTGCGCGCCCGTCCCCGTTGCCACGAGAAGCCCGGTTTGCTTGAGTGCGTTGAAGAGCGCCCAACGTGTCGCGTTCACCGCAGCGGCATCGCGGAGCGGTGCTTTGAGCTGACGGCGGATCCGTTCAATCTGCTCGGGCTTGTTCTTCAGAAAGACTTCCAAAGGCTGTGCGCTTTTCTTCTGATTGCATTCCGTGCAGGCGAGCACCAAATTC
>NZ_JH604882.1 GCF_000250875.1 Sutterella parvirubra YIT 11816 | reverse complement strand
ATTACACGTTATTCCCTTACTAGTCCTTACTTCGCCGGCGCCGCCTCGTTCACCATGCCGAGGGCGTTCAGGGTTTTCGGGAAGCCGATGATGGGGTTCAGCACCACGAGCGTGTCGAGGAGCATCTGACGGGTGTTGCCGACCGAGATGTTCCCGCCCGCGTGGGCCTTCACCTGGGGTTCGCACCCGCCCAAAGCCGAGATCACCGCGAAGGTGAGGAGTTCGCGCTCCTGCAGCGTCAATCCCGGACGGACGTAGCCGACCGCAAAGCAGAAGCTGGTCAGCATGTCCACCATCAACGGACGCTCGTCCGCCTTGGCGTTCCGGTGCATTTGATCGATCGCGGGCCCGAAGATCCCCTTCTGGATCTTGAGGCCGACCTCGAAACGTCCGTCCTCGGGTGCGGGAGCGGGTTGCGGGAGCGGGAGCTTCTGTTCTTCCAGAATCGCGAGGAGGAGGTCTTCCGCACGGCGTGCGAGCGGCACGCCCGCGTAGGGCATCACCTGCATGATCGCTTCGCGGAGGGCGAGCGGCTCGACCTTTTCAGTGAGCGCCTGCCGGATGATGTCCGCCAAGGTGAGGTCGTCGCCGATCGCGGTCAGCGCCGAGACGGCGGCGAGGCGCTGCATGCGCACGGGGAGAGACTTCACGTGCTTCGCCTGTTCTTCGCCCGAGAGGAAGGCCCAGGCCTTGGCGGCGTTGCCCTCGGTCTTGGGGACGGCGGCTTGGGCCGAAACGGAGAGACCCGCGCCCACGGCAGCGGCGGCGGTGGAGAGGGCGGCGGTGTTGAGGAAGGTTCTGCGCATCATGACGGGGCCTTGGGAAATCGGTGGGTTCTTGGGTTCAGGGGTTCTTCGGTCGTTCGGACTTGGGTTCGTCGGGGCGTCGGGCCCTCGG
>NZ_JH604881.1 GCF_000250875.1 Sutterella parvirubra YIT 11816 | reverse complement strand
GTCGAACCTCTTCCGTGAAGAGGTTCCTTACGGTGATCACTTCCTGCCGATCATCCAGATGAAGAATCGCATCTACATCGGTTACCAGTTACCCAAGGCTGATGGGACCGGCGGCAACGCCGTTGCCGTCCTGGGCAAAGATCCGCTTGAGCTGCTCGAAACTCTGAAGCCGTTCCTCGACCGCGAGCCGCAGGCGTTCAGCGATCACCCGGTCACCTACAAGATGATCAATGAGCGGGCGTACGAACTCCTAACGAAGTGTGCACTTACTCCCGATCAAACTACGGAACTTGAGAGGACTCAGGCGGAGGTTCTGCGCTCTCTCAACTATCAAACGAGCCGTGCCGCTGTTCTCGGCCGCTTGGTTGACGACAAGAACAAATTCGTCGCCAAGGATGCTGTTTGGAAGGAGAAGGACTTCGTCATCAGCTTCAAGCTCAGTCCGAAGAAGTCTGCGTTCAAGGCTTCCGGCCAACTGGAGCTTCCCGCGAAATCGGACTGGAAGGCACTTGTTGATTCGCCCGAACTCGCGATCAACTGGGGGCAACCCGCCGACGACACGTTCAGTCAGCGGATCGAACGGAAAGTAAGGATGAACAGTTCGCACTTGGAGCACACTCCCAAAAAGCGTGTTGTCAGCCTTCCCGTTGTCGACAAACCTTCCGGAGGTTTCCGTATCCGGAGGCACAATCTGGATGGTTCGGCCGTTTTCCAAGTTCATACCGTTGCGAACAACAAATACGGCGGATTCAGCGCGGATTCTGCGGGCAAGGTAGATTGGAGCACCCCGGTCCTGTGCGGTCACCTCCAACACGCCAACCTCGTACCCCTGGATCCTGAAACCGCTTCGGCCGAACAGCTTGTCCGCATGTCGGAGTGGCGAGTTGTCGAGACTACGTCCGACATTCGGTTGGAGGTTTGTCCCGGAACGAGCGGGCGTCGCTACGTGCGGGTGGAGCTCCCCTTCACGCTTTTGCAGGAATGGCTGACCGCCGGCAAGGTCGCTGACGTCCCGGTGAGTCCGCTTCACTTGCCCGGGTCGATCAAACTTACGGATCCCAAGACCTTCTGCGCGGAAGCTCAGAAAACGCTCTCGATCTTCGCTCAGCCGCGTGCAACCATCTTTTTCGAGCAGCTTGGAGACCGCGTTCGGTTCAGGTTTGAGGCCAGCGGCGGTCCCGCTACCATGAATGCCGCGTACAACGCGGCCGGACGGTCATGAGGCATCTGACCGTCGCGGAATACGGTTCTTTTCTCGGCATCACGGGCAATCGTTTGGTTGTCCGTGACGCCGAAGGCGGCGCTTGGGAGACGCCTCTATCGCGCTTGCGCACGATCCGCATCGCAAAAAAAGGCGTCGCCTTCTCGTCTGATCTCATCCTCTCCTGCGCTGCGCGGGGCATTCGAATCTTTTTCCTCGACTGGCGGGGCATCAGCGTTGCAACCATCTCCGGGCAGCACCAACATGCCGTTGTACGCGTACGCAAGTCGCAGTTTGAGTGTCTTCAATCCGACACCGGTCGGATCATCGCAACAGAATTCATTCGAACCAAAATCAAAAATCAGCGAGCCGTTCTCTTATATTTCAGCAAATATCTATCCAAGACAAACAACAATCACCACGCATTTTTAACCGGCATCGCCGAAATCCTCAAAGACGACATCGACGCTCTCTCAGCCCCTCCTCCATCCAATTTTGCATGGAAGGAATATGTCATGGGCATTGAGGGACATGCCGCAGCCACTTATTGGCAGGCGCTCATCCACACCAACCTTCTTCCTTCTTCGTTTTTCAAACGCGAAGGCCGAGGCTCACAGGAAATCACCAACATTTGTCTGAATTACGGCTACGCCATACTGCAGAGCTATTGTTGGTCTGCACTCGACAATGCCGGACTCGAGCTTTACGCCGGTTTTCTCCATGCCGACCGCCCCGGGAAACCCGCCCTCATTCTGGACTTCATGGAAGAATACAGACCATGGGTCGTCGACAGAATCATCATCAAAATAAGGCAAAAGGCTGAAAAATCAAAATTCTTCGACAATTCGCTCAAGAACAGCATCTCTACTGCCATTGCCGACTGTTTGAGCAAACATATGCTTCATCATGGGAAACGCATTCGCCTTGAAAACATCATGCAGCGTCAGGCTTACAAGCTCGCCGGCGCCATTATCGGAGAGAAAAAATACCGCGGCTATCGGTTTAAATGGTGAAGCATGAGTTCCACCTACACGCGCTACCTTGTCTGCTACGACATTGCGGACAATCGAAAAAGGAAGAAGTATGCGGACGCACTGAAGGACCTCGGGCTGATTCCCATTCAGAAATCCGTCTTCTACGGCGACTTGAAACCGCCAGAGAGTCGGCTTCTCTCTGAGATTACGTGGGACATGTTGGACGCTGACGAAGACAAATGCCTTTGGTTTCCCTGCCACCTTTCGCCCGATCGGATTCGAGCCTGCCTCGGACTCAGTCAATTTACGTATGATCCCCCTGACTGCAACAAGCTCATTTAGCTTTCCGGCCTCGCTGATCCGGCAATTCGTCTTTTGTCGACGAATTCCTTTCTTTATCCTCACCATGAAACTCAATCCTCCGAAATCCGGATGGGTCGAAAGAGGTAAAAAGGCTCATATCGATATTGAGCGACTCATGAAGCGCCGAGACCTTGCGAGGATCGGGCTCAGCAAACCGTACAACCTCAAACAAGAAATCTCTCTTTCGAGCGAGAAACTACATATTCACGGCATATGCGATGGATTTATTGAGACAAAGGATCCCAAGCACTTCTTTCCGTTTGAAATCAAAAGCAGCCCAACCCCACAACCCAGCAGATCCGCCGCCTTACAACTATGCGCTTACGCCATGATGCTCGAAGAGCATCTAGGGGCGCAAATCAAAACAGGCTTCATCCTTTGCGGGATCAAAACCAAAGTCTACCCTATTCAACTCAACGAGCAAATCAGAGAAGAAACCATCTCCTGCATCAACAGAATCATTGAGGACTGCGATTTATCCATCGTCCCTGACTCAGACGCAAACGAAGGCAAATGCTCACAATGCGAATTTCTTAATTTCTGTGCGGACAGGCTTTGATGCGCAAATTTATTTCTAAGGAACCTCTTCACGGAAGAGGTTCGA
>NZ_JH604880.1:4837-19182 GCF_000250875.1 Sutterella parvirubra YIT 11816 | reverse complement strand
CTTCCCCGCGTTCCCGGACGCTTCGGGCGATTTCATCCCGACGGAGGAGGTCGGCAATCCCGTCTTCGGGAACGCCTGGGAAGAGGAGCAGGTCTTCGGTGCCGGCGTGCCGGATCCGGGAAACTTCTTCGGGTTCTCGGGGCCGCGTGAGGACGACTTTTCCGCCTCCGGGTCCGAGGATGAGGACGTCTTCCGCTGGGACGACCCCGATCCGTGGAACCCGACGGACGGCATGCACCCGATGAGCGCGATGGCGGGGATGGGCGGAATGAGCGCGATGAGCGGGACGGACTTGACGACTGAGCCGGATGACCCGGATGATCCTTGGCCGGATTTGGATTGGAGCGACAACCCGTTCACGCAGGATGCCTACGCGTTTGACACGTTGGAGTCGACCGGCTGGGAAGACTCGGGCGGTTTCGACGGTTCGGTCTTTTCGGACGAGTGGTAGGGCTTCGCTGGTGCGGGCGGAAGGACGTTGCCTTGTATCGGCGGGAGGTCCGTCCCCATAATCAAGGCAAACCGTTCAACCGGCCGGGGCGCTTCGGCTTCCCGGTCTTCATCCGCAGGAGCACCGCATGGCGATCACCGTCAAAGTCAAACTCGAAGGCATCAAGAATCCGCCTTGCTGGCGTCGCATCGTCGTTCCGAACGACATCACGTTTTTGGACCTGCACTACGCGATTCAAGATGCCTTCGGCTGGTCTGGAGACCATCTTTGGTGTTTCCATCCGACGAAGTACGTGAGTGTAGGCTGGCGCATCAAGCCGTCTTTTGAAGATGATTTTTTCGATGACGACTCGCTTCCGACGTCGCTCACGCTTTTCGACGTCCCCTTTGGGAAGAAGTTTTGCTACACCTACGACTTCGGCGACCGGTGGGTGCATTCGGTCACGCCCGAATCGGTCGACGACAAGCCCGTGGAATCGCCCGTCGTCATCGCGGAAAAGGGCGAAGCGCCCGAAGAGGACTGCGGCGGCGTCGCCGCCTGGATGTGGCTGCGGGACCATCCCGAGGAGCGCGAAGACGGGATGTGGTGAGCGGGCGGCGCGCCGTCGGCCGCCGACCCTTCCGCCAACCGCTGCTCCGCTGGCCCCAGGGTACGGAGTCCGCAACATGAAGGCCCACCCGTCTCTCCGACGGATGGGCCTTCCTTCCCAAGGAGGCCGGACTTTAGGGGAGTCCTGCCTCAAGCGGTCGAACCTGCTTCAGGTTATCAGGCCTTCCGGCCGTTCGTCCTCGCGAGGAACCCCGTGAAGACGCCCCAGCCGTCCCGGAGCGACGCCGTGTCCTGGATGTCGAAGTCGGGCTTGTGGTGCCCGTGGTGCTCGCAGCCGAAGTAGAAGAAGACGGCCTTGCCGCCGTGAGCCTGCACGCGGCGGATCAACATCGTGCAGTCCTCCGACCCCACCTTCGCGTTCATGTCCACGACCGACGTCACGGTCGGGACCGCACGCGCGGCGTCCTTCACCAATTCCACGGCCTCTTCGTCACCCTTGTACGTGACGGCTTCGCCGACGCGGCGAAGGCTGTACGTACATCCGTAGGCGGCGCAAAGTCCCGCCACGGTGCGCTCGACGCCCGCCGCCATGTAGTCGTTGATTTCGGTCGACTCGCCCCGGACTTCCAAAAGCATCGAGGTGTGTTCGGCGACGATGTTGCGCCCCGTCCCGGAGACGAACTTGCCGATCTGCACGCGCGTGATCCCCTGGCTGTGTCCGGGCAGGGACCCGAGCGACATGCAGAGGGCCGCCCCGCACATCAGCGCGCTCTTCCCGTTTTCGGGGCTCCCCGCCGCGCAGGGCACGCCCGTGATGTCGAGGTCGAACTTCGTCGTCGCGAGGTAGCCGTGGTGCGAGACGCCCACTTCGTGAAGCTTCGCGCTGCAGCCGATGTGCGCGCCCGCGAACCAGTCGACGTCGTCGACGATCCCGCGCGCGGCCATCGCGGCCGCGCCGCGCACGCCTTCTTCGGCGGGCTGGAAGATGAGCTTCACGGTCCCGGTGAGTTCCTCCGCGTGCGCCGCCACCCAGGCGGCGGCCCCGAGCCCCACCGCCGTGTGGCCGTCGTGCCCGCAGGCGTGGCTCATGCCGGGCACCTTCGAGCGGAAGCCTTCCGCATTGGGGATGTGCGCGGGGTCCGAGGTCTCCTCGATCGCGAGGCAGTCGATGTCGAAGCGCAAGGCGGTGACGGGACCCGGGCGCCCCGTCTTCCAGACGCCCAACGCACCGGTGTAGCCGCCCGTGGCTTCGAGGAACGATTCGGGCACGCCCGCCGCGCGGGCGTCCTCCATCGCCTTTTCGACCTTCGCGGGATCACGCCCCATGACGGCTTCGGGCAGGATGACGTCGGTGCCGAGGAGAACCTCGAAGCCCAGAGCCTTCAGGCGCTCAACGACGAAGTGCGTCGTTTGGAATTCGCACCAACCTTCTTCGGGGTGCTGATGGAGGTGCCGCCGGTCGGCGACCATTTGAGTGATGATGTCGGTCATGTGAAGGCACCTCACAGTTCGAAGACGAAGCCCAGAAGGACGAGGTTGATGAGCATCGGGAGCGCCATGCGCTTCGAGATTTCAAGGGGCGACAAGCGGGTCATGCCGGCCACGACCAAGGTCGCGCCCGCAATGGGCGAACACATGCGCCCGAACGCGCCCGAGAGCGCCGCCACCATGCCGAGGCTCGGGACGCTCATCCCGAAGTCGGCCGCATAGGGCGTCACCGCCTGGTTGAAGGCGTGCCCGGCCGCGTCGCCCGAACCCGTCAGCACACCCATGATGAAGGGGCCGAAGTTCGCGGCGTAGCGGGCGATGTCGTTCGAGTGCTTGAGCGTCTCGATGAGGGCGTCGATGACGCCCGCGGCTTTGAGGCCGCCTGCGAAGCAGCCCGCCGCGATGATGATGCCCATGATGTTGGCGTAGCCCTTCCCCATGCCGCCGAAGAATTCCTTCGTGACGGTCTCGGGGTTCGAGCGCGTGACGAGGAGCGTGAAGATCGAGCCGTAGATCATCGCTTCGGCGACGGTCATCCGGATCTGCGGGATGACGGTCGCGCCCAAGAGGAGCAGCACGACCGGGAGGATCGGCGCGACGGCGCGCAGCACGCTCGGGTGCTCGGGCAACTCCCCGCGGGCGTCGGCTTCGACCGAGAAGACCGGTTCGGAAGACCCCGGCGCCGGGCGCTTGTAGTCCCGGAAGACGAAGATCATCGCCGTGACGAGGATGATGTTCATCGCGCAAAGCGTGAGCACCTCAGGCGCGTACGTGACGATGAGGTCGACCACGTCCATCTCGGCCAGCTTCGCGATCCAGACGTTGTGCGAGGACCCGGGGCTCAGGGTCGAGGGCGTGATCGAGCCGATGATCGCCGCGCCGGCGATCGCGGGGTGAAAGCCCGCGCGCACCATGAGCGGAATCATCGTCGGGCCCAACGCGGCCGCACAGCCCGCCGCGCTCGGAATCGCGACGGCGACGCAGGAGGCGACGAGCATGCACAAGGGGAGCAGGAAGATCCCGAGCTTTCCCAAGGGCTTCACCAAGAGCCCCACGAAATGCACGTCGCAGCGCGTGATCGCGATCACGGCGGCGAAGCCCATCGAGGAGCAGATCGAGGTGATGAGGGAGCCGTTCGTCATGTTGGCGACGAAGGCCTTCAAGGCGACGTTGGGCGCGCCCGAGAGGATCGCCATGACGAGCCCGGCCGTAAAGAGCACGAGCCTCGTCTCCCAACGCTTCAGCAGAGCGGCGATCGTGAGGATCACGACGACGGCCGCCATCCAGATGGTCCAGGTCATTTCTGTTCTCCCATGGTGCGCAGATGGGACATGCGGCCGTAGCGGCCGAGGATGCGGTCAAACTCCTGAGGGTCGTAGAAGGGACAGGCGCCCGCACCGTACGCCTTCGCGACCTCGATCGCGAAGCGGACGGCTTCGTCGACGTCTTCCAGATGCGTCGCCCCGGTGGCGCAGCCCGCCACCTGCGAGACCGCCGTGATCGCGACGCCGATCACCGGTGCTTCCGTCGCGACGGAAGGCTGCAGGATGGAGTTCAAGTGGTAGATGTCGTTGCCGTAGGGCGTGATGTCCTGCATCGTGAGGGGGAGCACGACGGGGAGCTTCCCGGTCGTCTGCTCCAGAATCGAGAGGACGGGCTCGCACGTTCTCAGGATCCAGCCGTCCTTCACGGTCGGCGTCACCGCGATGCCGCGGTGGTTGACGATGCGGTTGCCCTTGGTCGTGTCGATCGAGAGGATCGCCTCCATGGCGGGGTCGACCTCCGCCTCGTTCGCCTGCGCGGAGGTCACAGGCGAATCCATGAAGGGCACCGGGTCGTGGGGACGCGTGGGGGCGTTCGGGCAGATTTGGGTCGTGACGATGACGTCGCCCTTCAGGCGGTCCCCGCGGGTGTGCATCTGGCCCAATTTGGCGGCGATCGTGAGTGCCGAGAGCGCGCCGTCGCCGTCCGACGTGAAGCCGATCCGCGCGGGGCGCGCGCCGATGCCGCCCAGCCGCCCGACGATGCCGAGCGTCGGCGCGTTGCCGCCCGAAAGACGCCCATCGGTGCCGGGGATGACGGCGCGGATGAAGTCCGCCTCGCCTTTTTCGCCTTCGACGCGGGTGACGGCGAGATCGGGTACGCCTTCGCGTTCGAGATAGGCCGCGGCGGCTTCGCCGGTGACGGCCGGGTCGTCGAGGAGCTCCTGGAGCTCGATCATCTGACGCCAACTCATGGGGGTTCTCCTTTGTGGGCTTTGGGGTTGGATGTTTGGTCTGGTGGTCGGAATGAGGTTGGTCGGTGGCCGGTGGTCCGGGCGGGAAGCCTCAGTTCCCGTTCTTCCCGCCGTTGGGCGCGTCCACGGCGGCCACGCTCGAGACGAGCCGGCGAAGGAGCCGGTTGAAGGCCTCTCGTTCACCGTCGGTGAGGGCCGCGATGAAGGCTTCCTCCACGGCGACGTGCGCCGCGTGGACGTCGACCGCGAGCTCGATCCCCTCGGGCGTGGCTTCGAGAATGGAGCCGCGGCGGTCGTTGGGGTCGGGAAGGCGCCGGAGCGCCCCCCGCTTTTCGAGCTTGTCGATGCGGGCGGTGAGGCCGCCGGACGACACGACCATCTTGTTCAAAAGGTCCTTCGGCTGAAGCCTGTGACCGGGACTTCTCGCGATCGCGCAGATCACCTCCACGTCGCCGCGACCGAGCCCGAAGGGCTCGAACGCCTTGTCGACCAGGCGGTCCATCCTCTGAATGAGCCAGGTCATGCGGGTCATGAGCGGTTCGCACTTGATGTCGCGCTCGGGGAAGGTGGTGCGCCATTCTTCTTCGAGGACGTCGAAGAAGTCGGGGGGAGTGGTGGTCGTGGTTTCAGTCAAAGGTTCCATCGCCGTGCAGTCCTTCTCTCAAAACGAAAATATCTCGATGTCGAGATTCTCGAAGTCGAGAATAAAACGGAAGCGGAGACCATTCAAGCGGGGAGATCGCGAGGAAGGGTTTTCACGGAAGGCGCGGATGACGAAGAGGGCGTTGAGGAGCGGCCGGGCAGCCGGTTTCCCGTTGGCCGGGGAATTTGTGGTCGGGCTGTCGAATCGGGCTCAAAACAAACCGATTGGTATGTTGATGAAGCCTAGGGAAAACGCGCAATATTTCGGAATCATTTGAAAGATCAAGCAATACCGTGGTTTTGGATGGGCGCTAAGGAAAAGTACCTACATACTGACCAGTCGGTTTCTTCCTAGAATCACCCGATTCCATTCGGACGTCGACGCTGGACCAAACGCCGCGCCCGACTCTCTGTCTCAAAGCTCATTCAAAGAAAGGAGCCCCAAAAATGTTCATGCGCACCAAGATCGCCGCGGCGGTCATCGGCGGCCTCTTCGCCGCCACGCTCTCGGCCGCCCCGATCACGACGGAAGGCACCGGCATCGGCAAGCACGGCGACGTGACGGTCGCGGTCACGTTCGACAACGGCAGGATCCAGGACATCAAGATCGTCAAGGAGCAGGAAAACAAGGTCCTCGCGGCCAAGGTCTACACGGACTTGAAGGACGCCGTGATCGCGACCAACTCCGCCGACCTCGACGTCATTTCGGGCGCGACCTTCTCGTCGAAGGGGCTTCTCGACGCCGTGAAGGACGCCGCCAAGAAGGCGGGCGTCACGCTTTCGAAGGCCGACAAGGCCGCGATCAAGAAGGTCGAAAAGGCCATCCCGAAGGAATCGAGCTACGACGTGGTCGTGATCGGTGCGGGCGGCGCGGGCTTCTCCGCGGCGATCGAAGCGAAGACCGCGGGCGCGAACGTCGTCCTCCTTGAAAAGATGCCCGCCGTCGGCGGCAACTCGCTCATTTCGGGCGCCGAAATGAACGTCGCCAAGAACTGGGTGCAGCCCAAGCTCGGCATCAACGACGACTCCCCCGAACTCCACGCTCAGGACACGTACAAGGGCGGCGACCAGAAGGGCGACATGAAGGTCATCAACGTGATGACGCATCAGGCGCTCGACGCCGCGAAGTGGTGCCGCGACTTCCTCGGCGTTCGCTTCGAAGACGACAACCTCTTCTTCTTCGGCGGTCACAGCCGCAAGCGCGCCCTCATCCCGGTCGGCCACACCGGCACGGAATTCATCACGAAGTTCCAGGCGAAGGCCGATGAGCTCGGCATTCCGGTCATCACCAACATGAAGGCCGAAGAGCTCATCAAGGACAAGGACGGCCGCGTGGTCGGCGTCAAGGCCACGATGGACGGCGCCGAATACACCTTCAACGCCAGGGGCGGCGTCGTGCTCGCCACGGGCGGTTTCGGTGCCAATCCCGAGATGGTGAAGAAGTACAATCCGTCGATTGACGAACGCTTCAAAACCACGGATGCCCCTGGAACGACGGGCGAAGCGCTCTATATGGCAGAACGCGCTGGTGCAGAATTGGTGAACATGGGCTACATTCAGACGTACCCGATCTGCGACCCGATTTCGGGCGTGATCGAGCTCATCGCCGACTCGCGTTTCGACGGCGCGATCATGATCAACCAGGAAGGGAAGCGCTTCGTGGAAGAGCTTGACCGCCGCGACGTGCTCTCGCACGCGATCCTTGAGCAGACCGGCGGCTACTGCTGGGTGCTCTGGAACGACAAGATCGGCGCGATCTCGAACACCGTCGGGACGCACACGACCGAGTATGAAGCCTTCACGAAGCAGGGCATCATGGCGACCTGCGACGACCTGAAGTGCATCGCCGACTTCACGAAGATCCCGTACGAATCGTTGAAGGGCACGGTCGACCGCGTGTCGTCCATGGCCGGCAAGGGCAATGACAAGGACTTCAACCATCGTTCCGGCCTCGTCGACATGAGCCAGGGCAAGTACTACGTCATCAAGGCGGTGCCCTCGACCCACCACACGATGGGCGGCGTGCGCATCAACGAAAAGGCTGAGGCCCTCACGGCCGAAGGCAAGGTGATCCCGGGCCTCTGGGCCGCGGGTGAGGTGACCGGCGTCACGCACGGCACGAACCGTCTGGGCGGCAACGCCTACACGGACATCATCGTGTTCGGCCGCATCGCCGGCAAGGCCGCCGCCGAAGCCGCGAAGTAATCCTTCCGCGACGGATCGGTGAAAAACGCCCCGCGCAGATCCCGCGTCTGCCGGGGCGTTTACGCATAATAGTCGCCTGAAGCAACATGTCTTCTCCCGGGACACAAGATGACGATCAAGAAAGCCCAACGCACCAAAGCCGAACTCCTCGAAGCCGCCCGCGAGCTGCTTCTGGAAGAGGGCATCGCGCGCCTCAGCATGGACCGCGTCGCCGAACGCGCGGGCGTGAGCAAGGGGGCGATCATGTACCACTTCCCGACGAAGCGCGCTTTGGAAGCCGCCATGATCGAAAACTACGCGGAGCATCTGGAGCGCGAATTTCACCGCCACGAGGCGATGTTCGAGGGGTCGCCCGAAGAGACGCTCGTTCCGGGCTTCATCGCATGGTTCAGGAGTTTCGACGCGGACAACAAAGGCTGGGCGTCGGTGGGCGTGCAGCTTCTGAGCCAACAGGCGCACGAGCCGGAGTTGCTCAAGCCCGTGCGCGCCTGGTACGACCGTCTCTACGCCCGGATCCTGCGCCTCCCGGAGCGCCGCCGCACGCGGATGCTTTTGGTGATCATGGCTTTGGAGGGGTTTTTCTTCACGCACAAGTTCGGGCTGGATTTGATGGACGCGGAGCGGAAGGAAGAGGTCTACGCGCTGATGGCGGACTTGACCGGCACGGCGGAGGTGAAGGCGCGGGAGGAGAAGGTCGAGGGCTGAGGCCCCGGCCGTTGAGACGCCCGTTTCTTGGGCCTATAGTGCTTTCGTGACCCCTGGAGAAGCATCATGCACCTCACGCTCGCCGCCGCGGCCGCCAAACTCCACCTCGCAGCCGGCACGCTTGAAAAGTTCTGCGAAGAAGGCCGCATTCCGGGCGTCCGGCGGGAAGGCGGCACCTGGCTCCTTCCCAAGGACGCCAAGCTCCCCGACCCCGCCCCTCAAAAGTGGCCGCAAGTCCCGGACGAGCTCCCGCTGCTTCTCCTGCCGGAGGACGTGAGCTGTGCGCTCGGCGTCTCGCGCGCGACGGTGAGGAATTGGATCCGCTCCGGGCGAATCGCGCCCGACGTGGGTGGGTACTTCAGTCGGGCCTACGTCAAGCGGCTGATCGAGAGTCTGAGTTCGGACGAGAGCGCCAAACTCAAAGCTCGGCGGAACAAATCGGCCGTGCGCGGTCGGGAGCTGTTTGACGGTTACATCTCGGACGCCCACAACCGGGCGTTGGGCGTGGAGCTCTTGGCCTCAGGCCTGGTGAGGGACGACGAAGACCTCAAGGTGCTTCTCGCGAACTTCGCCCTGCAGCTCTACTTCCAGAGCCGGGGCGCCGCCGCTTGGAAGAACAACCTTTTGGCGGATTTCATCGCGGACGTCTCCGTAGGGGACGGTCACGAGAGTTTCAGGAGGCTCGTCGTCGATCTTCTCGACGGTACCGTTCCCGACGAGGCACGGATCGGGCGGCTCCTTCCCGCGCTCACCCGCAGGCTCAACTGGGTGCGCGGAGAAGACGCGCTAGGCTTTCTCTACCTGTCGCTCCGGGACCTGGGCCTGAGGAAGAGCACCGGCACGTACTACACGCCGGAGCGAATCGTTCGTCGGTTGATCGAAAACCTCCGCGACGCCGAGGGCGACCTGTCGGAGAAGACCTTCTGCGACCCCTGCTGCGGGTCGGGGAACTTCCTCCTGGGGCTCCTCACGGCGGGCGTGGACCGGAAGCTCATCTACGGGCAGGACGTCGACGCGACGAGCGTGCGGCTCGCGCGCATCAACGTCGCGCTGATGGAGAAGGACGCGCCGACCGAGGAGCTCTGCGCGCACTTCACGGTGGGCGATTCGCTGCTGGACGCGCCGTTGATGCCCTTTGACGTCGTCCTCGGGAATCCGCCTTGGGGCGCGGCCTTCACGAAGCCGTACGCAGACGAACTCCGGTGGCGCTTCCGGACCGCCCGCGGAGCGCGCCCTGAGTCGAGCGCGCTGATGGTCGAAAAGGCCTTCTCGATGCTGACTCCCCAAGGGACCGTGGCCTTCGTGCTGCCTGAGTCGATTCTGACGGTCTCGTCCCATGCCGCGCTGCGGCGTTTGGTGCTGGAGCGCTGCGACTTCAGGTTCGCCGCCTACTTGGGTGAGGCCTTCCCCGGCGTGCAGTGCCCGTCGGTGATCCTTGGGCTTAGGCTGAGCGCAGTGCCCACGGTCGTCGGATGCCGGGTGTCGACCGGCGGGAGGGCGTTCGTCATCGGCGAGCCCCGCACCTTCCCGGAGGACGTTCTCGCGTTGGACGTGTCGGAAGAGGAGGCACGGTGCCTCGCCGCCATGGAGCGGATGGAGAATGCCGCGCATCTCAAGGGACATGCGAAGTTCGCTCTCGGGATCGTGACGGGCGACAACAAGGCGCATCTCTCGGCGGAGAAGCTTCCCGGTATGGAGCCCGTCCTCAAGGGAGGCGACATCCGGAGGTTCGGGATCGGGACGCCGAAGAACTTCATCCGCTTCACGCCGGACGCGTTCCAGCAGGTCGCGCCCACGGCGATGTACCGGGCGGAGGAGAAGCTCCTCTACCGCTTCATTTCGGAGGTGCCGGTCTTCGCGTACGACGACGGGCGGAGGTTGTCGCTCAACAGCGCCAACATCCTCATCCCCGAGATCCCCGGCCTTCGGATGAAGTACGTCCTCGCGATCCTGAATTCGAGCGCCGCGGCCTTCTGGCTCGCGAAGCGCTTCCGCTCGGTGAAGATGCTCCGTTTACACTTGGAGGCGCTGCCGATCCCGGTGGTGCCGGACGAGGTGCAGGAGCAGATCGTCCGGGAGGTCGAGCGCATCATGAGCGCGGATCGCGGTGAGGATGTTGAGGCGCTCTACGGGGCGCTCGACGCCGAGGTCATGCGGCTCTACGGTCTGACGGATGTGGAGGCCGAGACCATTCGGACGGCGCTGCGCGGGAAGCCGAGCTTTCTCAGATGATGTCGGTCTTTAAAGGAAGTACCCGAGCGCGTCCAATCGGGCGTAGAGCGCCAGAGAGGAGACGCCGAAGGCTTTCCGATGGGCGACGGGGTCCCTCACGCGGTGGATCTCCATCATGGCCTTCACGGCGATGCCGGGCATGAGCAGTTCCAAGGCGAACTGGTCCGCCCGGCATTCCTCATCGGGGTCGACGGCCAGGCGCTCGAGTTCGGATGCGGACGCCCTTCGGGAGAAGCCGAGACACCAACGCCCAAGTTCGCGTGCAACGGCAAAGCGTCGGTGTTCGGGACAGGCGTCGGCGTTCAAGCAGATGATCTTGTCGTCCCGCTCTAGCGAGGAGGACATCAGGCCCATGGCTGGAGTCTCGACGATCCGCAACCCAAGCTTGGCGGCGAAGGCTTCAGGTTCGATCGGGATTTGGAGGTCCCAATAGGCGTCGAGCAGGGCGCGGGCGGTGATGATGAGGATGGTTGGGGCTGAATCGATGATACGGCGCAGCTGCCTCTCGTGCGAAGGTTCTTCCCTGAAAAGATCAAGCCCGGCACTCGCTCCGAGTGGCCGGGCTTGGAGGCTCGATAGGGTTCGAGCGTTGCGGTTTTCCGCAGGACGCCGTTTGACGCAACATCTCCGCGGCGGTCCCCGCTGGGGTGAGTTTCAAGCGTACCCGGAAGTACCGGGTTTCAGGTCTCAGAAAACCCCAAACCGAGGGTAATCCTGTTGTGGGAGATACCCTTGGAGGGGTTTGATCAGCGCGGTGCGTCAGTCCCAGCGGCCGCCCGTTGAGGGGGCGGTGAGAATAAAGAAAAAGCCCGCAAGTTCAACGACTTGCAGGCTCATCTGGCGGAGGCGGTGAGATTCGAACTCACGAATGGGGTTAGCCATCGCCGGTTTTCAAGACCGGTGCATTCAACCGCTCTGCCACGCCTCCGCAGGCGCTTCTTCAGCGCGGAAACCGCATTCTAGCGAAGGCCCCGGCAAAACGGCAAATGAGCGGCAGGTTCCGTCGGCCGGGCGTGGTCCGGACTTTCTCCGCATCCTTGCGTTTTCTCCTCGCGCTCTAGAATAGTGGGACGCCCGCGGCGGGAAGCGTTCGAATGCATTCACGCACCCCGTCCGCACCGCCCCACAACACCCAACGCCTTACGACCCAACCGATGCTTGTTGAATTCCGCTTCGCCAACTTCCGCAGCTACCGCGACGAACAGGTCTTCTCGATGGGGGCCTACATGCGGGCGCCGGACGGCCTGGAATTCTCGGCGTGCGACACGGGCCGAAAGGACCTGCCGCCGCTTCTCAAAACGGCGTTCCTCTTGGGTCCCAACGCGTCCGGCAAAACGAACATGCTCGCCGCCTTCGAAGCGATGCAGCGGGTCGTGAGGACGAGCGCGCTGATGACCTCCGCCCCCGAAAAGGCCCCGGCCTACGAGGGGCACGATCCTTTCCTCTACGACGAGGGGATCCAGAAGGAGCCGACCTACTTCGAGGTGACGCTGGAGCTCGAAGGCATGCGCTGGCAGTACGGGTTCCTCTGCGGCAAAGAACGGATCGAAGAGGAGTACCTCGTCGCCTACAACGGCGTGAGTCCGCGCGTCTACTTCGAGCGCGTCTACATCCCCGAGGAAGAAGCCTACGCGGTGAAGTATGGGCCGTACTTCAAGGGCCGCAGGAAGGCTTGGGAGGAGGCGACCCGCGCGGACGCGCTCTTTCTCCCGACCGCGGTGATGTTGGGGTCGGAGCAGCTCCGCCCGATTTGGGACTGGTTCGACGAGCGGCTGATCGTGCTTCGTGAGGGCGTGCCCTTGAAGCTCGACTTTCTGCTTGCGAACCCCGCGGCCCGAGCCCACGCGATCCGCTTTCTCGCGACCGCCGACCTGATGGTGGCGGGAATCGAGCCCGAGGGCGTGCGCCACCGCCCGGGCGGCCCCGTCGTCCCCTGGGAGAAGGAGTCGGCGGGCGTGAAGAGAATCCTCGCATTGGCGTCCCTCGTGCTCGCCAACGCCGGAGACCTCACCGTTCTGATCGACGACGGCGAACACCACCTCCACCCGATGCTCTTGGAAGCCCTGATCGCCTTCTGGCAGCGGGAGGAAAACGCCGCGCACGCTTCGCAGTGGATTCTCGCGGTGCATCGGGATTCGGTGCTGGAAGCCGTGGGAACCTATCCGGGGACCCCGAAGCGGCTCCGGCGCGACCAGGTGTGGATGTGCTCGAAGGACGTCGACGAGGCGACGCGCGCGGTGCCCTTGATGCAGTGGAAGGTGAGGAAGTCCGAAGCCGTCTACGGCGGCTACCGGAAGGGCCGCTACGGGAGTCTTCCCGAGATCGAGGCCCTGGACGTCTGAACGGACGTCTGAATCTGCGACTGGAACCTCAACCCGCAGATACGACGAGAGCCGCGTGACCACGCGGCTCTCTCGCTGTCGACCCTTCGGACCGGTCTGACGGGCCCGACTGATTCGTCCCGTCCCGTCCCGTCCGATCAGGATCCTTCGGCTTCCGCGACGGCTCCTGCCGTTTTCTTCGCCTTCTTCGCGGTCTTCTTCGAGGGCATCGGAAGCTGCGCCAACACCACGGCGACCGCCATCAGCGCGCAGCCGAAGAGTTCTCGGCCGTTGAGAATCTCGTTCAGAAGCGCCCAACCGGCGAGAACGGACACCACGCTCTCCAGACTCAGAATCAGGCTCGCGACGGTTTCGTTCATGCCGCGCTGGCCCACGATCTGAAGCGTGTAGGCAATGCCGTTGCTCATGACGCCGGCCCAGAGGATCGGGATGGCGGCCGCGAGGACGCCCTCCCACGTCGGGTGCTCGAAGAGCATCATCGCGATCGTGGCGGTGACGGAGCCCACGGCGAACTGCGTGACGGAGAGCTCCACCGCGTCGACCTTCGTGACGAAGAACGAAATCACGAGGATGTGAAGCGAGAAGACCAGCGCGCAGAGGAAGATGAAGAAGTCCCCGGCGGAGATCGTGAAGCCTTCGGGCGGGATGCAGAGGTACCAGAGGCCCACGACCGCGGTCGCGACCCCCGCCCAGATGAGAGGCGTCGTGCGCCGGCCGACGAAGAGCCCCAGGAGCGGCACGAGGACGATGTAGAGCGCGGTGATGAAGCCGGCTTTGCCGACTTCAGTCCCGAAGACGAGCCCGAACTGCTGGAGCGACTCGCCCCCGAAGAGGCAGAGGCCGCAGAGGCCCCCGCCTACGAGCAGGTTTTTCTTGTACTCGGGCGAGCGTCGGCGCGCGGCTTCGGGCGCGGGGAGGCGGCTGCGGCGCCAGAAAATAAGGGGGAGCAGCACGATCACGCCCAGGGCCATGCGGCCGGAGGTGAACGTGAAGGGGCCGACCGAGTCCATCCCGACCGACTGCGCGACGAAGGAGCAGCCCCAGATGAAGGCGGTGATGAGTAGAAGCGCCGACTGGCGCAGCTGAAAGAGAGACATGGCGTGGGTGAGCCGAGGGGTTGAATCGTTTTTGTAAGGCCCCACATTGTCGCACGGGCGCGCGGCGGTTTTCCTCGGCGAAACACCGCACATCATCCGGCGCGTGAGCCGTTTTCGACAAAAAGACGAAGGAACGGCGCCGCCGGGCGGGTCGGCTGACCGGGCGAGGGGGAGCGTTCACTTCGAAGGACTTCGAGCGGCCGCAAGGCCCGTCATCTGCGCCTTCCTTGAGGTATTACCGCGGGTGCGTCCGCCTGACCTTGGTCAACGGATCGCGCCGGGCGCAGAATGGTCGAATCTGCAAACACGATCAAGGAGTACCCCCATGGCTCACGTCCTGCCCCCGTACCGCGCCGACGTCGTCGGCAGCTTCCTGCGCCCCGCCGAAGTCCACGCCG
>NZ_JH604880.1:0-4793 GCF_000250875.1 Sutterella parvirubra YIT 11816 | reverse complement strand
AAGTCCACGCCGCCCGCCGCAAGTTCGAAGCGGGCGAGATCACCCGCGAAGAGCTCACGCGCGTCGAGGACGACGCGATCCGCACGCTCGTGAAGAAGGAGCTCGACAACGGCCTCACCGCCGTCACCGACGGCGAATTCCGCCGCGCGTTCTGGCACCTCGACTTTTTGGCCGGCCTCTCCGGCATCCGCCACGTGTCGGCCAAAGCCTGGTCCGTGCACTTCGAAGGCCATCAGCCGAAGGCCGAGACGGTCGTGGTGGAAGGCAAAATCGGCTTCCCCGAAGACCATCCGTTCCTCGAAGCCTACGACCGCCTCAAAGCGATCGTCGACGAAGTCGCCCCCGGCACGCCGATCAAGTTCACGATCCCGTCCCCGTCGATGCTCCACCTCATCTGCGCGGTGCGCGAAGAGAACTACAAGCCGACGGAGCGCTACGCCGCGGACCCGCAGGCCTTCTTCGACGACATGGCCGAAGCCTGGGGCGACGCGCTCCTGGCGCTTTACAAGCGCGGCTGCCGCTACCTCCAGCTGGACGACACGAGCTGGGGCGAATTCTGCTCGGCAGAGAAGCGCGCCGCCTACGCCGCCCGCGGGATCGACGTCGATGCGGTCGGGAAGAAGTACGTCGAGTGCATCAACAAGGTGCTGGCCAAAAAGCCCGCCGACATGACCGTGACGATGCACATCTGCCGCGGGAACTTCCGCTCGACCTGGTTTTCGTCCGGCGGGTACGAACCCGTCGCCGAAACGCTCTTCGGCGGCTGCGCGGTGGACGGCTTCTTCCTCGAGTACGACTCCGAGCGCGCCGGGACCTTTGAGCCGCTCCGCTTCATCAAGGATCAGACGGTCGTCCTGGGGCTCATCACGTCGAAGTTCCCTGAGCTCGAAGACAAGGCGGCCGTGAAGGCCCGCATCGAGGAGGCGACGAAGTACGTGCCGCTCGCGCAGCTCTGCCTCTCGCCTCAGTGCGGCTTCTCCTCGACCGAAGAGGGCAACCTCATGACGGAAGACGAAGAGTGGGCGAAGGTCCGCCTCGTGCGCGAGATCGCGGACGAAGTCTGGAAGGACTGATCTTCATCCTTTCCAACCGTCTTCGCGGTCGGTCGCGGTCGGCCTGAGGGCGACCGCGCTGCCGGGACGCCGGAGTACCACCGGTAGTGGGTCCCGGCCCGGCCGACCCCATCCGCTCAGTCTGCTGAGCCTCGACGCCTCATCCGGCAACGGATGGGGCGTCGCCGTCCCGGCGGGCCTCCCCGGTACCGCCCGCGCGTTCTTCGGCCCTCCGTCCGTCCGCCGACGGCCTCTCCGGCCGCTTCTACGCCGGACCGGGGCTTTGCGCACCGCGCGGGCGCGTTGTCAAACCCAAGCAGTCCCGTCGGGTACCTGCGTCTTCCAGCATTTTGTGTTCCCGAAGACGCCGCCACAAGATAAAGTGGAAAACCATCGGAAACCCCACCGGCGTCGCAGCCAAGCATCATGAGACCCCGTATATGGGGTGTTTGGGGCCGCAAACATACCACCGATAGCACATACCCCGATGTGCCCGATCAATGATTGAAAAATACTATCGTATTCTTTTGACGGCCGGAGGGGGTGGGGTCGGGTACCGGCGAAGGAAGAGAAAACCTCAGAAGGCGCTGACAGTCCGGGGATCCTTCCCGAAGGGTCCCGGGGACCCCTCCGGTTCTCCGGAAATCAAATCCAAGGAAAATCAACGACCTACGACGGGTGGTGTCCGAGAAGCCCCGAAATTACTAGGGGTTGTGGTGGCGGAAGAACGAAATCCCAAAAGTCAAGGCGGAGGGCATCCCGTGTTTAGGGTGTTTTGCGGGGGCGGTTTCGAGCGCCCATCCGATAGACTTCAAAAACTTTTTCGGCGCGGATGACGGCGCCCCCGCGGATGCGCGGACGGGTGCGGGGCCGGGTTGAGCCCAGATCTCCCCGGACGTCCTCCGAGCCGAAGCCCCCCTGAAGCCTTAGAGGTGCACGATGCTCGTAGTGATCAAGAAAGACAATTCGACCGAAGACTTCCACCCGGAGAAGATCGTCTCCGCGATCGAGAAGGCCGCCTTCCGTTGCGACAAGAAGATTCCCGCCGAGACGATGAACGAGATCGCGCAGGAAGTGAAGAACCGCCTCGCGCGCCGCACGGAAGTGAGCGTCTCGGAGCTTCACGAACTCGTGATCGCCGCGCTCGCCTTCTTCCAGTTCAAGGAAGTCGCCGAAGCCTACGCCGAATACCGCTACTACAAGACGACGTACGCGAAGACGTTTGAACAGCTCCGCCAGGACGCGGACGACGTCCTGCGCCTCGGCGACCGCGAAAACGCGAACTACGACAGCTCCTTGGTCTCGACGAAGGGCTCGCTCATCAAGGGCTACCTGACGAAGAGCCTCTACAAGCAGTTCTACCTCTCGAAGAAGGAAAAGAGCCTCATCGAGCGCGGCGACATCTACATCCATGACCTCCGCGACATGATCCTGGGCTGCATCAACTGCTGCCTCTTCGACATCGGCGGGGTGCTCAAAAACGGCTTCGAGATGAGCAACGTCGAGTACAGCGAACCGAAGACGGTCCTCTCCGCGCTTCAGGTCGTGGGCGACATCACGCTCGTGGCCACCGCCCAGCAGTTCGGCGGCTTTACGCTCCCCGAACTCGACAAGGTGCTCCTTCCCTATGTGCTCAAGAGCGAAGCCGCGGCGCTCGCGAAGTACCGCGGACTGGGCTTGCCTGAAGAATTGGTGCAGAAGACCGCGCACCACGACGTCGTGCGCGAGCTCGAACAGGGCTTCCAGTCGCTCGAATTGAAGCTCAACACGGTTCCCTGCAGCCGCGGCGACTTCGCCTTCACGACGATCACGTTCGGTCAGTGGAAGGTCGACGCCTATACGGCCGAAGAGCGTGAGTGGCTCTCGACCATCTCCCGCATCATGCTCAAAGTGCGCCGCGAAGGCCACGGGTCGGATCACAAGCCCGTCGTTTTCCCGAAGCTCGTGTACCTCTACGACGAAGCGCAGGTTTCGGCCGACGAACCCTCGAAGCGCCTCTTCGAAGACGCCGCGAAGACCTCGAGCGAATGCATGTACCCGGACTATCTGTCGCTTTCGTCGAAGAGCGGGAGCGTCTCGGAAATCTACCAGCGCTACGGCGTCATCACGTCGCCGATGGGCTGCCGCGCGTTCCTCTCGCTCTGGAAGAACGAAGAGGGTCAGGCCGTCACGGTCGGGCGCTGCAACATCGGTGCGGTGTCCTTGAACCTCCCCATCATCATCCGCCTGGCGCAGCTGGAGCACCCGAACGACTGGCGCGAACAGTTCTGGACGATGCTGGACGAGCGCCTCCAGGTGATCCGCGACTTCTTCAAGAAGCGCTACGACATCATCCGCCACCAGAAGTGCTCGAGCAATCCGCTCGCCTTCACGCAGGGCGGCCTCTACGAAGGCACGAAGGATCCGGATGCGGAAGTGGGCGACCTGGTGCGCTACATGACGGCGTCGTTCGGCATCACGGCGTTGGATGAAGCCACGTACCTCTGGACGGGCGAACGTCTCCTCGAAGAGGGCGGCGAATTCTCCGCGAGCGTCTTGAAGTACCTCCAGAAGCGTCTCGCCGAATTCAAGGCCGAGGACCACAACCTCTACGCAATCTACGGGACGCCGGCCGAGAGCCTCTGCGCCACGCAGGCGAAGCAGTACGCGCGCTTCTGCGAAGAGCGTGGGATCGACAACGTGTTCGCGCACACCGAGCACTACAGCCCCGAGTACTTCACGAACTCCTTCCACGTGAACGTCACGGAAGAAATCTCGCCCTTTGAAAAGCAGGACCGCGAGTTCCGCGACTTCCACCTCTGCGAAGGCGGCCACATCCAGTACGTGCGTCTGGACAACCCCGAAAACCTGGCGGCCGTCGAAGGCATCATCCGCCGCGGGATGGAGAAGGGCTTCTACCAGGGCGTCAACTTCGACAGCGCGTACTGCAACGAGTGCGGCGAGCACAGCACGAACGTGCTCGACCACTGCCCGAAGTGCGGGAGCCGGAACATCTCCGTCATCTCGCGCGTCTGCGGCTACCTCGGGTACTCGAACGTCAACGGCGTCTCCCGCATGAACAGCGGCAAGGTCGCCGAGATCCGCGCCCGCAAGAGCATGTAAGGCGACTGCGCGGCGCCCGGACGCGGCGCCCCGCCCGAGACCGGAAACCGTCTCGGGCCGGGCGCCGAATTCGTTTTTGCGTCAGACTTGAAAAGTTGGGCGGGCCGCGAGCCGGGCCCGATCTCTTCCAGTCCGAACCGACCCCATCAACCGCTCCATTCCTGCTTCGAACCATGAACTACATCGGTCTTTCCACGTGCGACACGGCCAACGGGCCTGGCGTGCGCGTTTCGCTCTTCGTCTCGGGCTGCCGCCTCAAGTGCCCCGGGTGCTTCAACCCCGAGAGCTGGGCGTTCGACGCCGGGAAGCCCTACACGGCGAAGGTGGAGGAGCGGATCCTCAAAGCGCTCGAGGACCCGTACATCGAGGGGCTCTCGCTCCTCGGGGGTGACCCGTTGGAGCCCGAGAACGAACCGGAGTTGACGAAGTTGGTTGAAGCCGTGCGCGCGAAGTTCGGCGACAAGAAGACCGTGTGGGTCTGGACCGGGCGCCGCTACGAGAAGGTGTCGGAGTCGCCTTTGCTCAAGCTCGCCGACGTCGTGGTGGACGGCCCCTTCGTGCAGTCCAAAAAGGTGATGGAGAAGGGCTGCTGGTACGGGAGCACGAACCAGCGCGTGATTCCGTTGAAGCCCGGGAAGG
>NZ_JH604879.1 GCF_000250875.1 Sutterella parvirubra YIT 11816 | reverse complement strand
GTGGAAAACATCCCGGCGCGGGTGCTTCGATACGGCCACTACATCGTCAAGTCCGTGCTCGACGACCTGGGCCTCAAGCCCAAGCTCGATTACCTGAAGCGGACGAAATACCCCCGGTGCCAGTTCAACGTCTCGGCCATTGCCTACTTCCTGATCGCGCTCCGAGCTCTCGCCCCCAGCTCCAACAAGCACGCCTACGACATTCAGGGCAAGTTCCTCGGGAACCCGATCGGCGGGACGGATCTTCACCAGGCATACCGTGTGCTCGACATCCTCGGAGAGCGAAAGGATGAGATCCTCTCCGGGGTGAACAACGCCGTGACCAAGGAGACGAACCGCAACTTCCGGATGGTCTTCTTTGACGTCACGAACTGCTACTTCGAAGCGCCCTACAACGATGAGGAATACGCGGAGATGCGCGCCGCGCGTGAAGGAAGGACGCTTACCGAAGAGGAACGCGAGGCCGCACGCTTCCGGATGCAGGGGCCGTCGAAGGAACACCGCTTCGACCTGCCGCTCGTCTCCGTAGCGATGGTCATCGACAACGAGGGAATCCCCGTCGACTTCGAC
>NZ_JH604878.1 GCF_000250875.1 Sutterella parvirubra YIT 11816 | reverse complement strand
CCGCGGTTCGTCGGAAACGCGGGGCCGTTCAGGGGCCGACCTTCGAGCCCTCAAGGGCTCGGGATCTCACCGGCTCAGAGGCTTACGCCTCCGGGCTCTTCGCCTTGCGGCGGACCTTCTTCCCGCTCTTTTCCGTCGCGAGCCGCTTCGCCTGCTCGATGTTGTTCATCGCGTGAAGGAACGCAAGCGCCGAAGCCTCCAGGATGTCGGTCGAGAGCCCCATCCCGTGGTAGAACGCACCTTCGCACTCAACCGAGACGTCGACCTGCCCCAACGCATCCATCCCGACGCCGTTGGCGCCGATGGCGTAGGACGTCAGCCGGCAGCGGATGCCGGTCAGCCTCGTCAGGCAGTTGTAGATCGCGTCTACCGGACCGTTCCCGTTGCTCGATTCCGTACGGGTGCGTTTGCCCACGCGGATCCGCACGCTCGCCGTCGGGAGCATCCCGTCGCTCCCGCACATGACGTTGAAGCACTCCAGCTTGTAGGTGGGATCCTCTTCTTCGAGATGCCCGAAAAAGAGCAGGGCTTCCAAGTCGTCTTCAGAGACCAGTCCCTTCTTGTCGGCGAGCTTCAGGAACCGCGCGTAGAAGTCGTTCAAGTCAAGTTCGTCGAGGTCGACGCCGAGCTTCTCCAACGACGCCTTCACCATGTGCCGCCCCGAGCGGGAGGTCAAACGGAAGTGCCGCTCGTTCATCCCGACGCTCGCCGGCGTGAAGGGCAAAGCCGCCGCACCCGCAACGGGCGCGAAGGCGTTCGCGCCCACCACCGCCTTGTGGGCGGGGAGCGCTTCGTGAAGGAGCTTCGTCACGGTCTGGGCCGCGCGGGCGAGCTTTTCGTGCTTCAGACCCGTCTCCACCCCCAAGGTCCGCCCGTGCACCCGCATGGCGGTGGCGACTTCTTCCAAAGCCGCGCAGCCCGCGCCTTCGCCGACGCCGGTCAACGTCAGCACGACGGCGTCGGCACCCGCCCGCATGGCGGCCAGGGTCCCCGCGGCGGCGAGCCCCAGGGTGTTGCGGCACTGGACCGCGATGCGGAGCTCTTCCTTCGAGGTGGTCTCGATCCGGGCGGCCTTGACGGCCGCGACGACCGACGCAACCGTTTCCGGGAGCGCCGCACCGGTCCCGTCTTCAAGAAGGACGACGGAGGCGTCCGCCCAGACGGCGGCTTCGATGCCGGCGAGGAGTTTCTTGACGTCGGTTCCATCCCTCCCGTCACCCCCGAAGGCGTCCCCGAAGACGACGCCCACGGTGTGGGCGCGGGCCTTGGCGAGGCCGACGGCGTTCCTCACGAAGGCGGGGTCCGCCTTCGCGCCCACCGCCACCATCAGGACGTAGTCGGTGACGCCGGCCGAGGCCATGGCGTTCGCGGCCAGCTCCACGCCGGGCGCCAGATCGTCCGCGGGCGGCACGGTCACGACGGGGCGGGCGTGCTTCAACGCCCGGGCGCATTCAGCGACCGCCTCACCCTCCGCGAAGGTCGCGGGGGCGCCCAAGTCGACGGCGTCGACCTCCAATTCATCCAAAATCTTCGCGATCAGGACGCGGTGCGCGCTCGTGAGGTCGCTCCCGCGCTCGCGCAGGGTGGCGTCGATGATATGGGGCCGCACGGACATGGGTACTCCGGGTGAACGTTCAAAAAGTGCGCCTATTGTGCTTGGGGTGCGGGAGGAGGTCAAGGTTTGAGAACCGAAGGCCTGCGCGAGGGCAGGGACCATGGGTTGTTTCACTCAGATGAGCCACCCCCGGACGCACCTCCGTCGGAGGCTCCCAAGCATTTAGGGTGAAGGGCCGCACCCGAAAAACCGCGTGAACGGCGCGCCGACACAACACTTAGGAAGCGTCTGTCGGTGCGATTTTTCCATGCACCGACGCCATCCGTCCGCGCGGCGCGCACGTATGGGCAGTGAATTTGAAGTGGCGGTTTTTGCTGTCCGAGGCGAACGGTGAAATGACCGGTCGGAACCCGGACAGTTCTCTTCCCGAGCAGGGACTGCGCTCAGGGTTCCCCCGTAGGTGTCCCGTTGGAAATAATTCCCATTCGTGACTATGATCATGGGCATCTTCAACCTTCACGGGTCCCGAAGACCGATCGGGGCGGCGCACGCCGCCCGCCCGGTCCCTATGCCCTCATGACGCACTTCTCCCATCCGGCGGACGCCGCCGCACCCCTCAGGAAGACGCTTCTTTCGACGCTCCTCGGCACGGCCTTCGCCGCGGCCTGCGCCACGTCTGCTGGCGCAGCTGCCGTCCTCCCGGCTCACGCCGCCGACGCCGCCCAGTCCGACAAAGCCGACGTCGCCCTGACGGTCTCGGACCCCGTCGTCGTGACGGCCTCCCGCGTGGCGGTCCCGCTCTCCGAGGCCGTCTCCTCGATCTCGGTCGTCACCGACCGCACGATCGAAGAGGTGGGGGCCGCCACTTTCGGGGAGACCCTCCAGATGCTCCCCAACGTCCAGGTCGAGTCGGCGGACACGCCGATCTTCACCAAAATCCGCATCCGCGGGTCCGACCAGAATCAGATCACGTATCTCGTCGACGGCGTCCGTCAGGACAATCTGGGGTACTCCGGGAACCGTCCCGCGGGGATCTTCATCGCGCCCGAGCTCGTGAAGCAGGTGGAAGTCCGAAACGGGGGCGGGAGCGCCCTCTACGGGAACGGCGGCATCGGCGGGACCGTCGCGGTCACGACGAAGTCCGCGGAGGACTTCCTCCAACCCGGCGAGAAGTTCGGGGTCTTCGCGAAGTCCGCGTGGTCCTCGGCCGAGCAGGGGTGGACGAAGAGCGCCTTCCTCTTCGGGCGCGAGAGCGCCTTGGACGTCTTGGTCGCCGTGACGAGGACGGACGCGAAGGACGCGAAGTATTCGGACGGGCGCGGGCGCCGCAAGAATGAGACCGACATCGGGCACACGGCGCTCCTTGCGAAAGTGAGCGCGGTCCCGACGGACGAGCTGCTCCTCTCGCTCACCTACAACTACGACGACTTTTCGAGCTTCTGGCGCACGGACGGCGACCCGGTGAACTACGCCTTCGAGCAGCACCGCGTCACGGGTGCGCTCGAGTACGCCGACGACGGCTTCTGGGACCTCAAAGGTCGGCTTCAGTGGACGGGCGCCGAATTCAAGCTCGACCAAACGATCTCGGCGCGAGGGGGCGACCAGGGGAACCACGACGACTTCACGAGCTGGAGCGGATCGCTCCAGAACACGAACCGTTTTGAAGCCTTCGGGGCGCATGCGGTGACCTACGGGTTCGACGCCTCCCGCACGGAGCAGACGTCGACCGCCTACTACCCCTGGCAGTCGACGCCCATCCCCGACGGCTCGCGCCCCGACAGCCACGGGTTCGACGCCGGCGTCTTCATCCAGGACGAAGTGGCGGTGACCGACACCGTCACGGTGATGCCGGTGCTCCGCTGGTCCTGGTTCAAGCGTGAGGCCGACCTCGGCAACCACCCGTCTCTTACCGGGAACCGTCTGACGCCGGGCGTCACGGTGAGTTGGGCGCCGGTTGAGGGCGTGTCGCTCTGGACCTCCGCCGTTTCCGGCTACCGTCCACCGATTCTGGACGAGGTCTACTTCAACCAGGCGGCGATCCCGGGCCTGACCGACGCCGTCGTGCACGCGAACCCGGACCTGAAGCCCGAAAAGTCGATGAACTACGAAGTGGGCGCGACCGCGAACCTCGGCGGCCTTTTGGCGGAGGCCGACCGTCTCGCGCTTCGCGGCGCGCTCTTCTGGGACGACGTGCGCGACTTCGTGAACGTGCGGCGGTGGACGGATGACGATCATGTCGACCACTACCGCGCGGAAAACGTCGGCCACGTGGTGCGAAAGGGCCTTGAAGCCTCGGCCGACTACCAGGTGGACGCTTGGGAAGTGTCGCTCGCCTACGGTCTCGTTCATGCCGAGAACCAGGAAACGGGCCGCCGCGTCGAGGGGATCGCACCTCAGACCGTCAACGCCCGCATCGCGCGGCACGTCGCACCGTTGGACCTTGACCTCTGGTACCGCTTCCGTTGGGAGGACGCCTCGAGCGTCGACCGCCGGCGCGATTCCACCTACGACGCCTTCGCGACGCATGCCGTGGGCGCCGTCTGGGCGCCCCGGATCCCGAACTTCTGGGACTTCACGGCGGGCGTGGCGGTCGAGAACCTCACGAACGAGAAGTTCTGCTACGCAGGCGGAAGCCGCGGCTACGCGCGTGCCGTCCGGTTCTGGGTGTCGGGGCGGTTCTGACGGCGCTTGAGGCCTGATCCCTGAACCCGTAGCCCGGGCGGGCGACGCCCGGGCTCCGCCGACCTTCCGGCCTTCCAACCCTCAAGCCCTCAGACCCTCCGAAGAGGCTTCGGCCTCCGGGCCTCTCCTTCCGGTCCTCTTTCGCGCTTTCTTTCGTCCGTTCTTTCTTTCTTCACCCGAACCGGTCCGCCTCCGATCCGATCCTCCGCCCGACGTCTCATGAACCGCTCCGACAGCCCGACCAACCAACCTCACGTCGATACCGATCCGGCTCAGCCCACGGCAACGCCTTCCCGCGAACACCGAGAACCCCTCGAACCCCGAGGTTCCCGGGATTCCCGCCTCCGTCTCCTCTCTCGGATCTTCGCGCTCACCGGTCTCTGGGGCTTCCTCAAGGACTACGCGAAGACGAAGGAGGGGAAAGTCTCCTTTCTCCTCTTCGTCATCGTCCTTCTCGGGAACGCCGCGGGGGTCGAGGCGGCGTTGTGGCTGAACGCCTGGAACGGCCGCTTCTTCGACGCGCTTGCGGCCGTCGACCGCGCGAAGATCGTCGAAGAGCTCGTCACCTTCGTCGGGATCGTCTCGGTCGTGATCCTCGTCCTGGTCGCCACCTCCTACGTCCAGGACCGGCTCGTGATCAAGGTGCGCCGGGAGTTGACGGAACGGATGATCGCGCGGTGGCTCTCGGACGCGTCCGCCCACTACCGGCTCTCCCTCCAGGGGACCGAACCCGACAACCCCGACCAACGCATTCTGGAAGACACGGGCGACTTCGCCGCGCTCTCGATCAATCTGCTGATGAGCGCCTACAAGTCGCTTCTCACCTTGATCGGGTTCTCCGCGATCCTCTGGTCGCTCTCGACACCGTTGGTCGTGGGTGAGTGGACCATCCCCGGCTACATGCTTTGGGCGTGCGTCCTCTACACGGTGCTGGGCACGTGGCTGACGCACCTGATCGGCCGACCCTTGAAGCGCCTCAACGTCGAGGCGCAGCACCGCGAAGCGGATCTGCGCTTCGCCTTCATCGAGAAGCGCCGCCACGGCGACGCCGTGGCGGGCGCGAAGGGGGAGGCCTTTGAGCGCTGGAAGTTGACCGCAGGCCTCCACCACCTCACTGATCTGCTGATTCGCCGCGCCAAGAAGTCCCGCGACCTCGACCTCTTCACCGTGGGGCTGGGCCAAATCACGCACCTGACGCCTTTGGTCCTGGGGCTCCCGAGCCTCTTCGCCGGCACGATCGCCTTGGGCGGGCTGATGCAGCTGCGCGGTGCCTTCGCCGACGTCGCCCGGGCGCTCTCGTGGGTGATTCTCTCCTACGACCAGCTCGCCCACTTCGCGGCGGTCTGCGCCCGTCTGAACGGGCTTCTCACCGCTTTGGAAGCCGCGGACCGGGAGACGGCGGAGAAGACGGCGGTCCGGAAGGATGCTGAGACTGTCCAGGGCCTTCGCGCCTGCGTCGCGGTCGCGATCCCCGACGGGCGGGTGCTCCGCGCGGACGTCTCGGGCGCGCCCGGTGAGACCGTCTTCCTCACGGGGCCCTCGGGTACGGGGAAGAGCACGTTCCTGCGAACCGTCGCGGGGTTCGGCGACGCAGAGGGCGAGATCGACGTCGACCCATCCTGCGTTTGGGTGCCGCAGGCACCCTACCTCTTCGTGGGGACGCTCCGCGAAAACCTCCTCTACGGATCGGAGACGGGTGAGACCGGAGATCTGCGCCTCCTCGACCTCCTGGACGCCTTCGGGCTCTCCGGCCTCAAGGGGCGGCTTCTTGACGTCTGCGACTGGCGCACGCGCCTCTCGGGCGGGGAGGCCCAACGCGTGGTGCTGATCCGCGCGGTGTTGGCCGCCCCGAAGGTGCTCCTTCTTGACGAAGCCACCTCGGCCCTCGACCCGGCCTTGGCCGACGCGGTGCTCAGGACGCTCGAAGCGGAACTCCCTGAGACGTTCATTCTCGCGGTGACGCACCAGAGCTTCCCGACCGGGACCGACGAATCGTCCGACTCCGCCGAATCCGATCTCAGGCGGCCCGGCCGCTCCGGACGCCCGGCGCGCACGCGCCGGACCGTGCGGCTCGAATCCGTGTCGGCGGTACCGGCCTGAGGCCTTCCGGTCCCAACCTTGAGCCGTCAACCCTCAATCCTCATTCGAACCCTCATTCAGGAACCCAACGTCATGCTGAACCTCTACACGCCTTTTCCTCGATACGAGAACATCATCATCGTGGGCGACACCGCGGCGGAAGCCCTCGCGACGCTCCGCATCTGGGGGCGCGCCCTCGTGGGCGGCGACATCCCCGGGATGGAGGTTCTCCACCCCGCGGAGAAGATGCTCGAATGCACGCACTGCGCCATGCGCGACCGCCCGAAGATCCTCGACGCCGCCGCGCGGCGTCTCGGGGTCGACTTCATTCTCTTGGAAGAGAACGGCCTTTCCGACCTCAACCCCGCCCGCATGAAGGCGGACCTGGAGCGGGAGGGCTTCACCGTGAAGGGCCTCGACGTGCGCGGGAGCGCCGTCGAGGTGCTTCGCCGCGCGGGGGCGCTGATGGGGGAAGAGAAGCACGCCGAGCGGATGGCGGGGGACTGGGAGACGAGGATGGCGTACCTCCAAGAACTCCAGGCGGCGTCGCCGCTCCCGCCCCTGAGGATCCTTCCCGTCCTCGGGATCCGGCACCCGGTCGAGGACCAGATCTACGGATTCCTCGCGACGGCGGACTCGGACCTGACGCGTGAGCTCATGGAACCCTTGGGGCTCGTGAACGTCGTGGGGAAGCGCTGCGGTGAAGTGTTGCCTGGGGCGGTGGAGACCGACATGGCGGTGATGGCGGAGTTCATCCGCCGGGAGCGCGTCGACGTGATCGCGCTCTGCGGCGACGCGGCGGCCGCAGCGTCGCTCGCGCTTCCCCTCCTGAAGGAAGTGGGAACGGTTGAGCGCCCCGTGCTCCTGCCGCTTCCCTGGCACTGCCGCCCGATGATGTGGCGGCTCCCGCGCTCGATGGAGGTTTGGTACGGAACGCTGAAGGGGATTTGAGGCGGATTTGAGGGGGCGACCGTCGTCCGTTTACCTGGCATACAACGAAAGTGACCGTTTCGACACAGTCCGGAAGCTTGTCTACGGGGTATGCGGGCGGATAAATTTCCTTTAAAATCATCTGTAAAAGATGAGTTTGAGCGTGAATTTCTCTCAAACGGGTACACGT
>NZ_JH604877.1 GCF_000250875.1 Sutterella parvirubra YIT 11816 | reverse complement strand
AGTAAATTTTATTTCTTTACTGTTCCTGAGGTTTCGAGGTTTTTGGAGTTTATGATGACTTCTTCGGAGCCAACAGCAGAAGTCGTTCGTGACGGAAAAGTTATTTTTTCCCGAATGCCGAAGGGTGAAGCTAAGAGGGGGCGAGTTTTCGAAAAAATATGGGAGGGAACTTCAGCGTTCTTTGCGATGAATGAACGGCTGATGGGGGCGAGGAAGGAGTCGCTCTTCTACTTGCTTAAACTGTTTGCATATCAACCTCGTAATCTGGATTTGTTTGGCTTTCAGGTGACCTCGAGCTATGGGTTACTTCATAAAGATCATCAGTTTGTGTTGAGGTGGTCGGGGAAACAAAGGCGATACGGTCCAATTTCACTTTTCAAAAATTCAGCTCTATACAGTATCCATCTATTTGGTATTCCAGTTTTTGACATTAAAAAGTCAATGAAAGATGATCATTCCGTGTGGCGTTATCATGTGCTAGGGTTGCGCATATGGAAGAGCCGGAAGACCTTTGGGAGAAAATAGAAAATGTCGTTGTTGAAAAGCGCCCGCCGCATCGTCGTCAAGGTCGGGAGCGCACTTGTCACGAACGACGGCCGAGGACTCGACGTCGAAGCGATCGAACGTTGGGCGACGCAGATTGCGGAGCTCCGCCAAATGGGCCGCGAAGTGCTCCTGGTGAGCTCGGGGGCCGTCGCCGAAGGGGTGCTCCGCCTCGGTTGGGCCGAGCGTCCGAAGCGCGTCTTCGAGCAGCAGGCCGCGGCGGCCGTGGGCCAGATGGGGCTCGTCGAAGCCTACGAAACGCACTTCCGCGCGCACGGGATCATGACGGCGCAGGTGCTCCTCACCCACGCGAACCTCGTCGACCGCGAGCAGTACCTGAACGCCCGCATGACGTTGGTGGAACTCCTGCGCCTCGGGATCGTCCCCGTCATCAACGAAAACGACACCGTCGTCACGAACGAAATCAAGGTGGGCGACAACGACACGCTGGGCGCTTTGGTGACGAACCTCGTCGAAGCCGACGCGCTCGTGATCCTCACGGACCAGCGCGGCCTCTATACGGCTGATCCCCGCTCGAATCCCGATGCGGTGTTCGTGGCGGAAGCGAAGGCCGGAGATCCCGCCTTGGAGCGCATGGCGGGAGGCGCCGCGAGCTCGCTCTCGAAGGGCGGCATGATCACGAAGATCCTCGCCGCGAAGCGCGCGGCGCGCTCGGGCGCGGCGACCATCATCGCGTCGGGCCGTGAGCCCGACGTCCTCGTGCGGCTTGCCAAGGGCGAGCTGATCGGCACGCACCTCGCGCCCTCGACTTCCGTCATGCACGCCCGCAAGCAATGGATCGCGGACCACCTCCGTGCGGCGGGCCGCCTGACGCTTGACGCCGGTGCCGCGAAGGCGATTCTAGAGCGCCAGACGTCGCTTCTGCCGGTCGGCGTCACCGCGGTCGAAGGCGAATTCGTGAAGGGTGAAGTCGTGAGTTGCCTCGACCCTGAGGGGAACGAAGTCGCCCGCGGGCTCGTCAACTATTCGAGCGCGGATGCGCGCCGCATCATCGGCTGCCACACCGAAGAAATCGAGGCGCGTCTGGGGATGCCCGACCGCCCCGAACTCATCCACCGCGACAACATGGTCGTGCGCTGAAGGCTAAAATAGACAGACTTTTCAAATGCGCCCCCCGGAAGGATCTTCCGGGGGGCTTTCAATCCGACACAACGAAGCGAAACACTATGCGCGCCCGTTCCTTTTTCCTTTCCACGCTCAAGGAAGCGCCGGCCGATGCCGACGTCGTGAGTCAGCAGTACATGATCCGCGCCGGCATGATCAAGAAGCTTGCCGCCGGCGTCTACACCTACATGCCGATGGGGCTGCGCACCATCCGCAAGATCGAAGCGATCATCCGCGAAGAAATGAACGCGGCGGGCGCGGTGGAACTCTTGATGCCGATCGTGCAGCCGGCGGAGCTCTGGCAGGAATCGGGCCGTTGGGAGAAGTACGGTGCGGAGCTTCTGCGCATCAAGGACCGTCACGACCGCGACTTCGTGATTCAGCCGACGTCGGAGGAAGTCATCACCGACATCGCGCGTCAGGAAATCAAGAGCTGGCGTCAGCTCCCCGTGAACTTCTATCACATCCAGACGAAGTTCCGCGACGAGCGCCGTCCCCGCTTCGGCGTGATGCGCGGCCGCGAATTCACGATGAAGGACGCGTACTCGTTCGACCGTGACGAAGAGGGCGCGTCGAAGTCCTACGACGCGATGTATGCGGCCTACCAGAAGATCTTCACGCGTCTGGGGCTCATGTTCCGCGCCGTGCGCGCCGATACGGGCGCGATCGGCGGCTCCCGCTCGCACGAATTCCAGGTGATCGCGAACGCCGGCGAAGACGTCATCGCCTACGCTCCCGAATCCGACTACGCCGCCAACATCGAATTGGCCGAAGCCTTCTCGGTGCTGGAGGGCCGCCAGGCTCCCGCCGAAACGATGGAAAAGCGCGCGACCCCGGGGAAGGAAAAGTGCGAAGCCGTCGCCGAGTACCTCGGGCTCGATCTTTTGAAGAGCGTCAAGAGCGTCGTGCTCGCCGCCGACCGCGTGAACGAGAAGGGCGAACCGATGCCCGCGAAGATCGTGCTCGTGCTCCTGCGCGCCGACCATGAACTGAACGAAGTGAAGGCGGGTCACCTCCCTGAACTGAAGGAAGGCTTCCGCTTCGCGACCGACGACGAGATCATGCAGGCCTTCGGCTCGAAGCCGGGCTACCTCGGCCCCGTCGGCGTCAAGGAAGACGTCGCCGTCTACGCCGACCGCACCGTCGCCGACATGTCGGACTTCTGCTGCGGCGCGAACGAAGAGGGCTTCCACTACACGGGCGTCAACTTCGGCCGAGACCTCCCCGAACCCGCCGTTGCGGACCTGCGCAACGTGGTCGAAGGCGACCGCTCGCCCGACGGCTGCGGGACGCTGAAGCTTCAGCGCGGCATCGAAGTGGGCCACGTCTTCTTCCTCGGCACGCGCTACTCCGAAGCGTTGGGTGCGACCTACCTCGACGAAAACGGCAAGCCCCAGATCCTTCAGATGGGCTGCTACGGGATCGGCGTGACGCGCCTGGCCGGTGCGGCGATCGAACAGAGCCACGACGAGAAGGGCATCATCTGGCCCGACAGCATCGCGCCCTTTGAAGCTGTCATCTGCCCGATGAACTACGCGAAGAGCGAAGACGTCCGGAAGGCCGCCGACGAGCTCTACGAAGAATTGAAGGCCAAGGGCGTCGACGTCATCCTCGACGACCGCGACATGCGCCCGGGCGTGATGTTTGCGGACTGGGAGCTGATCGGCGTTCCGCACCGCATCGTGATCGGCGACCGCGGCTTGAAGAACGGCGAAGTCGAATACGCCGCCCGCGGCAACCTCGCCGAGAAGATCATGGTGAAGACCGCGGAAGCGGCGGACTTCGTCGCGGGCCGCATCCGCAAGTGATCGGACTTTGAATCTGATTGAACCATAGGCCCGGGCGGTTGACGCCCGGGCCGATGGTTTTTGGAGCCGTGCTCAGGAGCGGAGCTGCGTGAGGAAGAAGGCTTTGAGCCGCTCGTGGGTGATCACGTCGTTGACGGCGGTCTCCCTCCAGGGTGCTTCCGTCAGAACCATGTCGCGGAGCTTCCAGGCGGCGAACTGGCCGTAGACCTCCCAGACCTCATTGAGGAGCTCGATCTCCACCGCGGGGAACACGCTGAGGTCGATCAGCGGCGGCGCGGGAATCCCCCGTGGGCCGTCGATGGCGTACATCCGGAAGAGCGGCGGGCAGACGGGACCCATCTGCCAGGCGACGAGGGGTTCGGGAAAGAGCGGACGATCGAGCAGGGCGAGGGCGAAGCCCTGCGCGTAGTCGGCCAGCTTCTGAAGCTTCAGGTTGGAAAGGACGTCGCCTGCGTCCTCGTCAAGGCGCGAGAAGAAGTAGTTCGCGACGTCAAAGCAGGTTGTCGGCATGGGGCCTCCTTCGGGGTGGAAAAGGAGCGCACGCGTCCCGGAAGCTCGTGCGGTGGGGTGCGTTCGGGACGTGTGCGGATTTCAGCTTATTTCCGGTCGTCCACCGGGTCGAAGGTGAGGGTGAGCTCCCTCGGCGCTTCCTGACCGGTGTCCGGACGCGGGAACGGGTTGCAGCGCCGGATGGCGCGCTCGACCGCGGCGTCGTAGGCGTCCCAGCCGGACCCCTTCTGCTTCACTGCGGAGCCGATCTGCTCGCCCGTGGGCAGAAGCTTCACGGTGTAGGTCGCCTGGAAGCGGCCGCGCGGCGTCGAGGGCGGCACCTCGATCGTGATGTGCGGACGGATGCAGGCGGCGACGCGCGCGTTGTAGCGCGCGAGCGCAGACCCCGTGAGGTTGCGGCGGAAGTTTCGCGGGTCGCCGGTCGTCGTTCCCGAGCGTTGGGCGTTGGGATCGACCTTGGCGGAGAGGCGTGCGAGCTCCTGCTGGCGCACCGTGCGCGCAATGCGTTCGCGCTCGGCCTTCTCCGCCTTTTCGCGGGCGATGCGGCGCTCTTCAGCCTTGCGCTTCTCTTCGGCGATCCGCTTTTCCTCCGCGATGCGCTTCTCTTCGGCAATGCGCTTTTCTTCCGCGATGCGGCGGGCTTCCGCCTCTTGGCGGAGGCGTTCCTCTTCGGCGCGCTTCGCTTCTTCAGCCAGGCGGGCTTCCTCGGCCTTCTTCCGCTCTTCGGCGAGACGCTCCTGCGCGAGGCGTTCCGCCTCGCGGGCCTTCTCTTCCTCGACGCGGCGGCGTTCGGCTTCAATGGCTTCCTGACGCTGGCGTTCGATCTCTTCGGCGCGGGCGCGCTCCTGCGCGAGACGCTCCTCTTCGGCGCGTCGGGCTTCCTCTTCGAGTCGAGCCGCCTCCGCCAGGCGGGCGGCTTCGGCCGCGGCGGCCTCTTCGGCCTGACGGCGTGCGGCTTCCTCCGCGGCCTGTTGCTGCGCCAATTCTTCCGGCGTCGGACCGGCGGGCTCGGGTTCGGGTTCCGGCTTCGGCTCCTCCGCGTCGGGCGGGGTCTCGGGGCTCGCTTCGGGGAGCTTTTCCGCCACCCCTTCGGGGTCCGTCCCGCCCGAGATGTCCTCGGGGGCCCAAAGCTCGGCGTAGACCGTTTCGGTGTGGGTCTGCCACTGGAAGACCGAGAAGAGCGCGGCGAAGAGTGCGGCGTGCACGCCGACGGAGAGGGCGGTCGCCGCGACGGTGTCGCGGCGGTTCCCCTCGGCGGCGGGACGCGGGCGCTTGATGCTCATCGTCGGCTCCCCTTATCGTGCGGCGGCCGAGCGCTCGATGCGAAGCGAGAGACCCACGCGGGGGACGTCCGCTTCCTGGAGCGTCTTCATGACGTTGATCACGTCTTCGTAGCGCACGTCCTTGTCGGCGGCGATGACGACGGGCAGATCCGGAGTCGAGCCCTGCGCTTCGCGCACGGCGGCGACCAACCCCGCGGCGTCCGTCGCGCGGAGATCCTTCCCGACGCGAAGCGACATGCGCCCGTCGGGGAAGACGATCACTTCGATGAGCTTTTCGGGAGCCTTCGACGCCTTGTTGACGGAAGGCAGGTTGATGAGGCTCGGATTGACGAAGGGCGCGGCCACCATCAGGATGACGACCAGCACGAGCATGACGTCGATGTAGGGGACGACGTTCATCTCGCTCATGAGCCCGCGTCGGCGGCTGTTGCGGCGCAGCATGACTCAGCTCCTCGCCTGGCGTTCGAGAATGTTGAGGAACTCCTCGCTGAAGCTCTCGAGGCGGTTGGCGAGGCGGTTGACGCGGTTGTTGAAGTAGTTGTAGGCGGCCACGGCCGGAATGGCGGCGAAGAGGCCGATCGCGGTCGCGACCAGGGCTTCGGCGATCCCAGGGGCGACGACCGCGAGCGAAACGTTGTCGAGGGTCGAAAGCCCCGTGAAGGCGTTCATGATCCCCCAAACGGTGCCGAAGAGGCCCACGTAGGGCGAGGTCGACCCGATGGAGGCGAGGAGCGGAAGGCCCTTTTCGAGCCCGTCCATCTCGCGGGTGAAGACCGCGCGCATCGCGCGGGTGACGCCGGAGGTCACGTCACCCCCGGCCTTCTGCTGCTTCGTGAATTCGGTCATGCCGGCCGCAAAGAGGCGCTCTTCGATCCCGGCGTCGGGCTTCTTCGCGGTCTCCAGGAGCTTCGTCATGTCGGAGCCGCCCCAGAAGCGCGCTTCGAAGTCTTCCGTCTGGCGCGCGGCGCGCGAGATCGCGAAGGCCTTCTGGAAGATCACCGTCCAGCTCAGAAGCGAGAGCAGGACCAGAATGGCGAGAATGGCCTGCACGACGGGGCTCGCCTGCTGAACGAGCGTGAGGATGGAGAGATCGGTGGTCGGATTCATGACTGCTCTGAGTTGCGGTGTGGGTTGACCTTGGGAATTCAGAAGGGGCTTTACGCTTTGAGCGTGCCGAGCTGCGCGCGGATCGCTTCCGGGATGGGCGTGGGAGCGAGGGTCGCCGCGTCGACGCAGGCGACGCGCACGGTCCCGGCGGTGACGACGTCGTCGCCGAGGAGAATCGTCTGCGAGAAGACGCAGGACGCGCCGCCCAGGCGCTCGACGGCGGTCTCGACCGTGAGTTCGTCCTCCAACTTCGCGGCGCGGCGGTATTTGATCGAGAGGTCCGCTACGACGAAGAGCACGCCGCCCGTCTCCGGGTTCACGCGCTGCGAGATCCCGAAGTTCCTCAGAATCTCCGAGCGGGCGCGCTCCATGAATTTGAGGTAGTTCGCGTGATAGACGATGCCGCCCGCGTCGGTGTCTTCCCAATGAACGCGGACGGGATAACGGAAGGTCGGCATGTCGTAGTGCTTCGCGTATGGAACCTGCCGGGCGCCCTTTGCGCCCGGCCGTCGGGACAGTATAGGGAAAATGCGGTCCGGGCGTTCTCCGGGACTTCGTTGGCTTAACATACGCGCTTCAAAGAAGCCCTCCGGAAACACTTCTACATAGCTTTATGACGCCCTCTGCCAATGCCTTCGCCGCGTACTTTCCCGCGGCGCTTCTCGTCGTCCTCGTCCTTCTTCTCGTGAAGCTCCCGCGTGAGACGCTTGCCAAAGTGATGCACCGACCCTTCGTCGGCGCGTCCGCCGTGATCCTCACGGCGGAGCTCGTCGTTTCCGCGATGGCGGGCTTCCCCTACGGCGACGGGACGGTGCTCTCGACGCTTCTTCAGAACGCCTGGGGGCTCGGCCGTCCTGAGGCCGGGGCGTCCGCGCCGATGGCGGCCGTCTCCTATTCAGGCGAAGCGTTGGAGCACGTGAAATTGGGCGCTTCTCCCGCGATCACGATCGCGAAGTACACCCTGATCGCGGCGATCGCCGGGGGCGTCACGGCGTTTCTCGCCTGGATCTGCACGGCGTTGGGCGTCGCCTACCGCTTCGCGACGAACTTCACGGATGGCGTCCGGATGCTTGCGGGCGGGGACGAACGTTTCCCGTGGCGGAGCGCCATGGTGGCAGGGAGCGTCCTCTGGATTCTCTGGACCTGGATCGCCGCCCTTTGGGCGCACGGGCATCCCTTGGGGACGGATGCTGCGGGGCGCGACGTCCTCTACGTGCTTTTCGAAGCCGTCGGGGGGTTGGGTGCCTGGACGGCGCTTCTGATCCTGATCCCCGCGATCAACAGTCTCTTCATGAACCGACCGTCCGCGCGTTGGGCGGGTGCGCTGCTGCCCGCCGCGGTGCTCTCCGGACTCGTGCTCTCCCCCTTCAGCCCCGCGCCCTTCACGGTGGGGCTTGGGACGATCTTTATCGAAAACAGCGGGATTCTCGCGTGGAGCGCGTCGGTTCTGGGAGTACTTCTCCTCGCCGCTTCGGGCGTTCTCGGGCAGGCGCTCCGGAGTTTGGAGGAGGGGCAGCCGACGAAGCCCGCCGGGAAGGACGGGCAGGGACCTTCGCCGCTCATCTCGTAAGCGGAAGGGTAGGCTTCCTGCGGATTTGAAAAAGCGAGAGGCGTCGGGAAGCCGACGCCTCTCGCGTTGAAGGGGTTGGTTTTGGGGTTTCGCTTTGAAGCTTGGCGTTACTCCGCCGACTCGGGCGGGGTGAGGCCGAAGTGCTTCCAGGCGTTCACCGTCGCCACGCGCCCCCGCGGCGTGCGGTGGACGTACCCCTGCTGAATGAGGAAGGGTTCGACGACGTCTTCCAACGTGTCGCGGTCTTCGCCGATCGCGGACGCCAGATTCTCAATCCCGACGGGGCCGCCCGCGAACTTTTCCAGAATCGTCGTGAGGAAGCGCCGGTCGATGAGGTCGAGCCCCACGGGGTCGACGTCGAGAAGCTTGAGCGCCTTCGAAGCCACTTCCTTCGTCACCATGCCGTCGTGCATCACTTCGGCGAAGTCGCGCACGCGGCGCAGCAGCCGGTTGGCGACGCGGGGCGTGCCGCGGCTGCGGTTCGCAATCTCGCGTGCGCCCTCCAAATCGATCGAGATGCCGAGAAGGCGCGCCGAGCGCCGGACGATCGTCACGAGGTCCTCGGCACTGTAGAACTGAAGCTGGCTCGTGATCCCGAAGCGGGCGCGAAGCGGGTTCGTAAGCGACCCTGCGCGCGTCGTGGCTCCAACCAAGGTGAAGGGCGGCAGGTCGATCTTGATCGAGCGGGCGGCGGGGCCTTCGCCGATCATGATGTCGATTTGGTAGTCCTCCAGGGCCGGGTAGAGCACTTCCTCGACGACGGGCGAGAGCCGGTGGATTTCGTCGATGAAGAGAACGTCGTTGGGTTCGAGGTTCGTGAGCATGGCGGCCAAGTCGCCGGGGCGCTCCAAAACGGGGCCGGAAGTCTGCCTGAGGTTCACGCCCATCTCGCGCGCGATGATGTGCGCGAGTGTGGTTTTTCCCAAGCCGGGAGGTCCGAAGAGGAGCACGTGGTCCAGGGCCTCTCCGCGGCGCTTCGCCGCGCGGATGAAGATGTCCAACTGCTCCCGCACCGCGGGCTGCCCCACGTATTCGGCGAGCCCCGTCGGGCGGAGCGCCCGGTCGGCGTTTTCTTCGTTGGGGTTGGCGGCGGCCCCCGCTACCAGGCGTTCATCGTTGATCATGACGATTCCCCGACCTTAGTGGGCGAGCGAGCGGAGCGCCTCGCGGATCCCCTGCGCCACTTCGACGTCGGGGGAGAGCGTCTTGACGGCGGCTGCGGCTTCGCGTTCGTTGTAACCGAGCGCCATGAGCGCCGCGAGGACGTCGGCCTTGGCGTCGGAATGCTCGGAAAAGAGCCCGCCCATGACGGGGAGCTTGCCCTTCAATTCAAGAAGGAGCCTTTCCGCCGTCTTCTTCCCGATGCCGGGTACGCGCGTCAAGAGCCCCGTCTGCCCTTGATCGACCGCGGAGGCGAGGTCGTCCACCGACATCCCCGAGAGCAGCGCGAGGCCCATCTTGGGGCCGACGCCGTTGACGCGGATCACCGTTCGGAAGACGTCGCGCTCACGCTTCGTGAGGAAGCCGTAGAGGAGCTGCGCGTCCTCGCGCACGACGTGGTGCGTGAAGAGCGCCACCTGGTTCCCCTCGGAAGGGAGATTGCAGAAGGTGGACATGGGAACGTCGAGCTCGTAGCCGACGCCGCAGGCGTCGACGACGATCTGAGGAGGTTCCTTTTCGATGAGGGTGCCGCTGATGCGTCCGATCATGTGTGGGGGCTCGTCAAAGATGAATGCTGATGCCGCTCATCCTACAGACTTCCGGACGCCTTCGCTCGGGGGCGCTACTTTTCGCCCGCGAACTTCGCCCACGCGGCGCGTGCGCCGCGGCCGGACGCACCGCGCCTTGCGGTCGCGTAGGTGCGGGTGGTGCCGCCCGAGCGCTCTAGCGCGCGAAGCCGCATCGTCTGCGCGCAGGTGATGGCGCAGCCCAACGCGTCGGCGGCGTCGGTGCGGGGCGTGTCGGTGAGGCCCAAGAGCGTCGTCACCATGCGCTGCACCATCGCCTTGTCGGCGCGGCCCGTGCCGGTGACGCACTGCTTGATTTCGCTCGGGGTGAATTCTTCGACGGGAAGGCCTGCGAGCGCGAGCGCGGCGATCGCCGCGCCGCGCGCTTCGCCCAAGCGAAGCGTGCTCTGCGGGTTGACGTTCACGAAGACGCGCTCGATCGCGGCGCAGTCGGGGCGGTATTCCCCGATGCAGGCGGTGAGGTGTTTGGAGATCGAAGAGAGACGCTCGGGGAGTTCGCCCTTCGGGACGTCGAAGACCCCGAAGGCGACCGCGCGCGTCGCGGGTCCCTCGGTTTCGATCACGGCCCAACCGAGGTGGTTGAGCCCGGGGTCGAGGCCGAGGATGCGCTTCACGGCGGACTGGGCGTCAGCCACGGGGCCCACCGAAGCCGCCCATGCCGGGGAAGCCCCCGAGCTTGCCCATGCCGGGAAGACCCATGCCGCCCAGAGCGCGCATCATCTTCGAGAGGCCGCCCCGCTGCATGCGCTTCATCATGTCCTGCGTCTGGTCGAACTGCTTCAAGAGGCGGTTCACTTCCTGGACGGGGACGCCCGCACCCATGGCGATGCGCTTCTTGCGGCTCGCCTTGATGAGGTCGGGCTTGCGGCGCTCCGCAGGGGTCATCGCGTCGATGATCCCCATCGTGCGGCGGAGTTGCTTCTGGACCTGCTCGTCGTTGACCTGACCCGCGGCCTGCTGGAACTGCGCCGGGAGCTTTTCCATGAGCGAGCTGAAGCTCCCCATGCCGCCCATCTGCGCCAACTGGGCTCGGAAGTCGGTGAGGTCGAAGGACTTCCCGCTTTTGAGCTTCTGCGCGAGCTTTTCGGCTTCGGCGACGTTGATCGATTTCTGGACGTCCTTGACGAGCCCCACGATGTCGCCCATGCCGATGATGCGGGAGGCCATCGCTTCGGGATCAAACGCATCGAACCCGTCCAGCTTCTCACCCGAACCCACGAACTTGATGGGCTTCCCGGTGACGTGGCGCACGGAAAGGGCCGCACCGCCGCGGCTGTCGCCGTCGGTCTTCGTGAGGATGACGCCGGTGAGAGGGAGGCGTTCGTGGAAGCTCTTCGCCGTGTTGACGGCGTCCTGACCCAGCATCGCGTCGATGACGAAGAGCGTCTCGGCGGGGGAGAGGAACTTGTGGAGGTCCGCGACCTCCGTCATCATCGCTTCGTCGATGGCGAGACGGCCGGCCGTGTCGACGATCAGCACGTCGAAGAAGTGGCGGCGGGCGTAGTCGACGGCGCCCGCGGCGATGTCGAGGGGCTTCTCACCCGTATGGCTCGGGTACCACTCCGCCCCGGCCTGCGCCGTGACGGTCTTCAACTGCTCAATGGCCGCGGGGCGGTAGATGTCGCAGGAAACCGTGAGGACCTTCTTCTTCTGGGTTTCAATGAGGTGCTTCGCGAGCTTCCCGGCGGTGGTGGTCTTGCCCGCACCCTGGAGACCCGCCAGAAGGATCACGGCCGGAGGCTGCACGCGCAGGTTGATCTCGCGCTCGTCGCGGGAGAGGTCCCCGCCCATGATGGCGGTGAGCTCGCGCTGCACGACCCCGACCAGGGCTTGGCCCGGGTTGAGGTTCCCGATCACCTCCTCGCCCATCGCCTTCTCTTTGATGCGGGCGAGCACTTCGCGCACGACCGGGAGCGCCACGTCCGCTTCAAGAAGCGCGAGGCGGATTTCGCGGAGCATGTCGCGGGTGTTCTCTTCGGTGAGGCGCGCCTGACCGCGCATGACCTTGACGATTTTGGAGAGGCGCTGGCTGAGTGAGTCGAGCATGGTGGTGTCCTGTTCGTCCGGGTCAAGGCGTGCCGGATCCCGGAGAGGGATTCGAACGGCGACGGTGCGTCTTTGTGCTGCGCGGGAAGGCCTGCGCCGGACGGAAAAATTCAACCCTCCCGCCCTTTCGTTCAGTCAATGCTAAGGGCGGAGGCGATAGAATGAAGTTCGGGTTCTCCTTCGGGGGCCCCGGACCACATTCCAAAAAAGAAGAGGGGCGCCCCGGGAGGGACGCCGCGGAACACGACATTTTAATGGCTCGGCGCGCACTTTGCGCCCGGCGTCCTGAGGTTGGACGCCCACGCCGGGCCGCACGTCTGAACGAACGGGAAGATCATGACATCGTTGACGATTTGCTCCGGCATCGCCGCGCTGCTTTATTTGGCGGCGGGCATGGCCATCGTGGGCGCCATGAAGCAGAAGGCGGGGAAGGCGTCGAGCCTCATCCGCTGGCCGGTGCTCCTCGGGCTCATCCTTCACGGCTACGCCGTCGAAGGGGAGATGTTCCGCCCCGACGCCGTGCACTTCGGCTTCGCCTTCGCCCTCTCGGTCACGTTCTTCTTCGCGGTGATCGCGCTCTTCATCGAAACGATCATCCACCGTCTGCACGGGCAGTTCGGCATCATCCTCATCGCCGCTGCCTTCGGGACGATTCTTCCCGTCATCTTCCCGGGGAACCCGATTCCGGCGCAGGAGTGGACGGTGCTCTTCCGCTGGCACCTGCTCCTCGCCTTGGCCGCATACAGCTTCATGACGATCGCGCTCGTGCAGGCCGTGCTGATGGGCCTGCAGAACCGTCAGCTCAAAGCCGCCGCCACGACCTCCGAGAACAACTTCCTCGATTCGCTCCCCGGCCTCGTCGTGATGGAGCGCATCTTCTTCCGCATCGTCGCGGTCGGGTTCGTGTGCCTCACGCTCGTTCTTCTCACCGGCTCCTTCGCCACGCATGAGATGAAGGGCACGTGGCTCCTGATGGACCACAAGACGCTTCTCACCTGGATCGCCTGGGTGATCTTCGGCCTGCTTCTGGGCGGCCGCCGCTTCGCGGGCTGGCGCGCGAAGACCGCGCTCAACTGGTTCTGGGCGGGCTTTGCGGTGCTCGTCATCGCCTACGTCGGCTACAGCTTCATCCGTGAGATCTTCTGATGGGCCGCATTCTCTTCTTCGTGCTTCTCGCGCTCGGGATCGCCGTCGCTTGGTCGCTCTCCCGACGCCGCAACAAGCTCGACAACCGCGAGCGCCTGGAGCTTGAGCTCCTGAGGCGCGAGCGCCGTCGGGACGAAGAGCGCCGCGCCGCCGCGGGCGAACAGATGGTGCGCTGCGCGCACTGCGGCGTCTACGTCCCCGCCGGGGACGCGCTCCGCCGGGGCGAGCACGTCTACTGCTCGCCGAAGTGCCGTGACGCCGGCCCCCGCGAACGCTGATTGGCTCGAAGGCGCAAAGCGCCTTCCGAGCCCTCACGCCGACCGCCGCCCGGAGGGCGCGACGGTCGATCTTCTCGTCATCCACCACATCTCTCTCCCCGCCGGAGTCTTCGAAGGCGATGCCGTCGAGCGCCTCTTTCTGGGGACGCTTTCCCCGGAACCTCCGTTTGAGAGCCTCAGGGGGCTTCGCGTCTCCGCGCACCTCTTCGTGCGCAGGGACGGTGAAGTGATCCAGTTCGTACCCTTCTCCATGCGGGCCTGGCACGCCGGCCTCTCGAACTTCCGCGGGAGGAACGCCTGCAACGACTTTTCCGTCGGGATCGAAATGGAGGGGGACGGGAAGACGCCCTTCTCGGAGGCGCAGTATGAGGCGCTCTCGCGGATCCTTCCGGAGCTCGTCCGAAAGCATCCCATCCGCTGGGTCACGGGGCACGAGGTGATCGCACCCGGCCGCAAGACCGATCCGGGCCCGACCTTCGACTGGGGGCGGGTCGGGGCGATGCTCCCCGCAGGGGTGGAGCTCGCCATTGCGCCCGCGGACTGCGACGTCGGGATGCTTGAAGCCCGCACTGCGGATCTCGCCCGCAAAACCCGCTGAAACATCTGCGGGAGCCCGCTTGCGCTATCCTTGGGGATCCCTACCAACCCAACCATCACCCAACCGCAGGCACCATGCTCTTCTCCATCCTTCAGTTCGTGATCGGCACCGTCGCGTCGCTCTTCGGCGTGCTCTTTCTGCTTCGCGCCTGGGTGTGGCGCTGGGCCTTTTCGCCCCGGCACCCGTTGGTGGATCTGGCGAGGCGCGCGACCGACTGGCTCGTGGTGCCGCTCTCGCGCGTGGTGCCGGCGAAGGGCAATTGGGATTGGCCGTCGCTTCTTGGGGCCCTGATCCTGGCGTTCGCGACCGTGCTGGTGAACCGCCTCACGGCGTTTTATCCGATCAGCCCCTTGGGGATGGTGCTCGCGCCGATCTTCACGCTCGTGCGTTGGGGGTTGGAGATGGTCTCCTGGGGGACGCTGATTTGGTGCGTCTTGAGCTGGGTGAACCGACAGAGCCCGATGGGCTACGCGTTGGAGACGCTCTTGGAGCCCTTCCTGCGTCCCTGCCGCA
>NZ_JH604876.1 GCF_000250875.1 Sutterella parvirubra YIT 11816 | reverse complement strand
AGCAGGTCCGGTTTTCGACCCCCACCCCATGTCGGTCATCTGTCGCGCGGGGGAGCTACGTGGATCGATGGGCCGGGTCTGGGCGGTGGTGCTGCCCGGCGTTTTTCTTATGCGGCGGATTTTTCTCCCGAAGGTCGACGGGATCCGTCCTCTTGATCGGTTGCGGATTCTATCGCGGCACCCAAGTCCGTGACCGACATATTAGGGGCAACCACTTGGGAGAGAACCCTTCCGTGATTACGCGATATGAGCCGATTCCCTAGGGAAAAGGATGAAGGAAAAGCTTTCACGGCATGTATCCGATCGGGATCTTCTTTTGCGGATCCGCCGAAGCTGTGTTTCACGATCTCGAAAAATCCGTTCCCCGATCGGGAAGCGCTCTCCATCCCGTGTTACGGATGGTTGCAAATAGGGCGGAGCTCCATCCCCTTTAGACGTGATCCATGATCAGCCGACCTGAGGTTTCGCGCTACGCCGAAAGTCGGGCGCGTGAGTAAGATGAACGTTCGTGCCGGAAAAACCGTACGCCCCGCCGGGGCCCCTCGGCCGCGTCTTCGGCACGCCCTCGGAAAACGAACAAAGCAGAACCGATCAACAGGTCCATTTGAAGGAGACACACCATGATCTATATGGGTTGCGACTACCAGGAGGGCGCGTTCCCTCAGATTCTCGCGCGCTACGGCGAAACGAATCTCGTGCAGCAGCCGGGTTACGGTGAGGACGTCTGGACGAAGCGCGCGCGGGATCTGATCCGCGCCGCCTGCCGCGCGCCCGAAGCCGAGGTGCATCTCCTCGTGGGGGGCACACAGACGAACTCGATCGTGCTCCACGGCATGATGCGAAGCTGGGAAGGGGCGATCTGCTGCGACACGGGTCACATCAACGGCCACGAAGCGGGCGCCGTGGAATCGAAGGGCCACAAGGTGCTGGTCGTTCCGGGCAAGGACGGGAAGCTCTCGGCCGAGACGGTTGAGGCCTATATGAAGGACTTCAAGGCGGACGACAGCTGGATGCACTGCCCGCAGCCCGCGGTCGTGTACCTCTCGCAGTCGACCGAACGCGGCACGCTCTACACCCTCGCCGAACTCGAAGCGATCCGCGCCGTGTGCGACCGCTGGAACCTCAAACTCTTCTGCGACGGCGCGCGTTTGGCGTACGCCCTGGAAGGGGTGGGGAACGACGTGACGCTCGCCGACCTCGCGCGGCTCTGCGACGTCTTCTACATCGGGGGCACCAAGTGCGGGTCGCTTTTGGGTGAGGCGGTCGTCGCGAAGCCGGGTGCGCTGCCGTGTTTCTTCACGCAGCAGAAGCAGCAGGGCGCCGTCACCGCCAAGGGCCGCGTCGTGGGGATTCCGTTTGAAGTCTTCTTCGAGAACGACGGCGCGCTCTACCGCGAAGCCGGCCGCACGGGCGTGCGCACCGCGCAGAAGCTCCAGGACGCCTTCATCGCGAAGGGCTTCCGGATCGACGCCAAGAGTCCGACGAACCAGGTGTTCGTGACGCTCCCCAAGGACGTCGCCGAGCGCGTCGCCGAAAAGGTGATCTACTCGACATGGAAGGTGAACGACGACGGCAGCCGCTTCTGCCGCTTCTGCACCTGCTGGGCCACGACCGACGAGCAGATCGACGCGATCATCGCGCTGCTCTGAGACTGAACCAGCCCGATACGCCATGACCACGGCCGCCCTGGGATTCCCCACGGGCGGCCGGTTTCCTTTTGGGGCTGCCACCGCTGCGGCCGCCATCCTGAGACTGAAAGTGTCTTCCCGTGAAGACGGAACCCGGGGCCGGCCCGTATCTTCGGCTACTTCCTTGTTTTTCTTCGGGTTCCCGCCTGCGGCCGCCCTTCCGGCGCCCACTCGGGAGCCTCCGGACGCCCCGGTTTTGACGCGTCCGCCGTCCCGCCACCTCCCGCGGGACGAGGGCGAACCGCGGTCAGCGGCGTATGATCGGACCTTCGTGCGGTCAGAAAAAGGCGCCCGTCTTCAGGACGAAGCGCCTTCCCCCGTCCCGGCCGCCCCTCGACACCCACATCCAAACACAACAGTCAACCACCCCTCCTTAAAAGGAGAGGCT
>NZ_JH604875.1 GCF_000250875.1 Sutterella parvirubra YIT 11816 | reverse complement strand
AGAAAGGGCCCCGGTGAAGAGGTTCCTTTACTCCCGACCATAGATCGGTAGTCGTCTCATTTTGTGTCGCACCTTGGATGAGGTTCTTCCGTTGCGCGTGGACGGCCTCCTGCCGCTAAACTTCCTCCGAACCGACATGCTTTTCCCGCGCCGCATCCCTTCGGATGAGCACCGCGGAGCCGAATCCCCCGAGACACCCGTCATGAACATTCAGAAAGACAACGAAATGTACATGCGCATCGCGCACATCGCCGCGGAGCGCAGCTATGCCGCACGCCTCAAGGTGGGCTGCGTCATCGTGAAGAACCACTCGATCATCTCGTTCGGCTGGAACGGGATGCCGACGGGCTACGACAACTGCTGCGAGATGGAAGTGGACGGGCAGTTGGTCACGCGCCCCGAAGTGCAGCACGCGGAGCTGAACGCCATCGCGAAGTTGGCGGAGAACGGCTATTCCTCCAAGGGCGCCTCGATCTTCATCACGCACAGCCCCTGCATCCACTGCGCGCTTCTCATCCAGAAGTGCGGCATCACCGAGGTCTTCTACCACGAGCTCTACCGCTCGAGCGAAGGGCTCGAATTCCTCCGGAAGGCCGGGATCAAGGTGGCTCAGCTCTGACAAGGGAAATCACTTTTCCCGACGTTTCGGCTGGGGGCCTATAATTCTCTTCACTTGAAGAAATCAGACCCCCATGCATTCCTCCACCGCTCTCCACGGCGCTCTGCTCGCCGCCTTGGCCGCCCTCCTCTGGGGCACGGCCGGCACCGCCCAGTCCTTCATTTCGCCCGAGGGCCCCGACGCCCTTTGGGTGGGCGCGCTGCGCCTCATCTTCTCGATGGCGTTCTTCTGGCCGCTCGTGTTGTTCACGAGCCGGAAGGCGTCGGCCCCGGCGGCCTCGAACACCGCCGCCCCGGCTTCGCCCCGCCGCCTTGCCGTGGGCGTGATTCTGGGCGGCTGCACGATGGCCGCCTACAACTTCGGGTTCTTTGCGGGCGTGCGCGAGATCGGCATCGCCTTGGGGTCCGCCGTCACGATCGGGAGCGCTCCGATCTGGGCCGGGATCATCAACGTCCTCTGGAAGAAGAAGGCGCCTTCGATGCGCTGGTGCCTCGGCACCGGCGTCGCCGTCGCCGGGGGCGTCGTCATGGCGGTCTCGCGCGCGGGCGATGCGGAACTCTCGACGCTCGGCTTCACCGCGTGCCTCTTCGCCGGGTTCTCGTACGCGCTCTACGCGTTCGTCGCGGAAGAGGCCGTGCGCACCGCGGGGAGCGCCCGTGCGAGCGCCTGGATCTTCACGACCGCGTCGCTGATCGCACTCCCCGTCGCGTGGGTGAATTCGGGGCTCCCGTCCCCGGCCATCAGTGACCTTCTCGTCACGGTCTATTTGGGCGTCATGGTGACGGGCGTCGCGTACCTGTCGTTTTCCGAGGCCTTGAAGCGCATCAGCCCGGCGACCGGCGTCGCGCTGACGCTCCTGGAGCCCGTCACGGCGTTCGTGCTCGCCGCCTTGGTCGCGCACGAGCCCACCTCCGTCATGGCCTTCGTGGGGCTGGTCGGCATCCTGGGCGGGCTTGCGGTGATTCTGCGGGAGGCTTGAGACGACGATCCGCAGCCCCGACATGACGATGGGACCGCTCACGCGGTCCCATCGTCGTTTTTGGAGTTCCCGGCAGAGATCAGGCCTCGATCGGCCCCTCCCAGACGAGCTTCGGGGTGCGGGGCTGGCGAAGCGCCAGGCGGATCTCAGGCGTCAGGTTCGCCTGCACGGGAAGCGGCATCACGCCGCCTTTTTCCAAAGCGGTGAGCGACGCCCAGACGTGCCCCAGGAGCACGCTGTCGATGAGCGCCCCGTGGAGCGAACGGTCGACGGTGCCGATCTCGAAGCGCTCGCAGAGCGCCTCCAAAGACCTCTTCCCGACGGGAAGGAGACTCCGTGCGCGGCGCCAGGAGCACTCGATCTTTTTGACGGAGCCGAAGAAGGACGGCCCGCCCGCGCGCGCGAGCTCCCCTTCGATGAAGTGCTGGTCGAAGGTCGCGTTGTGCGCGACGATGGTCGCGCCCTTCACGAAGGCGAGGAATTCGTCCTGGATCTCCGCGAAGCGCGGCGCCCCCAGGAGAAACGACGTCGACAACCCGTGGATGCTCTGCGCGACGTGGTTCATGCGGCATTCCGGGTTGAGGTACGTGTGAAAGGCTCTGATCGCCCTGCCCTTCTCGTCCGCCTCCACCACCGCGATTTCGCAGACACGGTCGCCTCCCGTGACGGAAAGTCCGGTGGTTTCGGTATCGAGAAAAAGGAAGCGTTCGGCCATGAGGGTCTCCAATGCTCAACGGAGGCCTATTCTAAGCCGCTTCGCGGGGACCCCTCGCGGGGTCCTCTTTCGAGGGATTCCGAAGACCCCCTCAATGCACGCGGAAGAGCCGCGAGGACCAGGCGACGAAGAGAAGAAGACAGACTTCCATGAGGAAGGCCGTCCCGAGCGAGGTGCGGTGCGCGACGAAGCCGATCAGCGCAGGCTCCGTGAGGAGCCCCGCATAGCCCAAGGTCGTCACGCTCGCCATCGCGAGGCTCATCGGCATGTCGTTCTGCTCGCCCGTCGCCGCGAAGGCGATGGGGACGATGTTGGAGGCCCCGATCCCGACCAGGAAGAAGGCCGCCACCGTCACCCAGGCGCTCGGCACCGAGACCGCGAGGATGAACCCGGCGCCTGCGAGCACCGAACCCATGAGCACGGTGCTTCTCGGGCCGATGCGGGTGATGAGGCGGTCCCCGGTGAAGCGCATCAGCGTCATCGCGACGTTGAAGGCGGCGAAACCGAGCCCTGCGTTTTCGATCGCCGCGCCCTGCACTTCGGTGAGGTAGAGCGCACCCCAGTCGAGGATCGAGCCTTCGACGAGGAACATCACGAAGCAGACGCAGCCCAAGAGAAGCACGCGACCCTTCGGCAACGGGAAGCCCCGCCCGTGGGCGTCCTCCGAAATCCCGGCGACCAACGTCCAGCGCCCGACCCAGGCCCAGGAGAGCGCGCCCAGGATGAGGAGCGCCATCGCGGCGAAGGCAGGGGCCAAGCCGAGGTTCATGAGGAGGCTCATCAGAAGCGCGCCCACGACGCCGCCCACCGAGTAGAGCGCGTGAAAGCCCGAGAGCATCCGCCGGCCCGAGGCCTTTTCGACTTCGATCGAGTGGACGTTCATCGAGACGTCGACCGCCCCGAAGACGGCGCCGAAGACCGCAAGGAGCGCGACCGCCACCCATGCGTCCGTGACCCACGGGATGAAGACCGCGAGCAGGCTCGTCAACGGCACCGCCCACGCGAGCACCTCGCGGGTGCCGCGCCGCGAGACGATCATGCCGGAGAGGGGCATCGTGACGAGGGCCCCGAGACCCAACGTGAGAAGAAGCATCCCGAAGACGGCTTCGTCCAACCCCAAGCGCTGCTTCACGAAGGGGACGAGCGAGGCCCAGACGGCCATGATGAAGCCCGCGAGAAAGAACGAAAGCCGCGTGGCGTGGTGCGAAGGCGGAATGTCGCGCAGAAAAACCGCATCCGACATGGGTGCTCCGAATGGAAAAGAGTTGGGGGTCGTGAGATTGTATCGGCCGCCGATCTCAGAATGATGACGGCCGGAGAAATGCGCTCAAAAAACCCCGGCGGGTGCGGGACCTGCCGGGGTTCTCGAGAGCCCTTCGGGGGCTCAGGGCTTCGACGCGCGTCGGCCGATCAACCCATCTTCTTCGTCACGAAGTCGACGAAGACGTTGACGCCCAAGGGCAGGTACTGCTCGTCGAACGTCATGTTGGGAGCGTGCAGACCCGGGGTGGCGCCGACGCCCACGCCGAAGTAGGCGGCCTTCAGTTCGGGCTTCGCCATCTTGAAGCAGTGGAAGTCTTCGCCGCCGCCACCGCAGTCCTTCGCGAGGTTTTCGACGCCCGCGGTGTCGCGGATCGACTGCGCGATTTCTTCGACGAGATCGTCATCGTACTCGGCGGCCGGGCAGAGTTCCGGCGTATCCACCGTCACTTCGGCCTCCATCGCCTTCCCCGTCATTTCGCAGGCGAGGTTGATGCGGCGGAGGTACTCCTTCATGAGCGGGTTCTTCCCGGCGCGCACGTCGAAGGTGATCGTGCAGGTGTCGGGCACGGTGTTGGTCGCACCGGCGTTCGCGTGGATCTGCGTGGCCTTGGCGGACCAGACTTCGGTCGGGTTCAACCAAATGTCCTGCACCGCGCCGATCACGCGGCAGGCGACGTCGATCGTGTTGACGCCCAGGTGCGGACGGGCGGCGTGCGCGCCGCGGCCCTTGATCGTGACGAACGTCGTCGCGGACGCCGTATGGCGGACCGCCGCGCAGATCTTCCCGGCCGGGACGTCCTGAATCGGACGGATGTGGGCGCCGACGGCGTATTCGACGTCGTCCAAGACGCCGGCCTTGATCATGGCGGGCGCGCCCTTCAAGGTTTCTTCGGCGGGTTGGAAGAGGAGCTTCAGCGTCCCGCGGCGGACCTTGCCCACCAAGCGGCTCGCGGCCGCCAAAAGCATCGCCGTGTGGGCGTCGTGGCCGCAGGCGTGGATCGCGCAGTCCTTGCCGTCGATCTTGAAGGGGAGCGCGTCCATGTCGGCGCGAAGCAGCACGACCGGGCCCGGTTCCGTGCCGCGGATGATGCCGACCACGCCCGTGGTGCCGCCCACGTTCGTCTGCGTCTCGATCCCGAGCGCCTGAAGCTTCTCGGCGACGTAGGCCGAGGTGCGGAATTCCTTGAGCCCGAGTTCGGGCATCTCGTGGAGTTCGCGGCGAAGGGCCGCGGCATCGTAAATGAGGGACATCGGTATCTCCTTATGGGAAGGATGTGCGTGTTCTGGTCCTGAATGTCGTCGGATGAGGATCCCGTTCGGGAGCTTCCGAGGCCCTCGGGCTATCCCGATAAAGCAGCCTTAAGAATCCTCGGGCATCCTCTCCGGTCGATGGTCCATCATACGCCGAGGCTCCCCCGGTCGGCTTAAGGCCATCTCCTTAGAACACAGCCAAAAAGAAAAACTCATGAGCCAAGACCGCATGCGGCGTCTTGAGGAACTCCCGCGTCTTCGCGGCGAGACCGAGACCATCCGCGCGATGGTGCGCCTCTACTGCTGGGCGCACCATCCGAACGACGTGAACCCCGACGACCCGGACCGCGTGTGCCCGGCGTGCCGCTCGTTTCTCGACTATGCGCTGAAGCGCCTCGCCTGCTGCCCCTACGGGGAGGAGAAGCCCGTCTGCGAGAAGTGCCGCATCCACTGCTACAAGCCGGCGGAGCGCGAAACTGCGCGTGAGGTCATGCGCTGGGCAGGCCCGCGCCTCATCTGGCGCCACCCCGTGATGGCGGTCCGGCACGTCTTCGACAGCATGCGCCCGGCGCCCGAGAAGCCCAGGAACCGCGCGAAGCCCGCTGCGGCTCCTGCGGTGAAGCCCGCGCCCGACGCTAAGACCGACGTGAAGGCCGAGACGCCTGCGGCTGAGGCCTCCAAGAACGGCAGGACGGCCGACTGATTTTCCCGAACACACCCCAAACACCCCGACGAGACCCCATGGCGCTCTTCCTTCTTCTTCTGATTCCCTTCCTCGCCCACATCCTGATGGGCGCGCACCTGATGTTCCACGGCATGGGGCTCTTCGCGTTCCTCACGCTCATCCCCGCGGCGCTCCTCTTCGTGCCGCGCCGGTGGATGGTGCTCCTGCAGCGCGTCCTTCTCGTCCTCTGGGCGCTCGAATGGGTGCGCGCGGGCGCGATGCTCGTCATGAGCCGCGTCTCGGAAGGCCGCCCCTTCGCCTTGGCCGCCGCCATCATGGGCGGGACCGCCGCCTTCACGCTTCTGACCGCCGCCGTCTTCAGCCTCCCGCGCGTTCGCCGCTTCTACGAGCGCCGCTGACGGACGCAACGGAAACCGTATCGAACGCTGATCGTCTTCACGCGAAGTTGGGCGCAACCGCGCCCGATTCCGCGTTATTGTTTCCGATTGCTACGAGACCTTTGACAAATCGAAGTCTCATCTATAAAATTCAGTCAATTTGGCCGCGTAAACGCAACCCCTTTGCGTCTGCGGTTTTTTCATATCTGCCATCTCCCCTCACGAAGGAGTCGTTAATGTCCACGACCGCACACGCCCTGACGATTCGCGACATGATCGAGCCGGCCATCAAGGCCGCCGGCGGCTGGGTCAACACCCACGCGCATGCCGACCGCGCCTACACGCTTTCCCCGGACGTTCTCGAAATGCGCCGCACCTGCACGCTGCAGCAGAAGTGGGATGCGCTCGACCGTCTGAAGCGCGAATCGACCGAGGAGGACTTCTACCGCCGCTTCTCGATGTTCTTCGAAAACCAGATCGCGCAGGGCGTCACCGCGCTCGCGACCTTCGTCGACATCGACCCGCAGTCGGAAGACCGTGCGATCAAGGCCGGCCTTCGTGCCCGTGAACACTACGCCGATCAGCTGACCGTCAAGTTCGCGAACCAGACCTTGAAGGGCGTCATTCACCCCGAAGCCCGCAAGTGGTTCGACATCGGCGCCGAGATGGTCGACATCATCGGCGCGCTCCCGAAGCGCGACGAACGCGACTACGGCAAGGGCGACGAAGCCTTCGACATCATCCTCGGCACGGCGAAGAGCCTCAACAAGATGGTGCACGTGCACGTCGACCAGTTCAACGAGTCGCTCGAGTACGAAACCGAACAGCTCTGCGACAAGACGATCGAGCACGGCATGCAGGGCCGCGTCGTCGCCATCCACGGCATCTCGATCGCCGCGCACTCCAAGAAGTACCGCGAACGCCTCTACGCCCGCATGAAGGAAGCGGACGTGATGATGATCGCCTGCCCGACCGCCTGGATCGACACGCCGCGCTCCGAAGTGATCGGCCCGATGCACAACTCGATGACCCCCGTGGACGAACTCGTTCCGGCCGGCATCACGGTCGCGCTCGGCACCGACAACGTCTGCGACGCGATGGTGCCCTGGAACGCCGGCGACATGTGGCACGAAATGACCACGCTCGCCACGGGCTGCCGCTTCGACTACTTCGACGAACTCGTCAAGATCGCCACGATCAACGGCCGCAAGGCGATCGGCATCGACTAATCAGCAATCAGAGGAAAACCAAAACATGTTCAAGTCCCGCATCGCTGAAGACATCCTCGCCGAACACCTCGTGGGCTACGGCGCCGTCACGTTCCTCGAAGCGCCCATGCGCTTGAAGTCCGGCCTCGTCACGCCGATCTACGTCGACAACCGCACGCTGACCGCCCACCCCGACGCCTGGCGCGACATCATCGAAACGATGGCCTCCCGCATCGCCGAACTCGGTCTTGAGTTCGACGTCGTGGCGGGCGTCGAAGGCGCCGGCGTCTCGCACGCCGCGGCGCTTGCCTACCGCCTCTCGAAGCCCTCGATCTTCGTGCGCTCGCAGCCGAAGACCTACGGCGACAAGAGCCGCATCGAAGGCGCCGACGTGAAGGGCAAGCGCGTCCTCATCATCGAAGACCACATCTCGACGGGGCTTTCGCTCCTCTCCGCCGTCGAAGCCCTGAAGGCCGAAGGCGCCCTCGTCACCGACTGCCTCGCCATCACGAGCTTCGGCATCGACGAGACGAAGAAGCTCTTCGAGAAGGAAGCCGTCGTCTGCCACGAAATGCTCGGCTTCGAAAAGGTGATCGACAAGGCGATCGAAACGAAGCGCCTCGACGCCGAACAGAAGGAAGTCCTCACGGACTGGCTCGCCAATCCGTGGACCTGGGCCGCCCGCCACGGCATCGCCGCGCAGGCCGCTGAAAACTAAGAAGCGCCGAGATACGGAAACGTCTTCGAAGGCCGGTCCCCTAGCGGGGATCGGCCTTTTTCTCGTCCAAAACTTCTGACCGAACCGAGCGCCAAAACTGAACCCGAATGAAGCCCTCAGAACCCGAACTCCCCCGCACCCCATTCCCGATCTTTTTACGGAATCCGGAAGCATTCATTCCGGTGATGATTTCTTGTTACATGTTTTCGAAACGCAAATGCGGTCACGGATAACATGCGTCGACCAGGGTTGATATACACGCCGCTTTTGGCGCAAAGGCCCAAAATTTTTTCGG
>NZ_JH604874.1 GCF_000250875.1 Sutterella parvirubra YIT 11816 | reverse complement strand
CGTGAATTTCTCTCAAACGGGTACACGTGACCCGCCAAAAATTCATAAACCGGATAGGTTTTATCTTCGAGACTCGCCTAGTGAGAACTGGCGAGTCTTTTTTATTCGACTCTTCCAAATACTACCAAATCTATGATAAAATAAAGTGACACACGGATACACATTACGGCGTAGTAAAAATGAGCCATATCTACTGGGAACTGAACGAGATTCCGATCCCCGAATTCGCACTGGTCAACAGCCACGACGCCCGCGTCTATACGGTCCGCAAGGGCCCCAACGGCGAGCGCAGGCGAACGGTCATCGGGCGCGCTACGGGACCCACGCACATGCACCCGAACAACACCTTCAAGTTCGAGCATCCGAAGCTCTGGGAGGAGTACTACGGCGGTCTCGAACTCTCCGAGCATCTCGTGCAGGTGGGGCTCTACGCCACCACCCTCGCCGTCGCCCAAAACACGGGGCTTTACCGTAACGTGTTGGCTTCGTTCGGGCCGCTCTACGGCAACGGGATCATGGACTACGCCATGTTTTCCATCGCTGAGAGAAGTTCCTCAACGCAGCTCTTCGACGAAGCGATGGCGCTTCGGATGCTCTTCTCCCGTGAACGCCATGACGACTCGTGGTTCTCGCGGCTCTTCTCGCGCCACATGACGCCGGAGGCCGTGCACGACTTCAAGATCAGGCACATCAAGCGCTGCGTCGAACGCGGCATGCGCAAGGTATGGCTTTGCGTCGACGGCTCGAACAACGACTGTGCCGTCCGCAACTCCGATCTCGCCGAACCCGGGAAGGCGAAATCCGGCAAGCAGGTCCCGATCGTCAGCTACATTTGGGCCGTCAGCGCAGAGGAAGGGAAGCCCGTGACCTGGGCCGTGAACCGCGGAGGCGTCGTTGATGCGACGGCCATTCGTGAGATCGTCGAGTTCGTCGCTCATTCCGGCTTGGAAGTCGAAGGCGTGATCGTGGACCGCGGCTTCTGCAGTCAGGAACTCCTCGAGCTTCTGGAGGAGCTCAATCTCCGCTACATCCTCATGCTCAAGAGCAACCACAAGGGCTACCGGGAAATGCTCGACGCTCACCTTGCTGAGGTTCGCTGGCAAGTGGAGAACGTCTTCTCCGACGACGGCATCTTCGGCGTGACGGACCACAAGCCCATCTTCGAGAACAGCTCGAAGGAGAGCTGCATCGGACTCTTCTTCGACGCCAACACTGGCTCGATGGCCGCGCTTCGCCTCATCAAGAAGGTGCGGCAGGAGGCGCGCCGCCTTCAGGCTTCCATCGCCGCCGGGCGCACCCCCTCCGTTGCGGAGCCGCTCAAGAAGTACCTCGAAATTGCCGAAGAAGACGGCGTCCGAAGCGTGAGCTACAAATGGGGAGCATGGCAGAAGGCCGTTGATTCCAAGGGGTTCTTCGCCATCGCATCCTCTGACGAAATGAGCGCCGAAGAGATCTACCGCCTCTACCAACTACGCGACGCCTCCGAGACGCAGTTCGCCATCTTCAAGTCGGAGCTGGGTATGGACGCCCTGGGCGTCCATACGGATGCGAGCATCCGAAACAAGTTTGCCGTCGCCTTTGTGGCGGGCATCATCCGGACCGAGATCATGCGGGCCTGCCGGCGTTTCGACCGAAACACCAATCAGGTGATCCGTCATCTCGACCACTGCATGATCAAGCTCATGCCCGACGACTCCTACCGCTTCATCGACAACCTGAAACAGGACGACAAGACGCTCTACGCCGAGTGGGGACTCAATGTCGAGCACTTCCGCTACCTCGCGTCGACGCTCGGGAACAACGATGCGGCTTCAAAAAACGCTCAAGTCCGCCACCTGCCGGATGCGCCCCAGGAAACGCCTCCGCGGCGTGGCCGACCGCCGAAACCCAAGTCGGATGAACCGGAGACGCCGAAACGCAGACCCGGCCGCCCGAAGGGGAGCAAGAACAAGAAGACTCTGGAGCGGGAGGCCGCCATGGCGAACATGCCGCCTGCGCCGAAGCGCAAGCCCGGACGCCCCAAGGGAAGCAAGAACAAGAAGACTTTGGAGAGGGAAGCTTTGGCTGCGGCGGCTGCTGCCGCGGCAGCTGCCCCCAAGAGAGGCCGGGGACGGCCGAAGGGCTCGAAGAACAAGAAGACGCTGGAGCGCGAGGCCATGCTGGCGGCCCAAAAACAGACTGCACCGACGGACGAGAAAGGCGTCGAGAAAGACTGACCTCGGCGCGGATCAACCGGCGCTCGGATGAAAATATTCAGACTCTCACCGAGCGCCGAGTGTACCCGTTTGCGAGAAATTCACG
>NZ_JH604873.1:39385-46253 GCF_000250875.1 Sutterella parvirubra YIT 11816 | reverse complement strand
GACGAGGCCCGCTTCAGACGGAAAAGGCCGGAGCCCCCTGCAGGCGACCGGCCTTTCCTTTGTCCGCATCCGCCCTCCGAGGGCCTTCGATCAGGCCTTCGGGCGGTCGGGCGGCGACGAATCACTTCAACGGGTACTGGACCCCATCGGGCCAGCGCGCGTCGTACTTCGCGAGCGGCGCCGGGCTCATCTGCGGGCCCGTGGGCGACATGCGGCGCTTGAAGCGCATGATCCCGAAAAGGCGCAGGATGCGGCGTTCGTCCTCCGTGGCGAGCTCATCGGGCGCCCAGCGTCCGGCCTTCTCCGTGATCACCTTTTCGATGAGATCGTACTCGGGAAGCGAATCGCGGTCGCGCTGCCCCGGGCGGAGTTCCGCCGTGGGTTCGCGGCGGATGATCGCCTCGGGGATCACCTCACGGCCGGCGCGGCGGTTGAGCGCGGCGGCGAGATCGCGCACCTCGCGCTTCCAGAGGTCCGCAATCGGCGCGAAGCCCCCGGCGATGTCGCCGTAGAGCGTGCCGTAGCCCATCGCGCACTCCGCCTTGTTGGCGTTGCAGAGCATGATGAGGTTCTTCGCGTTCGCGACCCCCATCAGCCACGTCCCGCGGATGCGGGCCTGAATGTTCTGGTCGGGAATCCCGCCCGGGGTGATCCCGCCGAAATCCTCTTCCATCCCCTCGGCCATCGCGGCGTGGACGCCCTCGATCGAGCGTTCGACGTAGGGAAGTCCCAGGTTCGCGGTGAGCGTCCGCACGAGCGCGCGGCTCTCGTCCGACGTGTAGCGCGACGCGAGCATGATCCCGGTGACCTTCTCCGCGCCGAACGCTTCGACGGCGAGCGCTGCGGTCACCGCGCTGTCGATCCCGCCCGAGAGTCCGATCACGACGCCCTCCGACCCCGTCGACGCGACGAAGGCGCGCATGGCGCGCACCAAGGCTTCGATCCGGATGACGTCCGGATCCGTCGCTTCGTCGGTTTCCGCGGGAACCGTAACGGGCGTGACGGCGAGCGTGCCGTCCGTCTTCACGTCGACGCGCAGCGTCGCCGCTTCCGGGGTCCAACGGGGAAGCCGCACGACTTCGTTCCCGTCTTCATCGCGGATGACGGAGCCCCCGAGGCGGATGCGCTCGCCGGTGTTGGACGCCCCGGCGGGCGAGGTCGTCACGGCGACGCCGGGCCCGCGGCGCAGGCGCTCGGGCGTCGACCAGAGTTCGCGGCGGAAGTTCGAGCGCCAATGGAGGACCGGCCCCTCGCGGAAGTCGCCCATCCAGGCGGCGTCGCGAAGCGTCACGCCCGACCAGCGGATCGGCCCCGTCACGTCGTCCGACCCTTCCTTGTCGTGGAGGCGCCAGGCGAGCGGGTTCGCGCGGTGCGGCTCCGCGATGACGGCGTCGGCCGCGGCCGCCGCGCGCACGAATTCGGCCTCTGCGGCGCGGGCCGCCTCTTCGCCCCAGAGCGGCATGCGGGAGACTTCGCGCAGGCGCTCGTCCCCGACGGAGACGAGAACGAGGTGGCGGAGGCCTTCCGCCTCACGCAACGCGCGCACCGTGGCCGCCTCGCGTTCGACGAGCGCGGCGACGGTCCGGGCGTCGGCCGTGGGGTCGGCGTCGGCGGCGTCGCGCTGAAGGATCGTGAGGAGAAAGCTCTTGGCGGTGGCGTTCGTCATGGCGTGTTCGAAGGCGTGGAGGACGGACGGAAGATGGTGACGGTGTTGACGTTTTCCGACGAAGCGTTTTAACACGAAACGAGGCCGCGGCGGGGAGGATTCCCGCGGCTTCGCCGCTCCGGGCAAAAGTCGGAAGCAAAGTCGCCGGCGGACGCACCCCGAACGCGCACCGTGAATGTGCGGAAGGCCGACGCGGGTGCGTCGGCCTCCATTTCTCACGCTCGGGGCGGGATGCGCCCGGGACGGTCCTACGCTTCGAGGAACGCCCGGATGTGCGCGGTCACGGTCTCGTCGTCGACCGAGGTCATGTCGATCCGCTCGAAGCCCGCTTCGCGAAGCCGTGCGGCCACGCGCGGGTGGATCGTGACGGCGGCGCCGCGCGTCACCCAGTCGCGCGCGCCCGGGATCGGACGCAGGGCGTGCATGAGGACGTCGACCGCGTCCGTGCTCGTCACGTAGACGACCGGGTGCTCGTTCGTCATGCCGCGGATGAGTTCCGCGATCTGACCGTTCGAGAGTTCGAGCGGCAGCCGCACGTAGGCGCAGACGACGACCACGTCGGCACCCATTTCGCGGAAGCGCTGCGGGAGCCATTCGCGGCCGGTCTGGCCGCGAAGGAAGAGCACGCGGCGCGGGGCGCCCCGCTCTTCGACCATCGCCCAAAGCGCTTCGCTGCCCGAGTGCTCGGCGTCGCCCGCCGGATAGATGAGCTTCACCTCGTCGCCCCAGGCCGCGCGGATCGCCTTCGCGGTGCCTTCGCCCACCGTGGCGAGCGTCACCGTTTCGGGCCAGTCGTGCACCCAGTGGGCGACGGCCGGGACCGCGGAGGGGCTCGGAATCACGACGAGATCAAAGCTCGCGAGGTCCTCCAGAACTTCGCGCAGGCGGTCGGTCTCGGCGGGGAGCTCGATCGTGAAGGCGGGCCAGCGCCAGACGTCGAGCCCCTCTCTTTCGAGCTTGGCGGCAAGGCGGTTGTTCGCCTCGCCGGGACGCATCAGGATGATGGGAGCCGTCATGACGCTCAGCCGAGAACGGCCTTCAGGATGGCGTCGGCGCCCTGATCGCGGAGCTGACGGACGACCTCGGCCGCCACCGCCTCCGGATCCTTCCAGTCGCCGCGGGCTTCGGCGCGGACGGCCTCACCCGTGCGGTGGTTGCCGACCAGGGCACGGAGCCACAGCTCTTCGCCTTCGACGACGCCGTAGGCGGCCAAGGGCACCTGGCACGAGCCGCCCAGCGCGCGGGAGACCGCGCGTTCGGCCGTGCAGCAGGCGCGGGTGTGCGGATCGTTGATGAAGGCGAGCGCTTCGCGCATCACGTCGTTCTTCGCGCAGATCTCAATGCCGAGCGCGCCCTGACCGGGAGAGGGCAAGCTCACTTCGACCGGGATGAAGGCGCGGATGCGCTCTTCGAGCCCGAGGCGCTTCAGACCCGCCGACGCCATCACCATCGCGTCGAATTCGCCCGCGTCGAGCTTGCCCAGGCGCGTACCCACGTTGCCGCGGACCGGAAGGACTTCAAGATGGGGGTAGTTCATGCGGAGCATGAGTTCGCGGCGAAGGCTCGCCGTGCCGACGCGCGCACCGGCGGGCATCTCGTCCAGGGACGCGTACTTCGACGAGACGAACGCGTCGCGCGGATCTTCGCGGTGGCTCACCGCGGTGAGCTCAAACCCTTCGGGAAGCTCCATCGGGACGTCCTTCAAGGAGTGCACGGCGAGGTCCGCGGCGCCTTCCTGCATCGCGACTTCGAGCTCCTTCACGAAGAGACCCTTGCCGCCCACCTTCGAGAGCGTCAGGTGCAGGATCTGGTCGCCGCGGGTCGTCATCCCGAGGATTTCGACGGACGCGCCGGGATAGGCCTCGCGCAGGCGGGACTGAATGTGAAGAGCCTGCCACATGGCGAGAGGGCTTTCGCGGGTAGCGATGACGCAGCGTTCGAATGTCGACATTGTTTGGATCCGGTCGATGGATGAAAAGAGGGAAATGCGGCGGATTCTAGCAACGCTCCATTGTCCGACGCTTAAGCCGGAAAAATCCGGGGGCTTCGCTTGCAACGGCCTCCTCACCCTGCCATAATTCTCCGCTTCCCAGTTGGCACGTGGGCCGGCATGCCCGTCGTAAGACCTGCCACCAATGCAGGCGGACCCGCAAGGCCGCCAGGGCGACCGACAGCAAAACTAGGAATCCCTTTCAAATGAAGCCGAATATTCACCCTGAATACCGCGAAGTCGCGTTCGTCGACCTCTCCATCAACAAGACGTTCATCATCCGTTCCGCCGTCCAGACGAAGGAAACGGTTGAAATCGACGGCGTGACCTACCCGATGTTCAAGCTCGATACGTCCTCCGCCTCGCACCCGTTCTACACGGGCGCCCAGACGCGTATCGTCGAAGCCGGCCGCGTGGAAAAGTTCCGCGCCAAGTTCGCCGCCAAGCAGGCTGCGCTCAACGCCGCCGCCGAAGCCGCCAAGGCCTCCAAGTAATTTGGACGCATCCGGTCCGCGCCGCTCCCTCCCGGAGCGCGCGGGGCGAAAAGCGGGCAGTCCCTCCTTTTTTCGGAGCGGCTGCCCGTTTTTTGTGCGTCAGGGGCGCCGACGCCCTATCATGTCGCGGGGTGCCTGAAAAGCCCCCTTTCATTCCCACCATTCGCAAGGATCCGCCCGTGCTGAAGCAACGTCCGACGCCAGCCAAGATGTCTCAGGAGGCCGCCCGAAAGCTGCCGCGCTACGCGCTCCTCGTGCTCTTGGTGCTCTTCATCTCGGCGGGCCTTTGGGTCCGCGACTTCTGGACGATCCGCGACGCGACGACCTTCGGGATCGCCGTCGACGCACTGAACGGCACGGCGCCCGACTGGGTGCTCCCCAACATCGGCGGCCAGTGGGTGGCCGAGCACGGCCCCCTGACGGGCTGGGTCGCCGCCCTCTTCATCGGGCTTCTGCGCGGCGTCATGGACGAGATGACCGCCTACCGCGTCACGAGCCTCTTCTGGTTCGCGATGACGACCGCGGCGCTTTGGTACGGCACGTGGAACCTCGCCCGCCGTCCCGAAGCGCAGCCGATCGCCTACGCCTTCGGGGGCGAAGCGCGCCCCCGCGACTACGGGCGCGCGATCGCCGACAGCGCGGTACTCCTCTTCATCGCCACCTTCGGGATCGTCACGCGTCAGCATGAGGCGATTCCGGACACGGCGCTTCTCGCGCTCGCCTCGGTCAACTTCTACGGGCTCGCGCGGATGCTGCGCAAGCCCTATTGGGGCGCCTTCACCGCGGGGCTCTCCGCGGGCCTCGCGCTCCTCGCCTCGACGGTCTTCGCGGGCGTGTGGCTTTTGGCCGCGGGGCTCATCGTCAACACGATGCTCCGGGGCGCGCCCGGGAACCGCGACCTGCGCCTCGTCGTGATGGGATTTTCCGCGCTCCTTCCGCCCCTTCTTTGGGCGGGCGCCGCCTGGATGCTCGCCCCCGAGAAGGCCCCGGGCTGGTTCACGTACTGGGCGCAGCTCCAAGCCGCGAACTTCGGCCTTGCGTCGCCCGAGACGCTCCTCTGGCTCGCGAAGAACTTCGTCTGGTACCTCTGCCCCATCTGGCCCCTGGCGCTCTGGGGCCTCTACAGCTGGCGCCACCAGTTGGAGAAGACCCACCTCTTTCTTCCCATCGTCGTCACCGCGACCGGGATCGTCGCCGCGCTCTTTTCGTCGTCCCAATCCGCCGACACCGTCTTTCTCGACTTCATCCCCGCGATGGCGGCCTTTGCGGCCTTCGCATTGATCACGGTGCGCCGCAGCCAGGAAAACGTTCTCGACTGGTTCTCGCTGTCGATCTTCAGCCTCGCGGCGCTCTTCCTCTGGGCCTACCGCCTCGCCTGGGAGACGGGGTTCGCCCCCAAGATGGCGAAGTCGATTCAGATGCTCGCGCCCGACGCCGTGCCCTCCTTCGACTTCCCGTTCTTCGCCGCGCTCGTCGCGACCCTTCTGTGGTTCACGTTCGTGGGCTGGCGCCTGACGCACCGCCCGGTCGCCGCGTGGCGCGGCCCCTGGCTCGCCGCCTGCGGGATGACGACCGCGACGCTGCTCACGGTCGGGCTCTTCCACGACGGGATCAACATCAACCGCTCGTACGAACCCGTGGCGCTCCAGCTCAAGGCCACGCTGGTCGACGCCGGCCTGGAACCCGCGGACTGCGTGAGCGCCCCGGGGCTTCCCGCCGGGATCCGCGCGATGTTCATCCACTACGCCGACCTGCCGCTCGCCCCCGACGTGACGCAGGGCTGCCGCTTCCGCCTCATCCGCACGAAGACGGGCGCGCTCCCCGTGAACGCCATCGGCGGTCCGGCCGAACGTCCCCACACGGACGAATCCTTCTACGTGCTCTCGGTGCGGTGAGGACTTGCCGCCTTACGCCTCCCGCACCGCACCCATTTGCCTGAACTCCACAACGACAGATGAGCAAAAGCATCACCCCGCCCAACACCTCCCTCAAGGCGCTCGCCTCGCTCGCCGGCCCGATCTTCGTCGCGAACATCGCGATCATCGGGAGCGGCACGATCGACACGATCATGGCGGGCCAGCTCGGCAAGGACCACCTCGCCGCCATCACGCTCGGGATCTCCGCGACGATCTGCGTGCTGATGGGGTTGGTGGGCGTCCTTCAGGGGCTCTCCCCCATCGCTGGGCACCACTTCGGCGCGAAGCGCTTCAACCTGATCGGCGAGGAGATGATCCAGAGCTTCTGGCTGGGCGCCTTCCTGCTTCTGATCGGCCTGCCGATCCTGCTCTCGACCGACATCTGGATCGGGCTCGCCGAAGTGAAGGGCGACGTCGCCGACATGGCCGCGACCTTCATGTTCTGGACGGCGATGGCATTGCCCGCGAGCCTCGGCGGCCGAATCTTCATTTCGGTGAACGCCGCCGTCTCGCGCCCCCGCATCACGATGTGGGTCTCGCTCGGGATGCTCGCCTTGAAGGCCCCCTTGAATGCCGTCTTCATGTACGGCTGGCTCGGATTCCCCGCCATGGGCGGGGGCGGCGCCGGGGTGAGCTTCTTCGTGCTCTCGTGGCTCTCGCTCTGCGCCTACGCCCTCATCTGGAAGTTCGACGGCTACTACAAGCAGATGCACGCCCCGAAGTTCACGGGCCCCAAGTGGTCGCTTTTGAAGGAGCACCTCCACGTCGGGATTCCGATCGGCTTGAGCACGTTCTTCGAAGT
>NZ_JH604873.1:29825-39364 GCF_000250875.1 Sutterella parvirubra YIT 11816 | reverse complement strand
CACCTTCATGGCGGTCTTCGTCTCGCGCTTCGGGTCCGAAACCGCTTCCGCGCACCAGATCGTCGGCAACATGACGAGCATGTGCTACATGATCCCGCTCTCGATCGGGATCGCGAGCTCGGTGCTCGTCTCGCAGTGCCTGGGCGCCCGCTGGCCCGCGTTGAGCTACGCGGTCTTGAAGCGCTCCCTTCGCATCACGGCCGCGATCGCGCTCTGCATGTCGCTCGTGCTCTTCTTCCTCCGTGGCCCCATCATCTGGCTCTACACGAAGGAAGCGGCCGTGCACGCGCTCGCCGCCTCGCTCATTCTCTTCGGGTGCCTCTACCACCTCTTCGACGCCCTCCAGTGCGTGAGCTCCTTTTCGCTGCGCGGCTTCCGCGTCACGCGCGTCCCGATGATCATCTACGGCGTCATGCTCTGGGGCGTGGGGCTCGGGCTCGGCTACTACTTCGCCTTCCACGGCGAATGGGCGGGCGGCCCCTTCGGGGTCTACGGCTTCTGGGGGCTCACCTCCGTCGGGCTCTTCCTCACGGGGACGACGCTCTGCGGGATGGCGGTCTGGGTGGGCCGTCAGTTCGCGAAGGACGACGAGCACACGCCGGAGGAAATCGCCGCGGCGCTTGCGCACCGTGCCTGATCCCGGCAAGGATCCTCAGAGAACCCCTACCCAAGCCCGGACGCCCCGAAGGTGTCCGGGCTTTGCTTTGAGGGCTACCTCCACCGGCCGACGCGCGCTGCGCGCGTTTCTGCTACCGTAGGTCTTCCGGGCTCCCGGGCGCCCTCCGCGCGCCGGGCCCTCTGCCGGCGAGGTTTCCTTCCATGTCCACCATTCTCTTCCCGAGCCCCGTCTTCGGACCGGTGCGCTCGCGCCGTCTCGGCCTCTCGCTCGGGATCAATCTTCTTCCCGCCGACGGGAAGATCTGCTCGTTCGACTGCATCTACTGCGAGTGCGGCCGCAACGCCGACCACCGCGCCCACGAGCGGATGCCCTCACGCGAGCTCGTCCGCTCGGCCCTGGAAGAGAAGCTCCGGGCGATGAAGGCCGAGGGCGACCTCCCCGACGTGATCACCTTCGCCGGAAACGGTGAACCCACTGGGCACCCTGCCTTCCGGCAGATCATGTTCGACGTGGAGGCGCTTCGCGACCGATACGCGCCTGGGTGCGGGATCACGGTCCTCACGAACGCCTTTCACATGAACCGCCCCGAGGTCGTCGAGGCGCTCGGCCGTGCCGATCTCGTCCTCATGAAGCTCGACACGGTGAACGAAGACTTCATCCGCGCGGTCGACCGCCCGAACGCGAAGTACGACGTCGGGGAGATCGTGCGCCGCATCGCCGCCTTCGACGGGCACCGCGCCGTGCAGACGATGTTCCTCACGGGGACGTTTGAGGAAAGGAGCGTCGACAACACGTCGGACGCCTTCGTCGACCCGTGGCTCGAAGCCCTGAAGAAGATCCGCCCCGAACTCGTCACGATCTACACGATCGACCGCGAGACGCCCGAGAAGGGCCTCAAAAAGGCCGCGCCCGACGTGTTGGACGCGATCGCCGATCGGGTGCGTGCGTTGGGCTTCACCTGCACGGTGAGCTACTGACGGCCCCAAAAACACGAAAGCGCCGCGTCCCCAAGCCGGGATGCGGCGCTTTTTCCTTCGGGGTCCGAGGCCCCTCCCGGGGCCTCTACGCCGATCAGTAGCGGTGCTCGCGAAGCGCGGCGATGCGCTCTTCGATCGAGGGGTGCGTCGCGAAGAGCGAACCCATCCCGCCCGAGATGCCGAAGCCCTTGATGGAGCCTTCGAGCTCGCGGGGTTCGATCCCGCCCAGGCGCGCGAGGGCGTTCACCATCGGAACTTCGCTCCCCATGATGCGGGCGGCGCCGGCGTCGGCGTGGAATTCGCGGTAGCGCGAGAACGCGGCGACGACGATCCCGGCCAAGAACCCGAGCGCGATGTCAAGGACGAGCGAGGTGATGTAGTAGCCCGCGCCCGGCGCATCGTCCTCGTTCCTGAGGATCTGGCGGTCGACGACCCAGCCGATCACGCGCGAGAAGAAGACGACGAAGGTGTTCATCACGCCCTGAAGGAGCGTCTGCGTCACCATGTCGCCGTTCTTGACGTGGGAGAGTTCGTGCGCAATGACCGCTTCGACTTCCTCACGGTTCATGAGCTGGAGCAGCCCGGTCGAGACCGCCACCAGCGAATTCGACTGCGAGGGACCCGTCGCGAAGGCGTTGGGTTCGCCCTCGTAGATGCCGACTTCGGGCATGGGGATCCCGGCCGTCTGCGACTGCTGACGCACGACGCCCACGATGTAGGCTTCGAGGTTGTTCGCGGGGCGGTCGACGTCAATCATCCGCAGACCCATCGACATCTTCGCCATCGTCTTCGACATCAGAAGCGAGATGATCGAGCCCGTGAAGCCCACGACCATCGAGAAGATGAAGAGCGTGGCGAGGTTGAGATCGGCCCCGGCCATGCCGCCGAAGTTGACGCCGAAGACCATCTGCACGATCGTCAGCACCACGCTCAGCATGATGAAGACGGCGAGGTTGGCCAAAACAAGTAAGCCGATGCGCTTGAACATTTTCTTTATTCGATTCCTGAGGGAAAGTATGGTCGGGCCGACCGCTCTCTCATCCGGTCGGCTCTCGGGCGAAAGAGCGCCCGACGAACGGTTATTTTACGGTGCGGCCCGCGCTCTTCCGAACGCGGGCCGAAAAGATTGAGGGTGATTTGTAACAGGCGCGAAGAATCGTGCGCTCAGGCGCCTTTCTGGTCTTCGATGCGCCGCGGCGGGAAGCTGTCCCAGCTCCCGCAGCCGAGGCACCGCCACGAGAAGCTCGAGGCGAGGAACCCGCAGTGGCTGCAACGGTAGCGCGCGAAGCGCCGGGCGTGGCGCGCCATCAGCTGGGAGAGAAGCTTGATCTTTTCGTCTTCGGGTTCGGCCTTCGCCTGGAGCTGCAGGATCGCGTTGAAGGCGGACAAGGACGGATGCTGCGAGAGCATCGCCTTGGCGGCGGCTTCCGCGGACGCCGGATTCTCCCAGGAGGCGAGCCGCGTCAGGGCCTGCTCCAGGACGTCCACCGTGTGGTTTTCTTCGAGCGCGCGGCGCAGAAGCGAAAGCGCCTCTTCGCGCTCGCCCCCGGCGTCCAGCGCGTCGGCGATGCCGCCCAGGACGAGCGGCAGGTATTCGGGATGGCGCTGCGTCACGCGGCGCCAGTGGCGAAGCGCCTCGTCGCGCTCGCCCAGGGCGGTGGCGACGCGCCCCGCCGTGATGTCGACGCGGGGCGTCGCTTCGTCGCGCTCCAGGGCGCGTTCGACGTATTCCTTCGCGAGGCCGAAATTCTTCGCCTGGAGCGCCCCTTCGGCGAGCTCGCAGTTGTAGTGGGCGATCTCGACCGAACGGTCTTCGCCCGCGCGCTGCTCGATCGAGAGCGCCGTGTCGACGGCCAGCTGCCACTCGTGCTCGATCACGTAGATCTCGAGGAGCTTCTCCATCGCTTCGAGGTAGAAGGACGGCGTCTCGGAGAGCTGCCGGTAGGCGGCTTCCGCGCGGTCGTAGAGCCCCGCGGTGAAGTAGTCGAGCGCGAGTTCGCGGAGCGCCTCGACGCGCTCCTCCATCGCGAGGTCCTCGCGATTGAAGAGATGCTGATGGAGCCTCACCGCGCGCTCGAAGTCGCCGCGGCGGCGGTAGAGCTTCCCGAGGACGTGCTGGAGCTCCGTCGTGTCGGGGTCGAGCCGCACGGCTTCCGTGAAGGACTCGACGGCGCGGTCGGGTTCGTCGCCCAGAAGGAGCGACACGCCGCGCGTGTAGCACTCGGGGGGCTGATCGTGCTCGAACTGCTGCTTCGATTCGAGACCGCGGGAGAACCAACCCGCCGCGAAGAGCACCGGGACGGCGATGAGGTACCAGAGTTCGAAATCCATGGAACGCGCGCGACTTCTGATGAAAACGTTTGATTTTAGATGAGAAAAACCGCAGGCGTTTTCGCACCTGCGGTTTTCTTTGAGCCTTGGACGTGAGGCGGAGCGCCCCGTGAGGGCTTTCCGCCTCAGCGGTCCCGGCGGGAGGGCCTCACAGCTCGGGCTGCGGGGCCTGCCAGCCGAGTCCGTCCGGATCGGCGTCGACGCGCTCCCTCAGGTTCTTGCCTGCCCTGAAGAAGGCGACGTACCGGCCACCCACGTCGACGCGCGACCCGTCCTGCGGGTTGCGCCCCTTGTGGGGTTCGCGGTACTTCACCCCGAGGGAACCGAAGCCGCGGATCTCGATGCGGCCGCCATCGACAAGCTTGTTGACGATGTGGTCGAGAATCGCATCCGCGACGTCGGTCGAGAGCGTTTCATCCGATTGAGGGAAGAGGTCGCAGAATTCACGGATGAATTCCGACTTGACCATGGGCTTACCCATTCCGTTCCCTCCTGCGGATTACTTCTGCTCGAGCTTGGCCTTGAGCAGGGCGCCGAGGTTCGTCGTGCCGGAAGCGGCGTCGGCGTCGGCGTTGAGGCGGTCGAGCGCTTCACGCGCTTCGGCGGCGTCCTTCGCCTTGATCGAGAGCTGGATCGAACGGTTCTTGCGGTCCATCGAGACGATCACGGCTTCGACTTCTTCGCCTTCGGAGAGACGCGTGGTGGCGTCTTCAACGCGGTCGGCGGAGATTTCGGAAGCGCGGAGGTAGCCTTCGACGTCGTCACCGAGGTCGATCACGGCGCCCTTCGGGTCGACCGACTTGACCGTGCCCTTCACGAGCGTGCCCTTGTCGTGGGTCGAGGCGAAGTTGCCGAACGGATCACCGCCCATCTGCTTGATGCCGAGGGAGATGCGTTCACGGTCCGTGTCGATCGCGAGAACGACGGCTTCGAGTTCGTCGCCCTTCTTGAACTTGCGGACGGCGTCCTCACCGGATTCGTTCCAGGAGAGGTCGGAGAGGTGAACGAGACCGTCGATGCCGCCGGGGAGACCGATGAACACGCCGAAGTCGGTGATCGACTTGATCTGGCCGGAGACCTTGTCGCCCTTCTTGTGCGACTGGGCGAATTCTTCCCAGGGGTTCGCCTTGCACTGCTTCATGCCGAGCGAGATGCGGCGGCGTTCTTCGTCGATGTCGAGAACCATGACTTCGACTTCTTCGCCGAGCGTGACGACCTTGCGGGGATCGACGTTCTTGTTCGTCCAATCCATTTCGGAGACGTGGACGAGACCTTCGATGCCGGCTTCGACTTCAACGAAGGCACCGTAGTCGGTGATGTTCGTGACCTTGCCGAAGAGACGGGTCGACTGCGGGTAGCGGCGGGCGATGCCGATCCACGGATCTTCGCCGAGCTGCTTGAGGCCGAGCGAGACGCGGTTCTTTTCGCGGTCGAACTTGAGGACCTTGGCTTCGAGTTCCTGACCGACCTGAACGACTTCGCTCGGGTGGCGGACGCGGCGCCAGGCGAGGTCCGTGATGTGGAGGAGACCGTCGATGCCGCCGAGGTCGACGAACGCACCGTAGTCGGTGATGTTCTTGACGATGCCCTTGACGATGGCACCTTCCTGCAGCGTTTCGAGCAGCTTCGCGCGTTCTTCGCCCATGTTGGCTTCGACGACGGCGCGGCGCGAGACCACGACGTTGTTGCGCTTGCGGTCGAGCTTGATGACCTTGAATTCGTACGTGTTGCCTTCGTACGGCGTCGTGTCCTTGACCGGACGGGTGTCGACGAGCGAACCCGGGAGGAAGGCGCGGATGCCGTTGGTCATGACGGTGAGACCGCCCTTGACCTTGCCCGTGACGGTACCGGTGACGAGTTCGCCGGATTCGAGGGCGGATTCGAGGTTCATCCAGGCGGCGAGGCGCTTGGCCTTGTCGCGGCTGAGGATGGTGTCGCCGTAGCCGTTTTCGACGGCTTCGATGGCCACGGAAACGAAGTCGCCCGGCTGAACGGTCACTTCACCGCGATCGTCCTTGAATTCTTCGATGGGCACGTAGGCTTCGCTCTTGAGGCCGGCATTCACGACGACGAAGTTGTAGTCCACGCGGACGACTTCGGCGGTGATGACTTCACCCTGACGCATTTCCTGCTGGGCGAGGCTCTGTTCGAAGAGCTCAGCGAAGGATTCGGGCTTGTTGATTTCGTTGGACATTCTGTCTGGAAAAATGAAAAGCACACCCGCGGAACGCACGCTCAACTGCCGTGCGTGCGCACTCCTTGGGCGGAGTTGATGAATAACGCATCCGTATCCGGATGCGCGAGGAAGTTGAGAGTTTACAGCACTTTAGCGGGCCGTCGTCCACCAATCGAGGACTTTTTTGACGGCTTCTTCAATTCCCATCTCGGTCGTGTCGAGAAGACGCGCGTCCGCGGCGGGCTTCAAGGGCGCTTCGGCGCGCTCGCGGTCGCGCCGGTCGCGCTCTTCAAGATCCTTCGTGAGAAGGTCGAGGTCGGCCGTTTCGCCGCGGGCGGTGAGCTGCTTGTAGCGGCGTTCGGCGCGCACGCGCGCGGACGCCGTGAGGAACACCTTGAGGGGCGCTTCGGGGAAGACCACCGTCCCCATGTCGCGGCCGTCCGCAACGAGCCCCGGCGCACGCGCGGCGCGGCGCTGCAGATCAAAGAGCGCGCGGCGCACGCCCGGCACCACCGCGACCTTCGAGGTGGCGCGGCTCACTTCTTCCGAGCGGATCGCGAGCGTGACGTCTTCGCCCTCGAGAAGGATCCTTCCGTTTTCAAAGACCGGCGAGAGCTTCTCCGCGACGGCGGTGAGGCCTTCGGAGTCCGCGGGGTCGACCCCGGCTTTCAGCGCCGCCAAGGTCGCGATACGGTAGAGCGCGCCGCTGTCGAGGTAGTGAAAGCCCAGTTCGCGGGCGACGAGTTCGGCGACGGTGCCCTTGCCGCTCGCGGCCGGGCCGTCGAGCGTGATGACGGGGATCGTGTTCATGTGGGTACTCTTCAATTGTCGGGTGATCAGGCGTGGCGCAGCGCGAAGGTGCGGATGAAGCTCGAGAGTCCGGCGGCGCCTTCGATCGGCATCGCGTTGTAGAGGGACGCCCGGATGCCGCCCACGGTGCGGTGGCCGGCGAGGTTGATGAAGCCGGCTTCGGCCGCCTCCTTCACGAAGACGTCGGTAAGCATCTCGTCCCTCAGCCGGAAGGTGACGTTCATGCGGCTGCGCGCCTTCGGGTCGACCTTCGTCGCGTACATGTGGGGGCAGGCGTCGAGCGCGTCGTAGACCATCGAGGAGCGCTCGATGGCGCGCGTGTTCATGACGTCCAACCCGCCCTCCTTCTCGATCCATTGGGCCATGAGGTTCGCGACGTAGATCTGGGTGACGGGGGGCGTGTTGGGAAGATTCCCCGTGCGCACGTACGTGTCGTAGTTGAGCATGGTGGGCACTTCGGGGCTCGCGAGCCCCAGGAGGTCCCTGCGGACGATCACGACGGCCAAACCCGCGATGCCGAAATTCTTCTGCGTCCCCGCCCAGACGAGGCCGTAGCGGCTGACGTCGAAGGGCCGGCTCATGAAGTTGCTCGACATGTCGCAGGCGACGGGGATCCCCACCATCGCGGCGGGAGGCTCGGGAAACTCGATCCCGTGCACCGTCTCGTTGTCGCAGTAGTAGACGTAGGAGGCGTCTTCGGGGATGTCGAGCATCTCCTCGTCGGGGAGCTTCGTGCCGTTGCCGTGGTAGGCGACGTGCACGCGCGCGAAGCGCGCCGCTTCGTTCGCGGCGCCTTTGGACCACGTGCCCGTGACGACGTAGGAGGCGGAGACGCCCGCGCCCAAAAGGTTCAGGGGCACCATCGAAAACTGCATGCGGCCCCCGCCCGGGCAGAAGAGCACCGCGTAGTCCTCGGGCACCTTGAGGAGCCGCCGGATGCGGGCTTCGAGCCCGTGGAGGATCTCTTCAAAGGCGTCCGAGCGGTGATTGAGCTCCATCACCGAGCAGCCGAGGCCACGATAGTCCATGAGTTCCGCCTGAATCGTTTCGAGCACGGGTTCGGGGAGCATGCTCGGACCGGCGGAAAAATTGTAGGGACGCTTCATGTGGAGGGTCTTTTCGTGAACGGGCGGCACCTCCCGGTTCCTTGGGGAGATGCCGCCCGGGTCAAAACCAATGGGTGGATCGGTTATTCGGCCGAGTCGTCCTCGGTCTCTTCGGCGTCGTCGGCCTCGTCTTCAAGCGCTTCGGTCTCGTCGAGATCGTCGACGTCGTCCTCAAGGACCTCGTCCTCGTCTTCGGGCTCCTCAATTTCGAGGTGCTCGATTTCGGCGTCGTCCGAAGGCGGCACGATCCGCATCGAGACGAGCAGTTCGTCGTCCAGACGGAAGAGGCGCACGCCGTGCGCGCCTCGGCCGTAGACGCCGATCTCGGCGATGCGGGTGCGGATCATGCGGCCGCGGTTGCAGAGCATGATCACGTCTTCGGTTTCGCCGACGAGCTCGGCGGCCGCCACGGCGCCGTTCCTCGCGGAGCAGCGGATGAGCATCTGGCCCATCGTGCCGCGGCCGTGCGGCGTGAATTCCGAGAGTTCGACGCGCTTGCCGTAGCCGTTTTCGGTGGCGACCAAAATCTTCGCGCTCTCGTCCGTGATCGGCGTGCAGTTCAGAACGCGGGCGCCGGCCGGGAGGCGCATCGAGCGCACGCCCTTCGCCGTACGACCCATGACGCGCACCGACGACTGCGGGAAGCGGAGCGCGCGGCCCGCACTGCTCACGACGAAGAGGTCGCCCGAGCCGTCCGTGACCGACACACTCACGAGGCTGTCGCCCTCTACGAGCGTCATCGCGCGAAGGCCGGTGCCGGGGCGGGCGTTGCGGTAGGCGGAAAGCGGCGTGCGCTTCACGTAGCCGTTCGCAGTCGCGAGGATCACGATCTGCGAGTCGTCGCCCTTTTCGGCGAACTCGGTGATGGGCTGCGTGAAGGTGATGCGTTCGCCCTCGTCGAGCGAGAGGAGGTTGACGATCGGGCGGCCGCGGGCGCTCGACTTCCCTTCGGGGAGGTCGAAGACGTCGAGCGCGAAGATGCGGCCCATCGACGAGAAGCAGAGCAGGATGTCGTGCGTGTTCGCGACGAAGAGGTGTTCGACCTCGTCGTCCTTCGTCATCGACTGGACGTTGCGGCCCTTGCCGCCGCGGCCCTGCGCGGCGTAGTCGGCGAGTTCCTGCATCTTGATGAAGCCGCCCTTCGAGATGGTGACCACCATGTCGCGGCGCGGGATGAGGTCGCGCTGGTTGAAGCTCGGATCGCCCAGAAGGTCAATCGTCGAGCGGCGTTCGTCGCCGAACTCATTGCCGATCGCTTCGAGTTCTTCGCCGATGATCGCGGTGACGCGTTCGGGCTTGGCGAGGATGTCGAGGTAGTCCATCAGCTCGTCGACGCGGGTGCGGAAGTCCGAGAGGATCTTTTCCTGTTCGAGCCCGGTCAGGCGGCGCAGGTTCATCGCGAGGATGTTGTCGACCTGCGGGCGCGTGAGCCAGTAGAGGCCGTCCTTGCGCAGCCCGCGCGAGCGGTCCATGTCCTCGGGGTAGAAGTCTTTTTCGAACCCTTGGGCGCGGGCGGTGAT
>NZ_JH604873.1:0-29815 GCF_000250875.1 Sutterella parvirubra YIT 11816 | reverse complement strand
TTTCGAACCCTTGGGCGCGGGCGGTGATTTCGCGGGCGAAGCCCAGATCCCAACCGCGGCCGTAGAGCGCCTCGGCGGCTTCTTCCGGGGTGCGCGACCCGCGGATGATGCGGATGAATTCGTCGAGGTTCGCAAGCGCGATCGCCTGGCCTTCCAGGTAGTGGGCGAGCTGGCGCACGCGGTGCAGACGGAAGACCGTGCGGCGGGTGACGACCTCGCGGCGGTGCGCGAGGAAGTACTCGATCATCTGCTTCAGGTTGAGGAGCATCGGCTGGCCGTCGACGAGCGCGACCATGTTGATGCCGAAGCTCTCCTGCATCTGCGTCATCTTGTAGAGGTTGTTCAAGACAACCTCGGGCATCGTGCCCATCTTCAGGTCGATCGCGATGCGGATCTGGCGGGTCGACTCGTCGCGCATCTCGCTGATGCCTTCGAGCTTCTTGTCGCGCCAGAGCTCATGCATGCGCTCGTAGAGCGAGCGCTTGTTGACCATGTAGGGGATCTCGTCGATGACGATGCGGGTGCGGCCGTTGCCGAAATCCTCGAGGTGGGTGCGCGCACGCATGATGACGCGCCCGCGCCCCGTGTGGTAGCCCTGGCGCACGCCCGCCATGCCGAAGATGATGCCGCCCGTCGGGAAGTCCGGCGCGGGCATGCGTTCGATCAGGCTGTCGATCGTGCAGTCGGGGTTGTGCAGACAGTGGAGGCACGCCGCGATCGTTTCTCGCAGATTGTGGGGCGGAATGTTGGTCGCCATGCCGACGGCGATGCCCGAAGACCCGTTGATCAAAAGCTGCGGGAGACGCGTCGGAAGAACGACCGGTTCCTGTTCGGAGTTGTCGAAGTTCGGGACGAAGTCGACCGTGTCCTCGTTGATGTCCGCGAGCATGTGCGCGGCGATCTTCTCCATGCGCACTTCGGTGTAACGCATGGCCGCGGCGTTGTCGCCGTCGATCGAGCCGAAGTTGCCCTGACCTTCGATGAGGGGGTAGCGCAGCGAGAAGTCCTGCGCCATGCGCACGATCGTCTGATAGACCGCGCTGTCGCCGTGCGGGTGGTACTTGCCGAGCACTTCACCCACGACGCGGGCCGACTTCTTCGTAGGCGCGCTGTGCGTGTTGCCGATCTCCTTCATCGCGTAGAGCACGCGGCGGTGAACCGGCTTCAGGCCGTCCCTCACGTCGGGGAGCGCGCGGCCGACGATGACCGACATCGCGTAGTCGAGGTAGGAGCGGCGCATTTCGGATTCGACCGAGACGGGCAGGAGCTCCTGCGCGATCGCGTCGCCCGAAGTGGGCGAGGTGTTCTCGTCGGCCGCGTCGGTCGTCTCCTCGGCGTCTTCGGCGCCGGTCGCGCCGAGGTCCTCGTCGTTCTCGTTGTTGAACTTGTCGTCGTCCATCGAAAATTCCTTTTTCGGGGGCGCGGAGCCCCAGATGACGGGCTGCCGGCGCATTGCCCGGATCATCCCTCATGAAACGTTTCATTGTACCAAAGGGACGGGCGCCGCCCCGAGGCCTGAACACCCTGATCCCGGCGTCTACAATAGCCGCCGACAACTTTTCTTTCGCTCTATCCGGAGGCCATGCGCACCATGCACGCCGACACCATCATTGAGGCCCGTTGGGTCCTGCCGATCGTCCCCCAGGGGGTCGTCCTCGAAGATCACGCGCTCGTCCTTCGGGAAGGCCGCATCGCGCTCGTGGCGCCGACGGCCGAGGTGCGCGCGGACTGGACCGCGGACGACGTCGTTTCGCTCCCGAACGGGCTCGTCATGCCCGGCCTCGTCAACCTGCATTCGCACGCCGCGATGAACCTCGTGCGCGGCTTGGGCGCCGACCTCCCGCTCATGGATTGGCTCACGACCAAGATCTGGCCCGCCGAAGGGAAGCTGATGAGCCCGGAATTCGTCGAGGAAGGGAGCTGGCTCGCGGGGCTTGAAATGGCCTCGGGCGGCGTCACGACGACGTCGGATCACTACTTCTTCCCGGACTCCGCCGCGAAGGGCCTTCGCCGCGCGGGTCTGCGCTGCGCCGTCTCCGCCTTCACGATCGGCTTCCCCTCGGCTTGGGCGAAGACCGACGAGGAGTATCTCGAGCGCGCCCTGGACATTCTGGAGACGTACAAGTCGGGAGGCATGGTCCGCGCGACCGTGGCGCCCCACGCGCCCTACACCGTGTCCGACGCGACGCTCGCGCGCTGCGCGGAGCTCTCCGAAAAGTACGACGCCCCGATTCACATGCACGTGCATGAGACGGCGGGCGAAGTCGCCGACTCGATCCGCGACCACGGCGTGCGTCCGTTGGAGCGCCTGCAGCGCCTCGGGCTCGTGAACGACCGCCTCATCTCGGTGCACAGCGTGCACCTGAACGACGCCGACATCGCGATGCTCGCCGCCGCGGGCGCCTCGACCTGCCACTGCCCGTGCTCGAACCTCAAGCTCGCCTCGGGCTTCTCGCCCATCGCGAAGCTTTTGGCGGCCGGCGTCAACGTCGGGATCGGCACCGACGGCGCCGCGAGCAACGACAAGCTCGACATGCTGGGTGAAACGCGCCTCGCCGCGATGCTCGCCAAGGCGGTCGCGGGCGACACGACCTCGGCGACCGTCCACGAGATGCTCTACGCCGCGACGATGGGCGGCGCGAAGGCCCTTCACTGGGATGCCGAGATCGGGTCGCTCGAGCCCGGGAAGGCCGCCGACGTGATCGCGGTCGACCTCTCCGGCGTCGAAGCACTTCCCGTTCAGGATCCGGCCGCACAGCTTCTCTACGCCGCCGGACGCGAGGCCGTCACGCACACCTGGGTGGCGGGAGAATTGATCGCCACGCAGAAGCAGTCCCGGAGTTTCCGAGGAAACATTTCTGCAGAATCGCTACAATCCGTCGCTCGCAAGTGGCAAAATATGCTTTGAACGGACCGAGATTAGAGGCGCGTCGACCGCGCGCCCCCGTCCCGCTCAGGCAGCGCGCCTTTACGCCACCGAGGATTCACTCTATAGTTAATCCGCGAGGACACAGCGCACCTGAGGGGCAAGGGGGACTGTTCCCCTTTGATTTCCCGCGCGTTCCACAAGGTTTTGGTTGACCTTTCGGCTTTGATCCATTGGCGCACAACACAAAATCGTCCATTCCCTTTTTTCAAGAGGAAAACAATATGAAGACTTCCGCGAAAATTGGTGGCGTTGTTGCCGCCGTCATGCTCGCCGTCTCCGGCGCCGCCTTTGCGGCCGACGCGGTCAATCCCTACGTTCAGGCGAACGGCACGACGCTGAAGAGCGGCTACGGCCTCTGCTGGCGCACCGGCTTCTGGACGCCCGCCCTCGCTGAAGCCATGGGCCGTGACGGCGCGGGCTGCGCCTGCGACGCCGACATCCTCGACGCCGCCGCCTGCAAGGCTCCGGAAGAACCCGCCGCTCCGAAGGCCGCCGAAAAGGTGACCTTCTCGGCCGACATGCTCTTCGACTACAACCGTTCCACGCTCAAGCCCGAAGGCCAGGCCGTCCTTGACGACCTCGTCTCCCGCATCGCCGGCGTCGACCTCGAAGTCGTGCTCTCGACGGGCTACGCGGACCGCATCGGTTCCGACAAGTTCAACGAAAAGCTCTCCGCGCAGCGCGCTGAAAGCGTGAAGGCCTACCTCGTCTCGAAGGGCGTCGACGCGTCCCTCATCCAGACGGAAGGCAAGGGCGAACAGGATCCGGTCGTCAACTGCCCGAATCCCTCGCGCAACGGTCAGATCAAGAACTTCAAGCAGCTCGTTCAGTGCCTCGCGCCGAACCGCCGCGCCGTCGTTGAAGTGATCGGTTCCCGTCCTGCCGAATAATTTCGGCTGCGAGCCGCGCTGAAGGCCGGTCAAGCCTCCCGCGGCAACCACGAAGCCCCCGTCGCGTCCCACCGACCCGCGGGGGCTTTCTTTTATCCGTCGTTGTCCGTCATCGTCCGCCGCCGTCAGGCGTTGTTCGCCTTCCGCCCGTTTCTTTGAGGACCCTGTGCGGATTTGCGGAATTTTGCACTTTTTACCGAACTCCATATTCCTCATGCGCCCCGAGCTCATCCTCTTCGACCTCGACGGCACGCTCGTCGACTCCGCCCCGGACCTCGCCGCGGCGGCGAACGCGCTCCGCACCGCGCGCGGTCTCGATCCGGTCGACCCGGAGGCGCTCCGCCCGGTCGCGAGCCGCGGGAGCGCCGCACTGGTCGACGCCGTCTTGGGCATATCGGACGAAGCCCTCCGGCAGGAGTTCCTCGCGAACTACGCCGCCGGGTGCGCGAACCTCACGCGCCCCTATCCGGGCGTGCGGGCGATGCTCGAAAAACTCCGCGCCGAAGGGTTGACGCTCGCCGTCGTCACCAACAAGCCGGTCGCCCTCGCCGGGCGCGTGCTGGAGGGGTTGGAACTCATGCCGCTTCTCTCGGGCTTCTGGGGGAGCGACTCGCCCGGATCCGCCATGAAGCCCGACCCGGCGGGGATCCGCCTCGCCATGAGGACGCTCGGGACGGACGACGCGCTCTACGTCGGCGACGAACCGACGGACGCGAAGGCCGCGGCCGCGGCGGGCATCCCGGCCGCGCTCGTGCGCTGGGGCTACGCGAAGACGCCTTTGGACGCGGCGCAGGCCCGCATCCTCGCGGGCGATCCGGCGGAACTCGCCGCAGAAATTCTTGCCCTGTGATAGACTGACAAGTCCACACAAGGGGGCGCCTTGGCTTCGACGGGGACGCGGACGCTGTGTGGGGCATGCCGAGGTGCAGTCACCTCGTAAATCCGCTGCAAACCAATAAACGCCAACAACAAGCGTTTCGCTCTCGCCGCTTAATGGCGGGATGCTGCACCGGTTCGGTCCTGGGCCGGGTCAGGCAACTGACGGCAGCATCATTTGACAGGATCTAGGTCGTCCGTTGGCTGTCGCCGGACGTCCGAAACTTAGATAGCTGGCTGCGCACCGGCCCGCCGATCGGCAGGGTGCGCGGTAAGACCCAAATCTTTCGGCTACGCATGTAGAACCAACAGAAAAAGGTTTCCGGACGCGGGTTCAACTCCCGCCGCCTCCACCAAACACCATGAGCCCCGGTGCCGAACGGTACCGGGGCTTTTTCATATCCGCACCGCGTAAAATTCGCGAACGCTTTTTTGTCCGCCGAAAGCCGGACAATCACGCCTTTCTTCCGCATCATGGTTGCCAGATGGAGCCCTAGGTATTACTATCTAGATTGAACATTCGCGCTGGCCGATCTTGCGGCCGCGCGGTCCGGCCGCCCCACGGGGAGGCCGTCTTTTTGCGCGCGGCGCCCGCCCCCGGGACGAGGAGACGTCCCGGCCGACCAGACCCCCACCTGCGGCGCCGCGGTCAAACGGCTTTTGCTCAAAGGAAGAATGCCATGTGTGACACGCGCTTCTTCGTCGGCGAATGGTTGGTCAACGCTTCCGCCAACTCCATCAGCAGAGAAGGCCGCGAGTGCCCTCTGCCGCCCCGCCTGACGGATCTTTTGAAATGCTTCGTGGAGCACCGCGGCTCGGTCGTGAGCCGCGAAATGCTCGTCGAATCGGTTTGGCACCGCGCCTTCGTGACGGACCAGGCCATCAACCAAAGCGTCTTTGAGCTCCGGAAGGCGCTTCGCGACGGCCGACCCGCGAACGACTGCCCGAACTACATCCAGACCATCCCCAAACGCGGCTACCGGCTCGTGGCCGACGTCGAAATCCTCTCGGAAGAGACGTCGCCACCCGCACCCGATCCCGCCTCAGCACCCTCCGCAGTCGCCACGCCCGCCGCAGGCCTCCGGACCGCTCCCGCGGCCGCCGACCTCCCCACCGCCCACACCGACATGCACCCCGGCGACCTCAACCACCGGAACACCTCCGGCGCACCGGCGTCCGCAGCCACCTCAGCCTCTTCGGCATCCGCTGCCGACGACGCGCACGAGAGCGTGGGCTCGCGCCTCGCGAGCTTCGCCCGGGGGCTTTGGCTGAACGAATCCGCGCTCGGCTTCAAGAAGACGCTCTACTGACGCCTGCGGAAGAGCCCGAAGGAGGCGCTCCGAAAAGAAAGGGGACCGGCATTCGAAACCGGTCCCCTTTGTTTTCGGGACGCCTCGGCCTGAGGCTTTCGGGCTTTTCGGGCTTTTCGATCTTTACCCATGCGGAACCCCCTTCGTCAGTTCGGGGCGAAGTTGGCGAGGCCGTGCGCGACGAAGCGGGTCACCATCCGTTCGACGACCGCGGGGATCGGGCGTTCGCCGTGTTCCCAAGCGTTCACGAGACGCGCGGAGACGCGCACGATGTCGGCGAGTTCGTCCTGCGAGAGGCCGAGCGCTTCGCGGATCTGCTGAAGTCTAGAGCCGTTCATAAGTCCTCCTGATGTTTTCCTGATATTTTCCTGATCTTTTGAAGACGGTTTTCCGATCTTCCTTTGCGCGAGAAGCGATTTCTCACGTTCGTCATCATTTTATCAGGACCCGATCAGCGCGTCATCAGATCGGCCCCTCGTGTTTCCAAAGGCCCCCGACCAGTTTGTCCTTCGGGCGCCCCCCTTTTCCCACCCCTTTTCACGCCGAGGGCGAAGCTCCCATCCGAACCCGGCCCCCGCGTTTCCGGGGCGCTCGGAGCGACCGGCGTACCGCCCGTTCCTTCTTCCGGAGGGACCTCTTCACGTCCCCTTTTTCTCATTTCGGCATCACGAATGACGAACTGATGACCCCCTGATTTCTTTAAAAATCAACACGTTCATGCTGATCGACGAAATCACGGCGGCCCCGGCAACGGGCCCTCCATGAAGAGCGACTTCTTCAACCGGCCCGTCAGCGGACGGGCCCCAAGGAAACGCAAAATGTCATCAGCTAAGAAAATCGGTCTCGTCGCATGTACCGGCATCGTCGCCGGGAACATGATGGGTTCCGGCATCGCCCTCCTGCCCGCCAACCTGGCCGGGCTCGGCTCCATCGCCATCTTCGGGTGGATCATCGCGCTCATCGGCGCCCTTTCGCTCGCCTACGTCTATGCGCGTCTCGCGACCGTCAACCCGCAGCAGGGCGGCCCGATCGCCTACGCGGGCGAAGTGAGCCAGGTCTTCGGCTTCCAGACGGGCGTGCTCTACTACCACGCCAACTGGATCGGCAACCTCGCGATCGGCATCACCGCCGTCTCGTACCTCTACGTCTTCTTCCCGATCCTCAACAGCCCGGTGGCCGCGGGCTTGACCTGCATCGCCATCGTCTGGATCTTCACGCTGATCAACATGCTGGGCGGCAGCTGGGTCGCCAAGCTCTCGACGCTCGGCCTCATCGCGGTGCTGATTCCCGTCGTGGGCACGGCCTTTGCGGGCTGGTTCTGGTTCGACCCGCAGCTCTACCTCCAGAACTGGAACACGTCCGGCACGACCGACGTGAGCGCCGTCATCAAGAGCGTGCTCTTCTGCCTCTGGGCCTTCGTTGGCATCGAATCGGCCGCCGTCTCGACGGGTCTCGTCGACAACCCGAAGCGCACCGTTCCGCTCGCCACCATGCTGGGCACGTGCCTCGCGGGTACGGTCTACATCCTCGCCTCGCAGGTGATCGCCGGCATGTTCCCGGCGGACGTGATGGCCGCCTCGGGCGCGCCCTTCGCGGTGAGCGCCTCGACGATGGTGGGCGACTGGGCCGCGCCCGTCGTCTCCGCCTTCACCGCGCTCGCCTGCCTCACCTCGCTCGGCTCCTGGATGATGCTCGTCTCGCAGGCCGGCGCCCGCGCCGCCAAGGACGGCAACTTCCCGAAGATCTACGGCGAACTCGACAAGAACGGGATCCCGCGCAAGGGCCTCATCCTCGCCTCCGTCAAGATGACCATCCTCATGCTCGTCCTCACGGCCATCAACTCGATGTCCTCGGACGGGAAGGCCTCCGACCTCTTCGGGATGCTCACCGGCATCGCGGTTCTCCTCACGATGCTCCCGTACTTCTACTCCTGCATCAACCTGCTGCGCATCGAGGGCGCGAGCACCCGCAACCTCGTGAGCGTCGTCGCCTGCGTCTTCGGCTGCGCCTTCTGCTTCATCGCCTTCACCGGGGCGGGCAACACCGAACTCGTCGCCACCCTCGTCGTGAGCCTCGTGATCCTGATGTTCTACTCCTGGAAGAAGGGGACGCACCAGGCGATCGTCGACGCCGCCGAGCGCGCTCAGGCGAGCCTCGTCGGCCAGCAGCCCACCCTCGCCTCCGCCGACGACTGATGTCCGGCATCACGCATTCGAAACACGAACGATCTTTCCGGAGAACAACAATGAACATCATCGTCGAGCTGATTGAAGCCGGGGCCTACTACAAGGACGCCCCGATCCACGACCTCAACAACGCGCTCAAAGGCCGCGGCTTCGAAGTGGTCTTCGCGAGCGACGCCGAGGACCTGATGCGCATCGTCGAGAACAACGCCCGCCTCTGCGGCGTGATCATCGACTGGGACACGTGCCCGAAGGACCTCTGCCAGCGCATCCACGCCTTCAACGACTTCCTCCCCGTCTACGCCTTCTCGAACAGCGACGACGTGACGGACGCCTCGATGGAGGACCTGAAGTTCAACGTCGAATTCTTCGAGTACGGGCTCTCCTGCGCGGAGGACATCGCGCTCACGATCTCGCAGAAGACCCAGGAGTACGTCGACGCGATCACGCCGCCCTTGACCCGCGCGCTCTTCCGCTTCGTCGACCAGGGGAAGTACACCTTCTGCACGCCGGGCCACATGAGCGGCACCGCCTTCCAGCGCAGCCCCATCGGCACGATCTTCTACGACTTCTTCGGCGCGAACACCTTCAAGTCGGACATCTCGGTCTCGGTGGGTGAGCTGGGGTCGCTTCTCGACCACTCGGGTCCGCACGCCGAAGCCGAAAAGTTCATCGCGGAAACCTTCAACGCCGAACGCAGCTACATCGTCACGAACGGCACCTCGACCGCGAACAAGATCGTCGGCCTCTACTCGGCCCCGTCCGGGAGCACGATCATGATCGACCGCAACTGCCACAAGTCGCTCACGCACCTCATGATGATGAGCAACGTGACGCCGATCTATCTGCGCCCGACCCGCAACGCCTACGGGATCCTGGGCGGCATTCCCCGCAAGGAATTCATGCCGGAGACGATCGCGGGCCGCGTCGAGAAGACGCCCAACGCCACGTGGCCGGTGCACGCCGTCGTCACGAACTCCACCTACGACGGGCTCTTCTACAACACGGACTTCATCAAGCGCACGCTCGACGTGAAGTCGATCCACTTCGACTCCGCGTGGGTCCCCTACACGAACTTCAGCCCGATCTACAAGGGCAAGTGCGGCATGTCCGGCGACGCCGTCCCGGGCAAGGTCATCTACGAGACGCAGTCGACGCACAAGCTTCTCGCCGCCTTCTCGCAGGCCTCGATGATTCACGTCAAGGGTGAGATCAACGAAGCGACCTTCAACGAGGCCTTCATGATGCACACGTCGACCTCGCCGATGTACCCGATCGTCGCCTCGACGGAAACCGCCGCCGCGATGATGCGCGGGAACGTGGGCCGACGCCTCATCGACGAGTCGATCGAACGCGCGATCCGCTTCCGCAAGGAAGTGAAGCGCCTGCACGCCGAAACCGACTCCTGGTTCTTCGACGTCTGGCAGCCGGAAAACATCGACGAGAAGGCCTGCTGGGAGTTGAAGCCCGAAGACGCGTGGCACGGCTTCAAGAACATCGACGGCGACCACATGTTCCTCGACCCGATCAAGGTGACGCTCCTCACCCCGGGCATGAACAAGGACGGCACGCTCTCCGAGCGCGGCATCCCCGCCTCGATCGTCTCGAAGTACCTCGACGACCGCGGCATCATCGTCGAGAAGACCGGTCCCTACAACCTGCTCTTCCTCTTCAGCATGGGGATCGACAACACGAAGGCGATGGGGCTTCTGCGTGCGCTCTGCGACTTCCGCCGCGACTACGACCGCAACCTTGAAGTGAAGCGCGCGCTCCCGTCGCTCTACGCCGCGAATCCCGCCTTCTACGAAGGGATGCGCATTCAGGAACTCGCCCAGGGCATTCACGCGCTCATCCGCGAGCACAACCTGCCCGAGCTCATGTTCAAGGCCTTCGACGTCCTCCCCGACATGGTGATGACGCCCTATGCGGCCTTCCAGAAGGAGCTCGTGGGCGAAGTCGAAGAGGTCCGCATCGAGGAGATGATCGGCAAGATCAACGCCAACATGATCCTCCCGTACCCGCCCGGCGTGCCGCTCGTCATGCCCGGCGAGATGCTGACGGAGGAAAGCCGTCCGGTGCTCGACTTCCTCCTGATGCTCTGCGAAATCGGGGCGCACTTCCCCGGGTTCGAAACGGACATCCACGGCGCCTACCGTCAGCCCGACGGCGGCTACACCGTAAAGGTGATCCGACAGGGCTGAACCTGAAGGGCGCGCCGCCCCGGTTCCCGGCCCGGAGCGACGCGTCCCGTCCGGAGCCGACCATGCCGAACGAACGCGGAAGGACTCGAACCCCGCTTCCCGCCCAGGAGCCGCGCACCCGCGCGCTCCCGCCGCCGGAGCGCGCTCGCGCCCCTTCCGCTTCGCTCCCCCTCACGGCTCCCTCACGCAGCTCGGCCGATTCCCGACCGGGCTCTCCGCACATCCGGGACCCGCACTCACTCGAACAGAAGGAGTTGAACATGACGGAAATGGAACCCCAAGTTCAGGACGCCGCCCAGAACGCCATCGTGGCGGAAAGACGCGCGAAGCTGGAGAGAATCCGCGCGGCCGGCGTCGCCTACCCGAACGACTTCGAACGCAAGGACCTCTTCGGCGACCTCACGGCGCAGTACGGCGGCAAGACCGCCGAAGAGCTCGAAGCCGAACGCCCCGAAGTGGCCGTCGCCGGCCGCATGATGCTGAAGCGCCTCATGGGGCGCGCCAGCTTCGCGACGGTGCGCGACTTCACGGGCGCGATGCAGTACTTCGTGCAGGAGGACGCGGTCGGGGCCGAGGCCTACGCCGCCTTCAAGCAGTTCGACCTCGGCGACGTCGTCGCCGCCCGCGGCACGCTCTTTCGCACGAAGGCGGGCGACCTCGCGGTCGCGGTGCGCGACATCCGCCTGATGGCGAAGTGCATCCGGCCGCTCCCCGACAAGCACAAGGGGTTGGTCGACACCGAAATGTGCTACCGCCAGCGCTACGTCGACCTCATCATGAACGAGGAGTCGCGCTCGCGCTTTCTCGTCCGCTCGAAGGCGATCGCCGCGATCCGCGGCTTCATGATCGCGAACCGCTTCCTCGAAGTCGAAACGCCGATGCTCCACCCGATTCCCGGGGGTGCCAACGCAAAGCCCTTCGTGACGCACCACAACGCGCTCGACATGGACATGTACCTGAGGATCGCGCCGGAGCTCTACCTGAAGCGCCTCGTGGTGGGCGGGTTCGAACGCGTCTTCGAAATCAACCGCAACTTCCGCAACGAGGGCGTCTCGGCGCGTCACAACCCGGAATTCACGATGATGGAGTTCTACGCGACCTACTGGACGTACCGCGACCAGATGGACTTCACCGAAGCGCTCCTTCGTCACGTCGCCCAAGAGGCGACGGGCTCGGCCGTTCTCCACTATCAGGGCGAGACCATCGACCTGTCGGAGCCCTTCGACCGGTTGACGCCCGTCGACGCCATCCGCAAGTACAACCCGCAGTACGCCGACGCGGACCTCACGTCGGTCGGGTACCTGCGCGCGGAGCTCGAACGCCTTGAGGCCGATATCCCGATCGACGCGGGGTTGGGGTCGCTCCAGATGACGCTCTTTGACGAAACGACGGAAAAGAAGCTCATCAAGCCCACCTTCATCATCGACTACCCGACGGAGATTTCGCCTCTGGCGCGCGCCTCGGACGAAAACCACGACGTCACCGAACGGTTCGAGCTCTTCATCGCGGGACGCGAAACGGCGAACGGGTTCTCGGAACTGAACGACCCGGACGATCAGGCCGAGCGCTTCCGCGCGCAGGTTGAAAGGAAGAGCCACGGCGACGACGAGGCGATGTACTACGACGCCGACTACATCGCGGCGCTTGAGTACGCGCTGGCGCCGACCGCGGGCTGCGGCGTGGGCATCGACCGCTTCATGATGCTTCTCACCGACGCCCCGACCATCCGCGACGTGCTCCTCTTCCCGCACATGCGCCCCGAAGGGAAGTAGTCCGGACACTTTCGGGCGACGTTTGCCCCTGCTTACGCTTTCCCGGCCGCCCCGGCGGCCGCGAAAGCGCGGGCGCGGGGCAGACTCTTCGCCCAACACCCGAATCGGAGAACGCCATGCCCCGCAACAAGATGAGCGTCACGCAGCTCACCTTCCTCACCGGCCTCAACATGATCGGCTCCGGGATCATCATGCTCCCCGCCAAGACGGCGAAGATCGGCATGATCTCGCTTCTCGCCTGGGGCGTGACGATCGCGGGCGTGCTCGCGCTCTCCCACTGCTTTGCGAAGTGCGGGATGCTCTCGCGCCACCGCGGGGGCCTGGGCGGCATCGCCGAGTACGCGTTCGGGCGCTCGGGCTCCTTCATGACGAACTACACCTACGGGCTCTCGCTCGTCATCGCGAACGTGGCGATCGGGATCACCTCGGTGAGCTACCTCACCGACTTCCTCGGCTTCGCGCTCTCGCCCTGGACGTCGGGCCTCATCACGGTGGCGCTCCTCTGGCTCTCGACCCTCGCCAACTTCGGCGGCCCCAAGGTGACGGGGCGGCTCTCGGCCGCGGTCTTCTGGGGCGTGCTCATCCCGCTTCTCATCTTCCTCGCGGTGGGGCCCTTTCACTTCAGCGCGGCGCTCTTCGCCGCGAACTGGAACCCCTCGGGGATGCCGGTCGCAGACGCCGTGCACGCCGCGCTTCCGATGCTTCTTTGGTCCTTCCTCGGGTTGGAGAGCGCCTGCGCCAACTCCGAGTCCGTCGACAATCCTGACAAAAATGTTCCGAAAGCTGTTCTTCTGGCGACGGTGGGCGTCGCGTTTTTCTTCGTGGCGACGTCGGTGCTCGTGGGCGGCATGGTGCCCAACGCAGAGCTGGCGGATTCCTCGGCTCCATTTGGGATCGTTTTTGCGTCGCTCTTCGGCGGGACGACCGCCAAGGTTCTGACGATCCTGATGGGCCTCTCCTGCACGGGTTCGATGATGGCCTGGCAGTTCACGCTCTCGCGGGTGCTGAAATCCTCGGCCGACATCGGCTACTTCCCGCGCATCTTCAGGAAGGTGACCCGCAAGGACGTCCCGATCGCCGGGATGGTCGTGATCACGCTCGTGCAGACCGTCCTCGTGGCGATCTCGGCGACGCCCTCGCTCTTCGGACAGTTCTCCGTCCTCGTCGACCTCTCCGTCGTCACGAACATCATCCCGTACGTGAGCTGCATCGCGCCCCTCTACCTTCTCGTGCGGCTCGACCACGCGAAGCTCCGGCAGCCCCGCCTCATCGTCTTCAACACGACCGTCGCGCTTCTCTACGTCTTCTACGTGCTCCTCACGATGGACGCCTTCACGATGAAGCTGGCGACGCTTGCGGTCTTCTCCGGCTGGACGATCTACGCGGCGCTCGTTGCGCGCAACAACGTGAACGCGCCGCCCGCCGCGCCCACGCCGCCCTCACCTTAGACGGAAACCATCGGCCCCGGCTTCGTCATAGAATGGTCCGACACAAAACCCCTTTTGCAGAGGTACCCCCATGACCGAAGCCGTTCGACAGGTTCTCGAAACCGCCCGCCGCCGCTTCACGACGAAGCACTACGACCCGGCGAAGCACATCTCCCGCGAACAGATGGAGGCGCTCCTTGAAGTGCTCCGTCTGGCGCCTTCCTCCGTCAACATCCAACCCTGGCACCACTACGTCGTGGCGAGTCCCGAAGCGCGCGCGAAGCTCATGCCCGCCGTCAAGGACTTCAACATCGAGCGCGTGCGGCACGCCGACGCGGTGATCCTCCTCGCCATCGAAAAGAACGTCGGCGAAGACGCCTGGCTCGACAAGCTCTTCGCCCAGGAAGTGGCGGACGGGCGTCTTCCCTCCGGCGCCAAGGCGGACGAAATCGATCAGCTCCGCCGCACGGCCGCGAAGGCCTACTGCCGCGATCAGGCGGCCGCGGAGCGGTGGGCGTCCGAGCAGGTCCACATCGCGCTCGGCTTCGTCCTGATGGCCGCCGCGCAGATCGGCGTGCAGACGACGGTTTTGGGCGGCCTCTGGTTCGAGCAGGTCGACGAGATCTTCGGCATCGCCCGGGAGGGCCGTCACGTGGTCGTCGGGCTCGCGGTCGGGGTGGGTGATCCGGCGGATGCGAACGCCGTGCGTCCCAAATCGCGACTTCCGATGGAAGAAATCGTCACGCTTCTTTAATACCGTTGGATCCCGTGCGGAAACACTCCATAATGGAAGAAACGAACCGCACGAGGATCCGACATGCGCAAACTCTTCGCCTTCTCCGCCGTCACGGTCGCCGTGGGCGCAGCGCTCTACGCCGGAATCGGCTATTGGGCCGTACCGCACTACTCCCGGCAGATCCTTGAGGAAACCGTCGCCCAGAAGCTGGGCCGCACGGTGACGCTCGACGCCGTCGACTTCAATCCCTGGACCTGGGTCTATGAAATCCGCGGGCTCACGATCGCGAGCCGCCGCGGGGAGGCGCCCCTTCTTGAATTGGGGCTCCTGCGCGTCGACGCGAGCGCCGAGACGATCACGAAGATGGCGCCGGTCCTCTCGGAACTCACGATCGACGGCCTCAAGGTCACCGCGACGGTGAACGACGAGAACATCGCGGAACTGGAAAAGCTCACGGGCTCCACGGGCGACGCCGCCCCCGCCGCGGAGGCGTCCTCCGACCCGGGCGGCATTCCCGCCTTCGCCGTCTACAACATCTCGGTCAAAAACAGCTCCTTTGCGCTCGTCGACACCACCCGCGGGATCGAAGAGCGCTTGACCGACGTCGAACTCGCGCTCCCCTTCGTGAGCACGATGGAAGCCGGGGGCGAGAGCCTCGTCACGCCGAAGCTCTCCCTCAACTGGAACGGCACGCCGGTGGTCGCCGAAGGCTCCACGAAGCCCTTCGGCTCGACCCTGGAAGCCCAGATGCGGCTCAAGATCGACGGGCTCGACGTCACGCCCCTGGCGCGCCTCGTCCCGGACGCCCTTCCCGAAGGGCTGACCCTCGCCTCGGCGAAGCTTTCGACCGACACCTCGGTCTTCTTCCGGAACGCGACCGGCGGCGAACCCGCCGCGATCAACGTCTCCGGCACGACGTCGCTCGCCGACGTGGCGTTGACGACGGGCGCCGGGAAGACGATGAAGACCCCCGCCTCCCTCAAGCTCGCCCGCGTGACCCTCAAGTCGGTCGACCCGACGAAGGCTTCGGCCGACGTCGACGAAGTGCTGATCCGGGGCGTGCGCGTCGCGGCGGAGCGGAACGCCGACGGCGTGGGCCTTTCGGGCGCGATGCCGAAGGCCGGAACCGGAGCTGCGGCCCCGGCTGCGGAGGCGTCCTCCTCCGCGTCCGATGCGGGCTCGTCCGCCGCCTGGAGCTGGCGCCTGGGCCGCGTGGCGGTCGAAGACGTCGGCGTCACCTTCACGGACCGCACCACGGCGCCCGCCGCGTCGCTCTCGGTCGCGAACCTCAAGGCCGAGGTTCAGAACCTCGCCTCCTCGGGCGACCCGGGCAAGGCGAGCTTCTCGATGAACGTTCTGGGCGGCTCGATGAACGGCTCCGGCACGGTGTCGGTGAGCCCGGTGGGCGGGAGCTTCACCTTGAACGCTTCGAAGCTGGCCCTCGCGCAGATTTCGCCCTACGTGAAGAGCGTGATGGGGGCGGACCTCGCCGGTCAGTTCACGATGAACATGAAGGCGGAGGGGACGCCTGAGCGCGTGAAGCTCTCGGGCGACGCGTCGCTTGCGAACCTCGCGCTCACGAAGGCGGGCGCGAGCATGGCGGCCGTCAAGTCCGCTTCCGTCAAGATCGCCTCGATCGACACGGGGACCTCCTCCGCGCAGATCGACCGCGTGAACGTCACGAGCGCCGACATCCGGGCCGTGATGACGAAGGCGGGGCTGAACTTCACCGAAGGGCTCGCCTCGGGTGAGGAAGAGAAGACCGACGAAAAGGCCCTGGCGCAGAAGTCCGCTTCGACGGCTCCCGCCTGGCAGTGGTCCGTCGGGACGGCCGAACTCAAGAATTCGCGCTTCTCCTTCCGCGACGAAACGATCTCGCCCAAGGGCGACGCGCAGCTCGAAAACGTCAACGTCACGGTGAAGAACCTCTCGTCGAAAGCCGGCACCCAGTCGGTGCTCGACCTCTCGGCGGGCGTGGGCGGAGGGACGCTCAACGTCGCCGGGAACTTCGGGATCTCGCCCGTCGCCGCTTCGCTCGACGTCGAAGCGCAGAAGGTGGGGCTCGCCCCGTACGGCAACCTGATGCGCGGCTACGCCGGCGTGGGCGCCAAGGCGGGCACGGTGGAGCTTCGCGGGCGTTTGGGCTTCGCGGACGACGTCCCCAGCTGGAAGGGTGATGCGTCGCTCACGTCGCTCGACCTCGTGAACGCGAAGGGGAGCGGCCTCATGAGCTGGAAGAGCGCGTCGTTGACCGGCATGGACGTGGCCGGGGGCGAACCGCCCCGGATCATCATCGCCCGCGCCGAAGTCGACCAGCTCGGCGAAAAGCAGACCGAAACGGTCCGCGGCGCGCTGGGGTTGGCGGGCATCGTCGCGCAGCTTGCCGGCAAGGAAAGCGTCGGGAAGAAGATCGCCAAGGTCGAGGACAAGCTCTCGGGCTCGATCGTGCTCGAAAACATCCGCTACGTCGACGGCGCCTTCTCCGCAGAGGGCGTCTCCGCGGCGAGCGTCGGCGGGATTCTTCTGCAGAAGCTCTCCGAATCGGTGGGCGGCAAGTGGTTGGGCCAAGGCGCCGCGACCGACGCGAAGAAGTAGCCTTCAAGACGACGAAAGCGCACGTCCTTCGGGGCGTGCGCCTTCCAACGAGGAGTTCTGAGCGGGTCGGGCGGAGCGGCTTTTCCGGAGTCCGAAAATGGGAAAGCCCGCACGGCCTTCAACCGTACGGGCTTGTCATGGTGCCGGAGAAGAGATTTGAACTCCCGACCTTCGCATTACGAATGCGCTGCTCTACCAGCTGAGCTACACCGGCAACCTGATTTTTTCCGTTCCGTTCGGCTTCGTTTGAGGCCGTTCAGATCAGAGATTCGAATTATGCAGAGGTGCGGAAGAGCTGACAAGGGCGTTTTACATTTTGTTTCATCTAGTCGCGCTTTCTCGTCTTGTGGTCCTTGGGACCGGCCAAGGATTCGCTGACCCGCGCCCTAAAATGGTTCTTTTAACGTGAATCTGCGAATCCGTCCGGATTCCCCGCCCACCAAACCTACCGAACGCCCTGCCCCATGCCGAACGCCATCCTCCGCCGCGCGCTCCCTCACCCCGACGACACGGACCGCTTGGGAAGCGATCTTGCCGCCGCCGTGCGCCTCGTGCGCCCGGAAGGGCTCGCTTTGCGTCTTGAGGGGGATTTGGGCGCCGGGAAGACGTCGCTTGTGCGCGCGATGCTGCGCACCTGGGGGTGGACGGGTCCGGTGAAGAGCCCGACGTTCGCGCTCCTGGAGTCCTACCCCGTCGACGGGTACGACTTCCATCACTTCGACTTCTACCGGTTCGAGTATCCGGAAGAGTTCGACGAAGCGGGCTTTCGCGAGATGTTCGGGCCGGGGCGCATCTGCGCGACCGAATGGAGCGCGCGCGCCGAACCGTACCTGCCCGCCGCGGACCTCATCGTGCGGCTCTCGCACGAGGGTTTGGGCCGCAGGGCCGAAGTCGAGGCCCTGACGGACGCGGGCCGTGCGGTCGCGGCCGCCCTCGAAGGAGCGGACGGGCAATGACGCAGCGCCGCGTTCTTCTTCAGGCCGCCGCCGGAACGCTCCTCTTCACGCTCGTTCCGATCGCCGCTTCCGCCAAGACCGCGAACATGGTCGCCGTGCGCATGTGGCCCGCGGAGGAGTACACGCGCGTGACGCTCGAGTCGGACGCGCCGCTTCAATACAAGCACTTCTTCGTGCGATCGGCGAAGCCCCTGCGCCTCGTCGTCGACATCGAGGGGCTCGCGCTCACCGAGGGGCTGCGCCGTCAGATCGCGGACGTGAAGGCGGACGACCCCTACGTCGCGGCGATCCGCGTCGGACAGCACAGCCCGGGCGTCGTGCGCCTCGTCATGGACCTCAAAACCGAGGTGAAGCCCGAGGTCTTCCTGTTGAAGCCCTTCGGCGACTACCAGTATCGCCTCGTCTTCGACATCTACCCAGAACACCCCCGCGACCCCGTGGGCCGCATCCTCGCCGGGATGGCCGAGGACGACGACCCGATGGGGGACCTTCTGGGCGAAGCCTCGTCGACGGACGGCGACCCCCTGGGCGACATCATCGCGGGGCTGGGCAAGGACACGTCGCCCCCGAAGGCGGCCGAGAAGCCCAAGAGCACCGCGGGCGCCTCGAAGCCCGCGAGCAAGAAGTCCCCGAAGCTCATCATCGTCGTCGACCCCGGTCACGGGGGCGAAGACCCGGGCGCGATCGGCCGGCGCGGCACCAAGGAAAAGACCGTGGTGCTCGCGATCGGGAAGCGCCTCGCGCAGCTCATCAACGCCGAACCCAACATGCGCGCCATCATGACGCGCTCGTCGGACCACTTCGTGAGCCTGGGCGGGCGCGTGCAGATCGCGCGCCGCGCGAAGGCGCACCTTCTCGTCTCCATCCACGCGGACGCCTGGGTGAAGAGCACGGCGAGGGGCTCTTCGGTCTTTGCGCTCTCGCAGAAGGGGGCGACGTCCGCCGCCGCCCGGTGGCTCGCGAAGAGCCAGAACGAGTCCGACCTCATCGGCGGCGTCAACATCGCCAACGTCGACAAGGCCGTGGCGAGCGTTCTGGTCGACATGACTTCAAGTTGGACGATCGGCTACAGCCTGTCGCTCGGTTCCGCCGTCCTGGGCGAGATGAAGCGCATCAACCGCCTCCACAAGGCGCAGGTCGAGCAGGCGGGCTTCGCGGTGTTGAAAGGCCAGGGCATTCCGTCGATTTTGGTCGAGACCGCCTTCATCTCGAACCCCGAAGAAGAAAAGCTCCTGAAGAGCTCCGCGCACCAGAACAAACTCGCCCGCGCGATCCTCACCGGCATCAAGAAGCAGCTCGCCGCGGACCCGACCATTTTGAACAGCTGAAGAGCGCGAAACGCTACAATATTGGGATTAGGTTCACCACGGGCCGGGCGTCGTGAAGCCCGGCCCTTCCACACCCAACGGAGTGTTTCGTCATGGCTCTTGTTTCCATGCGCCAGCTGCTCGATCATGCGGCTGAAAACGGTTACGGCGTCCCCGCCTTCAACGTCAACAACCTCGAGCAGGTTCAGGCCATCATGGCCGCGGCGAGCGAAGTCGGCGCCCCCGTGATCATGCAGGCCTCTGCGGGCGCCCGCAAGTACGCCGGCGAAGCCTTCCTGCGCAAGCTGATCGAAGCCGCCGTCGAGGCCTATCCCGACGTGCCCGTCTGCATGCACCAGGACCATGGTCAGAGCCCGGCCGTCTGCCAGGCCTCGATCCGCTCGGGCTTCACGTCCGTCATGATGGACGGCTCGCTCATGGCCGACGGCAAGACCGTCTCCTCCTACGAGTACAACGTCGACGTGACGCGCCGCGTCGTCGAGATGGCCCACTGCATCGGCGTTTCCGTCGAAGGCGAACTGGGTTGCCTCGGGTCCCTTGAAACGATGCGCGGCGACAAGGAAGACGGCCACGGCACCGACGCCGTCATGACGCGCGAACAGCTCCTCACGGACCCGGACCAGGCCGCCGACTTCGTGAAGGCGACGCAGTTGGACGCCCTCGCCATCGCGATCGGCACCTCGCACGGCGCCTACAAGTTCACGCGCAAGCCCACCGGCGAAACGCTCTCGATCCAGCGCGTGAAGGAAATCCACGAACGCCTCCCGAACACCCACCTCGTCATGCACGGCTCCTCGTCCGTGCCGCAGGAATACCTCGCGACGATCCGCGAGTTCGGCGGCGACATGCGCGAAACGTACGGCGTTCCCGTCGAAGAGATCCAGGAAGCGATCAAGCACGGCGTGCGCAAGGTCAACATCGACACGGACATCCGTCTCGCGATGACCGCCGCGGTCCGCCAGTTCCTCGCTCAGAACCCGTCGAAGTTCGACCCGCGCGACTTCCTCAAGGTCGCCCGCAAGGCCGCGACGGAGCTCTGCAAGGCGCGCTACCTTGAATTCGGCTGCGAAGGCCAGGGCGCCAAGATCAAGCCGATCGCGCTCGACCGCATGGCCGCGCTCTACGCCGACGGCACGCTTCGCCAGAACGTGATCTGACCGGCGCCGGCGTCGTGAACGTCAACGCGCGTTTCGCCCGAAGATTCCTTCTGCGGGCGGACGCGCGTTTTTCCTTTTGACGCCCCTTTCACCCGGATCGGTTAAACCTGCGTACCGCACGGACGACCGTGCGCCGATCAACCCCTTGCCGCGACCACCACTCCACTCCACACCATGACCAAACCCAACGAGAAGCCCGCCAACGCCGAAGACCTCAAAGGCAAGAAGGGCCTCAAGCGCCTCATCAACGCCACCCGCTACTCCTGGCAGGGGATCCGCGCGGGCTGGGTGAACGAAGCCGCCTTCCGCGAGGAGTGCGCGCTGGCGATCGTGATGATTCCGATCGCGCTTTTTCTTCCGGTGACGATCCTGGAGAATATGCTCCTCGTCAACAGCGTGCTCTTCGTGCTCTTTGCCGAAATCACGAATTCGGCGATCGAAGCCGTCGTCGACCGCTTCGGTCCGGAAATCCACCCGCTCGCCGGCCGCGCCAAGGACATGGGGAGCGCCGCGGTGCTCTTCGCGCTCGTGATCTGCGGGCTCACCTGGCTCGCCGTTGCCGGGCCCGTCCTCTGGAGCTGGATCGTCTGAAGAGCCCCGTCTCCTGCGGACGCTTCGCCCTGAACATTTTCACACAAAGGCGATGCCTCGCCCTCAGCGCCGTCCGAAGGCCCGCCCGGCGATACAATCGGTGCGGACCTTCCACCCAACCCCCATTCTCCAAGGAGACACCCATCATGTCGGGTCTTTCTCAGACGCGCATTCCTTCTCTTCAAAAGGTCTACAGCGGCAAGGTCCGCGACAGCTACGCCGTGGGCGAGGACAAGCTCCTCATCGTCGCTTCGGACCGCATCTCCGCCTTCGACGTCATCCTGGGCGACCCGATCCCGGGCAAGGGCAAGGTCCTCACCGCCATCACGAATTTCTGGTTCAAGCAGCTGGACGGCGTCCTCCCGAACCACCTCACGGGGATTGATCCCGAATCGGTCGTTCGTCCCGAAGAAGCCGACCAGGTCCGCGGCCGCGCCGTGGTTGCGATGAAGCTGAAGCCCATCCTCGTCGAATGCGTCGCCCGCGGCTACCTCATCGGCGGCGGTTGGAAGGAATACTGCGAAACGGGCGCCGTCTGCGGGATCAAGCTCCCGGCGGGTCTGCGCATGGCGGAAAAGCTCCCCGAACCGATCTTCACCCCGGCCGCGAAGGCCGAAGTCGGCACGCACGACGAGAACATCACGTTCGAGCGCGTGGTCGAGCTCTACGGTGAAGAGGTCGCGAACACCATCCGCAACGCCACGCTGGAACTCTACCGCCGCGCGAGCGAATACGCCGCGACGAAGGGCATCATCATCGCCGACACGAAGTTCGAGTTCGGCATCGACGCCGAAGGGAAGGTCCGCCTGATGGACGAAGTCCTCACGCCCGACTCCTCCCGCTTCTGGCCCGCCGAAGACTACGAAGTCGGCACCTCTACGAAGAGCTTCGACAAGCAGTTCATCCGCGACTGGCTCGAAACGCAGCCCTGGGACAAGACCCCGCCCGCCCCGAAGGTTCCCGACGACATCGTCGAGAAGACCGCGGACAAGTACCGTGAGGCGCTGCGCCGCCTGACCGGCACCGACATCGAGCCGTAAGCGCCGTCTCCGACTCCGACCCTCCGGCCCGCCCAGCACACGACGGGCGGGCCCGCAGGGGAAAGCGCCGCGCTCACACGCGCCCCGCTTTCCCCTGCGTTTTTCAACTTTCCAACTTTCTTTTCAGAGGCCACACCCGCCATGCAGAACACGCTTGAAACGAACGAACGGCCCGTCGTCGGCATCGTCATGGGCAGCAACTCCGACTGGGACGTCATGCAGCACGCCGCGCGCATGTTGAAGGACTTCGGCGTTCCCTTCGAAGCCCGCGTCGTGAGCGCGCACCGCATGCCCGACGAAATGTTCGAGTACGCCGAAGGCGCCCGCTCACGCGGTCTGCGCGTGATCATCGCGGGTGCGGGCGGCGCCGCGCACCTCCCCGGCATGATCGCCGCGAAGTGCACGCTGCCCGTCTGCGGCGTGCCGGTCCCGTCCAAGTACCTCCGCGGCGTCGACAGCCTCCACTCGATCGTGCAGATGCCCAAGGGCGTCCCGGTCGCGACCTTCGCGATCGGCGAAGCCGGCGCCGCCAACGCCGCGCTCTACGCCGTGCAGATCCTCTCCGTCACGGATGAGACGCTCGCGCGCCGCTTGGCCGACTTCCGCATCGCGCAGAACGCCAAGGCCCGCGCGATGACGCTGCCCCTCGAAACGCTCTGAGGAACGACGACGATGGATCACGACGTCCTTCTCCCGGGCGAAACGCTCGGCCTCATGGGTGGCGGCCAGCTGGGCCGCATGTTCGCGCAGGCCGCCGCGACGATGGGCTACCACGTGGCGGTATTGGAACCCGGCGCCACCTCCCCCGCGGGTGAGGTGGCGCTCCGGCAGATTGCCGCCCGCTACGACGACGCCGAGGGGCTCCGAACCCTCGCGCAGACCGTGCGCGCCGTCACGACCGAATTCGAAAACGTCCCGGCCGCGAGCCTGCGTGCCCTCGCCGACGCGGGCCTTCGCACGACGCCCTCCGCCGACGCCGTCGCCGCGACGCAGAACCGCAACGTCGAGAAGGCCTTCATCAAGCGCGCCGGCGTGCCCGTCGCGCCCCACGCGCGCGTCGCGTCCGAAGCCGACGTCGCGGCGCTCCCGGCGGAACTCTTCCCCGGCATCCTCAAGACCGCGAGCCTCGGCTACGACGGCAAGGGCCAGGCCCGCGTCGCGAACGTCGAGGAGACGCTCGAAGCCTTCCGCGCTTTCGGCGGGGTGGAATGCGTGCTGGAGAAGCGCCTCGCCCTGAAGCTCGAAGTCTCCGTCATCGTCTGCCGCGGTCTGGACGGCGCAACGAAGACCTTCCCAGTCTCGGAGAACGTCCACCGCAACGGCATCCTCGCCGTCTCGGTGATGCCCGCCCGCATCGATGACGCCACCGCGAACCGCGCCCGCGAATACGCGGGCCGCATCGCCGAAGCGCTCGACTACCGGGGCGTTCTCTGCGTGGAACTCTTCATTCTCGAAGACGGCTCGATTCTCGCGAACGAATTGGCGCCGCGCCCGCACAACTCCGGCCACGCGACGATCGACGCGTGCGTGATGAGCCAGTACGAAGCGCAGGTGCGCGTGATGGCGGGGCTCCCGCTCGGCTCGACCGAGCAGCACAGCGCCTCCGTGATGCTGAACCTTCTGGGGGACCTCTGGTTCGACGAGAAGGGCGAAGCCGCAACGCCCGACTGGGCAAAGCTTCTCAGCATTCCCGGCGTGAAGCTTCACCTCTACGGCAAAGCAGAGGCTCGCCCCGCCCGCAAGATGGGGCACGTCACCGTCGTCGCGCCCACGGGTGAACTTGCGATGGCGCGCGCCCGCGAAGCGGCCCGCGTGCTTGGTCTTCCCGAGCCGATCTGATACTCTTTCGGCTCAACGCGAACGGCCGGCGTCCGATCCGTGACGTCGGCCGCGTCTTTTCCGGATACCTCACAGCATGACCGAAACGCCCAACTTCGACATCGACTTCGACGCCGTGGAACGCGCCGCCCGCATTCTGGAAGAAGGCGGTCTCGTCGCCATCCCGACCGAAACGGTCTACGGGCTCGCCGCCGACGCCGACAACGCCGACGCCGTGCTCGCCACGTACAAGGCGAAGGGCCGTCCCGCGGACCATCCCCTCATCGTGCACGTCGCCGACGCCGACGCGATCGACTTCTGGGCGGAAGGCGTGCCCGAAGCCGCCCGCACGCTCGCGCGCCTCTACTGGCCGGGGCCGCTCACGATCGTGCTGAAGAAGAAGCCCCGCTGCGGGCTCTGGGTGACGGGCGGTCAGGACACGGTGGCGCTCCGCTGCCCCTCGCACCCCGTCGCGCATGCGCTTTTGGAGCGCTTCTCGGGCCCGACCAAGAAGGGCCTCACCGCCCCCTCCGCCAACACGTTCGGGCGCATCAGCCCGTCGACGGCCGGGCACGTCGCGCAGGATCTGGGCGTGAAGCCCGAGGGGAAGCTCGACATGATTCTGGAGGGCGGCCCCTGCGAATTCGGGATCGAGTCGACGATGGTGAACCTGTCGTCGGGCCGCCCCGAGGTGCTCCGCCACGGGGTCATCACCCGCGCGATGCTCGAAGAAACGCTGGGCGTTCCCGTTCCCGACGCCGGGAAGGACGCGCCCCGCGCCTCCGGTCGTTTGAAGAGCCACTACGCTCCGAAGACGAAGCTGGAGCTCGCCCAGCCCGATGCGTACGTCGAGACGGTGCTTCGCTGGACGGCGGAAAACGCCGGTCCCGTCGCCCTGATGGCGCCCGCCGCGACGCTCGCGAGGATCCGTGAGGCGCTCGCCCCCGAGCGCATCGCGCTCGCGATTGAAGCTTCGCCCGACGTCCTGCACTACGGCGCCGAGCTCTACGATCATCTTCACGCGTTGGACGACGCCCGGGCCACGCGCATCTTCGTCGAGGCGCCCCCGGCGACCCCTGAATGGGCCGCCGTCAACGACCGTCTCGGGCGCGCCGCCGCCTGAGGCCCGACAAGGAGTCCGTCATGATTCATCTTTGGGGCATCACCCGCTGCTCTTCCGTGCGCGACGCGATCAAGGCGCTCGAAGCGCACGGCATCGAGTACGCCTTCCACAGCTTCGATCAGGAACACCCTTCCGACTGGCAGGTCCGCCTCTGGGTCGACGGACTCGGGCGCAAAAAGATCATCAACCCGAGCTCGCGCCCGTGGCGCGCGCTCGACCTCGCGACCCGGGAGCGCGCCAAGGTCGACGACAAGGCGGCCGCCGCGGTGCTCACCGAGCACCTCTACGTCATCCGCCGCCCGTTGGTCGCCTGGCCCGACGGCAAGCTCACCTGCGGCCTCGCCGACTTCAAGGCGCGCCTTGAGGAGGAGCTCAACCCGTGACCGACACGCAGAACCGCCCCGTCGGACTTCTGGATTCGGGCTTCGGCGGCCTCTCCGTCACCCGCGCCGTCCGTGCGGCCCTTCCCCACGAAGACCTCGTCTTCGCGGCGGACTGCGGCTTCGCCCCTTGGGGCGACCGCACCGACGACTTCATCCTGGAGCGTTGCGGCCGCCTGGTCGAATTCCTGGAAGCGAAGAACATCAAGGCGCTCGTTCTCGCCTGCAACACCGCGACGGCCGTCTGCGCGGCGCCCCTGCGCGCGAGGCTCTCGATTCCCGTGGTCGGGATCGAGCCCGCGGTCTTCCCCGCGGTGCGTGAAACCGAAACGGGCGTCGTCGGCGTCATCGCCACGGCGAAGACCGTGGCGAGCGCCAAGTACGGGAAACTCGCGGCGGAAGCGCTCGCCTGGGCGAAGGACGCCCGGGGGCTCGACGTGAAGCTCTTCTCGCAGGGCTGCCCCGGACTGATGGAATGCGTCGAGCGGGGCGACTTCGAGGGTGAGGAGACCCTGCGCCTCATCGAAGCCTACGTCGCGGAGATGCGCGCCGCGCATGCCGACCGGATCGTCCTCGGCTGCACGCACTATCCGTTCCTCTCGGACGCGATCGCCCGTGCGGTGCCCGACGCGGAACTCCTCGACCCCGCGCCCGCGGTCGCGCAGCAGCTCGTGCGCCGCCTCACGGAAGAGGGACTTCTTCGCGCGGAGGACGGTCACATCGGAAGCGCGGAATTCTTCGCGACCGGCGCCGACGCCGCCCGCGAAACGGTTCTGCAGGCGCTCTGGCCCGGGAAGCCGACGCTTCACGAGCTCCCCTGACGGGAAGGTACAAAAAGGCCCCGGCGTCGAAACCCCGGGGCCTCTTCATGTTCGGCGTTGAAGGCCGCTCAGGCGCGCAGCTCCAGCACCGGGAGATCCTCGTCGCGGACGTAGGGCGCGAACTTCTCGCGGATCACGTCCGGAATCGTAGCCTTCTCAAGCCCGCCCTTGGCGGACTCCGACGGACGCACGCAGACGGCCGTCTCGACGCACTGAAGGCGCAGTTCCTCACCCATGTGCACCGTCATCGCGAAGCGCACCGAGCTCTCCCCCAGGCGCTCGATCCAGAGGCGCCCCACGCACTTATCACCCGCGCGCGACGGCGCCGCGAAGTCGCTTCGGATCCCCGCGATCGGGAAGCCCACGCCGTAGGTCTTCCACGTCTCGATGAAGCCCGTGCCGAGGACCTCGAGGTAGAAGTCCTCCATGAGCGCGTTGAGGATGTAGTAGTACTGCGGGTGAAAGACGATCCCCGCAGGGTCGCAGTGGCTGAAGCGGATGTGGACCGGACGCTCGAAAATCTGCGTGGACATGGGCGAAGCCTTTCCTCTGGTGTGAATCAACGGATCCACGAGCGTAGCACGGCGCGCACCGGACTCGCTTCGACGCCCTCCAACCGGAGCGGCAGCGCGATCAGCTCATAGTCGCCGCCTTCCACATCCCGGAAGTCGAGGTTTTCCAAAATCAGCATGTCGTGCACGAGCGCCGTGCGGTGGGCGGGGAGGTCCCGGCTCTCGGCCGGGTCGACGCTCGGTGCGTCGATCCCGATCAGGACGACCCCGCGCTCATGAAGCTCGCGGATCATCGCGGGCGCCAAGGGGCGGTAGTCCGTGCACCAGCCTTCCGGGAGCGACTTGCGGGTCTTCAGAAGAAGCCGTGCGGGGAGCGGCCCGTCCGGCATCTCGTCGATCGTGATGGGCGACGCGTCGCCTTCCCTCTCGGACAAGTCCACCACGCGTGCGCGCCCGATGAACGTTTCCAAGCGCAGGCTCGCGATGTCGCAGGCCTTGCTGTCCAGGTGCATCGGTGCGTCCACATGGGCGCCCGCGTGCGGGCTCATGTGGATGGTGGAGACGTTGGCGCAGCCGCCGTCGTTGATGCGTTCGTTCCAGAGGACCTGGAAGGGCGTGTCGCCGGGGAAGACCGGCGTCGCGGGATGAAGTCGCGGCGAGATGTCCCAAATCGTGCGCATGAGGGCTTCCTTCAGGGGTGGCGGAAATCGAGTTCGGATGCACCATTGTCGCCGATTTTCCTCACCCGCCATCCGCCGCGTTTTGGGTGATATGTCGGATTCGATTCGTCCCGAAGCAACCTTGTCGGCGGGCGCTCCCCGAGCGCACAATATGAGTACTCACCTTATGGAACACTCAATCATGAGCGAGAAGACCGAGAAGAAGGCTCCCGCAACGCCCACCTGGGGCCCCGACAAGGTGCGCACGGCCGTCGTGCGGCGCCTGCAGAAAAACGGCTGGCGCCACGTCTACGAAGTGCGCAGCGTCTACGACCCCGCGACGAAGAACACCCGCGTGCTCGCGTCGAAGCTTTTGGGGAAGCTCCCGCCGGGCGTCGACGATTTGAACGGCATGGTCCCGACCGACAAGCGCTATTCGCCCGTGAAGAGCGCCAAGACCGAAAAGGCCGAGAAGGCGGAGAAGGCGGAAGAAAAGGCCTCGAAGCGCCGCGAGGCGGCGGTGCTCTCCGCACTTCTTGCCCGCGAGTCGCTCGGCCCCAAACACCAGGAAGCACCCGGCCCCGACGAGGAGACGCTCACGCTCTGCGGCCGCGCCGCCATGCGCGCGCCCTCCCACGCGAAGGACTTCCCCGTGCGGTTGGTCTCGATCAAGTCGCGGGACCGCTTGGCCGCGCTCTACGTCGCCAGGCTTCCTGAAGACGCCGACGACGAATCCAAAGCGAAGGCCGCAGACAAGGCGAAGAAGGGTGCGGGGCTTCTCGCCCTCATCATGAAGAAGCCCGCGGCGGACGCCGACCCCCGCGAGGCGTTGGAGCAGGCGGTCACCGCGGGCGCCGCGCTCCAGAGCGTGCTCACCGTCCTTCAGGCCCGAGGCTTCGCGGCGAAGACGGTGTCCGCATGCGACTTTGCAGAGCCCGACGGGCTCTACGACCCCGAGGCCGAAACGATCGTCTGCTTCATCCTCTGCGGGACGCCGAAGAAGGCGCTCGCGAAGTCGCCCGATCCGGACCTCTTCAAGGGGAAGGCGAAGCGGGGCGTCCTCACCCTTTGGTGAGCGAATCAGGAGGGATCGTCGGCTTCGGGCTTTTCGGACTTGTCCGACGCCAGCGGTCCTTCCGCCTTCTCCTTCTCCAACTGACGGCCCTCGCGCCGGGCGCGCGCCTCGGCTTCCAACGCCGCGCGCGCCTCACGCTCTTCGGCCGCCGCCCACAGGTTGACGACGCTCTCCGCCATGGCGCGCATCGTCAAGGGCGCGCAGCCCTCCGCCTTGTTGTTCGCGACGGCCCAGACGGGCTGACCGCTTCGCGCGGCGCGCACGATCAAAGAGGCAAGGAGCGTCCTCGTCGCGGGGTCGGCGGAAACGATGCGGTTGAAGGGCGTCCACTCGCGCCGGGCGCGCTCGAAGAATTGGTTCTGCGCCAAGGACCACCGGATCACCAAGGGTCCCGAGAAGCGCCAGTCGTCGACCGCGGCGGCCGCCGCATCCTCAGGCGTCTCGGTTTCGTACCAGCGGAGCGCCGAAATCTGCCGACGCACGTCCGGCATCGACGGGTGCACGCCCAGAACGGGCCGCACGCCGACGCGCTTCAAGGTGCGCATCATGCGGGGCGTCAGGAGCTCGGGATTGCGGAATTCCGCAGCGAGAACCCGCGCGACCACCGCTTTTTCGGCGAGCGCCTCGAAGAACGCCCCGATTCTCTCCACCACCTCGGGAACGAGTCCGGCCTTCCGGAGCGCGCCCCGGGGCCAGGGCGAGATTTCGAAGACGAGCGCCCCCGTCTTGTCCCCGAGCCCCTGTTCGACGGGCTTCAGGAACCGCTCGAAGGCGAGCTTCGGATTCAGAAAGTCGGCGTTGACGCCCGCCACGCGGCCGCCTTCGTGCCGCAGGAACGGGTCCGTGACGAGCCTCGGCGCCTTGACGAGAAAGCTGAAGTCGTCGGGGACCTGCGCGCCGAAGCGTGCGAACTCCGTCGCGGAGAGCGGCCGGTAGAAGTTGCGGTCGATCCCGACCGTGCGGAAGATCGGATGCGCGGCGTAGGCTGCGAGGCCTTCCGCCGCCATCCGGCGCGAGCCGCTCGAAGGCGAATAGACGATGCCGCGCCAGCCGGGGAAGTTCCAACTCGAGGTTCCCAGCCGCACGCCCTTCGGGAGCTTCTCGCCCAAGCGCACCAACGCCGCATCGGCGTGCATCGGCGCAACCGGTGCGTCCTCGACCGGAAGGTCGTCAAAGAGCGGCGTCGTCGGGTTCAAATCCATGGCGGGCGAGTCTCCGGAATCCTCTCCAAAGTATACTTCTCTGTTCCTCGTCTTTCGTTCTCAACCATGCGCGCACCCCGTCTTCCTGCCGACGGAAAGCCGGTTTTCCCGACTCCCGCCCGCCGACGCCCGTCGGCGTCGGCGCGCTTCGGCGCTCTCTTCGGTGCTCTTCTCGCCGCCCTGGCGCTCGCCCTCCCGGGCGCGCACGCCGCACGAGCGGCGGACGACCCGGCG
>NZ_JH604872.1:9192-13609 GCF_000250875.1 Sutterella parvirubra YIT 11816 | reverse complement strand
CAGAAGGCAAGGCGGACGGTACCCGGAAGGCTGTTCTTCTTCCGGAGGGTCGGCGTTGAGGGCCTGACGGGGCTTTGCGGCACAGCCGTTCGCCGCGCGGGCGCGCGTGAGGAAGCAATGGGAGCCGGGCCACGGAATCAGATTCCCATGAAAAAGGCGCCGCCCCGGTCAAAAGACCAAGACGGCGCCTTCGAAGGGACTCATCCCCGACGGGCGTGTGAGACGTTCAAGCGTTCAGCCGCTCACCCAATCGTTTCATCGAACGGCAGAAACGCGTCCTTCGGGTGCCCGCAGTCCGGGCAGACGAAGTAGTCGGGCAGCGCCGAGAACGGCGTCCCCGGGTCGATCCCCTGCTCGGGGCAGCCTTCTTCCGGGTCGTAGACGTGCCAGCAGACCTTGCACTGCATGCGGGTGTCGTCCCCGATGCGGGCGTTCCGGGTCTGCTCCAGCATCGCCTCGACTTCGGCGCTCGTCGAAAAACGGGGTTCCTTGGCTTCCGTCATTCTTGTCGTTTATTCCTTCGGGTGGGTTGATGAAGTGTCAGTGCGGCCTGCGGGCCCGGCTTACGCCGTCGTCCCGCCGAAGACCCCGCGCTCCAGGTCCTGCGAGACCCAGTCGATCAGTTCCCCACACTTCGTCACGGTGTCCTTGAACTCTTCGTTCGCGATCGGCACTTCAGGCGGAATCTGCGCGACGACGTAGCTCTCCATCAGGGTCTTCCCGATGTTGTTCGTGATCGTGCTGTGCCACAAGCCCCGGATCGCGGTCTGCTGGATGCGGGAGTCGGAAAAGCCGCGAAGCTCCACGTCGACCTTCCCGCGCCCGAGCGTGGAATAGAGCGCCGTGCGGTCGCCGGGCGACATCGGCTGGCGCGTCAATTCGATCGCGAAGACCGGGTCTTCGGGCATCACGCTGAAGTCCGCCTCCCGGATCTGGTGGCGGAGCTCTTCGATGATCGCCGGGGCGGCGAAGACGTCCGGGCCGCGGTTGACGACGTCAGGGACAGCGTCAAGACCTGTGTTCGCCAAGACCGTCACGCAGCGCGGAAGGCGCGCCAAAACGAACGAACCGGCGCCCGCTTTGCCGTTTTCCACGCGCCAGAGCCCCGGGACGCCCGTGTCGCCCACCTTCGCCTCGCCGCCGCAGAGCGTGATGCGCACTTCGCCTTCGCCGATCGTCGCGAGCAGGAAGTCGAGCGTCGCGCCGTCCATTTCGGAAAAGTCCCAGACGTGGTGGAGCGGTTCCTTCTCATCGGGGCCCTCGAGGTACGCCTGCGCGAGGTCGCGGACCGTTTCGAGGAACGTCACGGTCTGCTGCGCCGCCCGGCGCGCCACGTCGGGCGGAAGCTTGTCGACGGCGTTCCATCGTTCGGCGTTCACCATCCATTCCGAGGCCATAGGGGGTTTCTCCTTGAAGTTTCGGTATTTCTGAATTCGTGTCCTGTGGGTGGGTGCGTGAAGACAGGCGGCTTCGGGCTCAGTCTTCCGCCTGCTTCGTGAGCACCGCGATCGTGCGCTTCTGCGGGGCCGTGCGGGAGGCGATTTCGGCCAACCCCGCTTCGTAGGCGCCCCAGTCGGAGAGGCCTTCGACGGCGCCCAAGAACGCTTCCCCGCGGAAGAGCGCGACGGCCGGGAGCTTTCGCATCCCCCAGCGGGCGGCCAACGCCCGGCCCACGGCCGTGTCGGTCACCCAGGCGCTCTCGACCTGCGGGAGCGTCTTCTTCACTTCCGGGGCGATCACGACGATGTCGAGCGTTTCCTTCTGCTTGTTCGGATCGTCCGCGAAGACGACGAACTTCAGACCCGGCGCCTTCACCATGGCGTCGACCTCGGCTTCGCCGAATTCGGTGAACCCTTCCTTCTCGCGCATGCGCACGAATCCGGGATGGGTGGCGGGATCGATGACGACGACCTTCGTAAAGCGGCTCATGCGCGGTTCTCCTTCTGCGCCCTCAGCTGGGCCTTCAAATGTTCGGGCAACCCGTGGTCCGGGTCGTTGAGATCGGGAAAGCCCGTCGCGACGGCGCGGTCGGCGTCCTCCTGCGTGAAGACGGTGCCCGCAGGCGCATCCAACCCGCTCATCACGTCTGCGAGGGCGCCCAACGCCCGATCGGTCTCTTCGGCTTCCTCTTCCGTCATGGTGCGCAGCGCCTGATCGATGAAGACGGAGAGAATCGTGCCGGGCGGGACCTCGCCCACCAGCATCGTGTTGACGCGGCGCGTGCGGCCCGCGCGTTCGCAAAGTGCGGTGAAGCCGTCCGATTCGACGACCCGCATCGGTAGAGCGATGCACATGCGTCCGTCACCTCCCAATCGTGAAACTGTTCTTCTTCAAAAAACGGGCGGAACGCCGGGGTGCTTTCCGGTTCACCGGCACCACCGGCGTCCGCACCTTCAAATCCGTTCGTTGTCGCGTCCTGCGGTTCCCTTCAGACCTCAAAGATCTTCGAAGGGATTCTCGCGGTGGCCGGCGACGCGGCGCATGAAGCGCTCGTCGCCTGCGCGGCAGGCGTCGTCGTCCGAGGGGCGGCCCGCTTCGTACGCGTCCATCTCGAGCTCGTCCCAGGCAAGCGGCGGGAGCGCCGCGCGCTCTTCTTCAGTACGTTCTTCGAGCTGATACCCCCAGTCGGCCATCACCTTCGCGGCCGCGTCCATGGCGTCCGCAAGACGCGCGCGGCACGTGGCCGAAAGGCTCCCGCCGTAGTCGTCCAGGACTTCGGGCTGCACGCCCACGACGACGAGGGACTCCGGGGTGGACCCCATCATCTCGGCCATCGCGAGGAGGTCGTTCAAACCCGTCTGGTGGGGAGAAATCTTGGTGGAGCGCCAGAGCGAGACTTCCTCGCCCGAGAGCACGCGGAAAGTGCCCGGTTCGCTCTTGAAGTCGCAGCAGTCGAAGACGAGGATCCGCCGGCTCGACGTGATCTCGTTGATGAGGTAGTTCCCGAGCGTGCCGCCGTCCATCACGTCGACGCCGGGCACGTCCCGGAAGCGCTTGTGGAAGCACGACGCCGCGCGCGGCCCGAAGCCTTCGTCCGCCCAAAGAATGTTCCCGATCCCGATGACGAGCACGTCACGCGACCAGCTGCCTTGCTCTGCGTTCACTCTGTTCTCCGTTGCGAGGGGGTCTCTTTTGATGCCTTCCATTATGCGGTTTCGCTTGCGCCCCCGCCATCCCCAAGAGGATTGGGAAACTTCCTCCGTTCGGCTTAATCCGCGGAAAGGTGTCGACCCGCGGGACACTCTCCCGGATGGGGTGAATAGCCGCCTTTTCACGACGTCGGGCGGGTTTTCCGCAGGCGCTTTCACGCGTTCGGCCACCCCGTCGGCGCGCCCCGTCACGCCCCGTTGCTTCTTCGTCCCGGACAGTTTCGAGGGACGCCTCTCAAGCGGTTCCGGAGGGGCTCCACCTCCCGCCGCCTCCCGACATCCTTCCGTGAGCCACACATTCGTGGCACAATGAGGAGAAGCGTTCTGCGCGAAAAGCGCAGGCTTTCCGTGAGGAAGGACCACAACGCACCCGACACCCACCGCGGAGCATCGCCATGCCCACCAAGAAGACCAAACCGGCCGCCGGGAACGACGCCGGACAGACCGCTCAAAAAACCCCCGAATCCGTTGAAGCCGCTGAAGCCGCAGAAGCTGCGGAGAGCACCGGCAAAAAGGGCTACCACCCCTCGGGCCCGCGTTCGCACCCCGACGTCGTGCGCCGCCACTCGCCCTACCTCCGCGACGAGGACGGCAACTACCAGCCCGCGATGCGCTCGGTCGTGCGCTTCCGCTGCAGCGCGGACCTGCTCGAATTCTGCAAGGGCGCGGGGAGCATGTACATCCGCCGCATCCTGCAGCCCTACGCCGAACTGGTGATGAACCAGAAGAACTATCCGGGCCGCAAGGAGGCGAACGAGCTTCTCTCGCCCCAGTTGATCGAGCCCGCGATCGAGTCGATCGAACGCTGGGAGGCGTTGGCGTCCTGCGGCTTCCCCTCGCCCGCGCTCGACTACGCGCAGGATTCGCTGAACCTGAACGACTACTTCCTCAACCACCCGAGCGCCACGTTCGCGATCACCGCGCGCGGCGACTCGATGATCGACTACGGGATCTACGACGGCGACATCCTCTTCGTCGACCGCGCCGCGGAGGCCCGCACCGGGGACATCGTGCTCGCGTTCGTCGACGGGAACTACACCGTGAAGGAAATCGACCTCACCGACAAGGTCCCGAAGCTTCACCCCTACAACGCGAACGAAAACTACCCGGTCATCATCCCGAAGGACCTCGAGAACTTCTGGATCGAAGGCGTCGTGGTGAGCCTCGGCCGACGCTTCCACCGCCGTCCGAGGACGCTGCGCCGTTCGCGGTTCTCGGAATAACCGTTGAAACGTCTCTCCGGGGCGGCTTTCAGCCGCCCCGGGAGG
>NZ_JH604872.1:0-9170 GCF_000250875.1 Sutterella parvirubra YIT 11816 | reverse complement strand
CGGCATCCCCGCACCCCCGCCCGACCTCTCCCCGTCATGACCCCGCCCGCCGTCATCCTTCACATCGACATCAACTCGTTCTACGCGAGCTGCGAGCAGGTCTTCGACCCCACGCTGAGACGAAAGCCCGTCGTCGTGCTTTCCAACAACGACGGGAACATCGTCGCGCTCTCGAAGGAAGCGAAGAAGCTGGGTTTGAAGCGCGGCGTCCCCTACTTCAAGGTGCGGGACTTTCTCAACGAAAACGGCGTGGCGGTGAGGTCTTCGAACTACGAGCTCTACCAGTCCATTTCGGACCGCATCATCGACGTGATGAAGGAGATGGTGCCGACCATTGAGCGCTACTCGATCGACGAGGTCTTTGCGGACCTGACCGACCTCCGCCTGACGCCCGAAGAAGCGACCGAACTCGGTCAGGCGCTTCGCGCCCGGCTTTGGAAGTGGCTCCTCATGCCCTCCTGCGTCGGGATCGCGCCCACGAAGACGCTCGCGAAGCTGTGCGATCACTTCGCCAAGACGTACCCCGCCTTCGGGGGCGTCGTGAACTGGTTCGAATTGACCGATGCCCGCCGCGAGAAGGCCCTGGCCTCGACCCCCGTGAAGGAAATTTGGGGCGTGGGCTCCCGCACGGCGGAGGGGCTGCGGGCGATGGGGGCCGACACGGCGCTCGAATTCGTTCAACTTCCCGGAAGTGCGGTGCGGAGCCGCTTCGGCGTCGTGGGGGCGAAAACGAGGGAAGAGCTCTTGGGCCGCATGTGCATCCCGTTGGAACTCACGCCCCCGAAGCCCCTTCAGATCTGCCGCTCGCGCAGCTTCGGCGAAGCGGCGAAGGACGCGGACGCCGTCGCGTCCGCGATCGCGAACCACGTCGAAACGGCCGCCGGGCAGCTCCGCCAACACGGCCTCACCGCGGGCGCGATGACGGTCTTCTTCTACACCGACGTCTTCCGTCAGAACGAACCTCAGGACGCGGCGGAGGTGTTGGTGAGGCTCCTTCACCCGACCTCGGACACGCTGACGCTCACCGCTTTGGCGGTGAAAGCCGTGGAGAAGCGCTTCAACCCCCGCATGCGCTACAAGAAGGCGGGCGTGATTTTGTCGGAGCTCCGCTTCGCGGAGGGTGACGGGAAGGAAGGAAATGTCGGAAAGGCGGCCGCCGGGGCGACCGCGCCGGACCAGCCCTCGCTCTTCGACGGGGTCGACGATTCGGGGGTGCTCGGCGTCTCCTCCGAAATGCTCCGCCGCGAGCATCTCATGAAGACCGTCGACGACTTGAACGCCCGTTGGGGGCGCGGGTCCGTGCGGCCCGCGGCGACGATGTTGTCCGACACCTGGAAGATGAAGCGCGACCACTTGTCGGGCTGCTGCCTCACGCGTTGGGAAGACCTGATCGAAGTTTGGTGAGTGTGGTGAGGTTGGTGGTCGGCCCGGGGCGAGGCGAGGACTGTCCCTTCGGGTGGTGATCCGCCCCCCTTCGGAAGCCGCCTCCTCCACTTTCGGCGTAGTCGCCCTCCGGAAATTTCGGTCAAGAGGCCTATCGAATCGTGCAAGGCCTCGGGCGTAGAATGCCTTCATAACGTTTCCGGATTTGTGTGAATCCGGAGTCGTCCGACCCCGAACACCCAAGGCTCCGCCCAACCCGATCCCCACGCACGATGTCCTGTCACCTCCGATACCGCCGCGCCGAACGGCGCCGCCGCTTGGGCACGCTTCTGATCGGCGTCGCCGCCCTCGCGCTCTTCGCCGCCGACTTGGCCGCGGGTTCGAGCGGGATGACGCTCGACCGGCTCTTCGCGGCAATGGCCGCGGGCCCGGACGCCATGGAGCCCGACGCCATCATTCTTTGGAGCGTGCGCCTCCCGATGAGCGCCACGGCCTTCATGGTGGGGGCGGCCTTGGGGCTCGCAGGCCTTCTCATCCAGACGATCACCGCGAACGCGTTGGCAAGCCCGTCGACGCTCGGCATCACCTCGGGGGCGTCCTTCGGCGCCGCGCTCGCGATCGCCTTCGGGTGGAGCTTCATGGGCGAACTCTGGATGGGGACGATCGCGGCCGCCTTCGTCTTCGCGCTCCTGATCTCCGCGGGGATTCTGTCCCTCGGGCGCTTCCGCGGGATGACGCCGGGCACGCTCATCCTCGCCGGCATCATCATGAACTTCTTCTTCACGGCGCTCCAGCAGTTCCTGCAGTACCGGTCGTCCCCTGAAACGGCGCAACTCATTGCCGGGTGGACCTTCGGGAACCTGGAGCGCTCGAGCCTTCTCGCGGCCGGGGCGGCCGCAGGCGCCTTGGTGCTGACGCTCGTCTTCATGCTCCCGAACGCGTGGAAATTGACCGCACTCACCGTCGGCGAAGAGCGCGCGAAGAGCCTCGGGATCGCCGTGGGACGGCTGCGCCTTGCGGCCTTCGCCGCGGCGGCGCTCCTCGTTGCGGCTTCCGTCTCCTTCATCGGGACCGTGGCGTTTGTCGGGCTCGTGGCGCCGCACGCCGCGAAGCTCATCCTGGGGGACGACGCCCGCGACCTGATTCCGGCGTCGACGCTTCTGGGCGGCGCGCTCCTTCTGGCCTCGGCCTTGACCGCCAAGCTCCTCTCGACGGGCGCGATGCTTCCCGTCGGGATCGTGACGAGTTTGGTGGGCGTCCCCTTCCTCTTCTGGCTTTTGCTGCGCGACCGCGGAGGTTTGAATGCCTGAGTTCCGACACATGCAGACGCCGAACGCGGCGGACGCCATGAACGCCCCTTCCGAATCCACCGAATCCACCGAATCCACCGATCTCAGGCTCGAGCTCTCCGGCCTCGCGGTCACGCGGGGCGAGCGCACCATCCTCGCCGACGTTTCGGCGACCTTGAAGGGCGGCGAAGTGGTCGCCATCATCGGCCGAAACGGCTGCGGGAAGACGACGCTGCTCAAAGCCGCCGCGGGGCTTCTCCCCTATTCGGGGAAGGCCGAGCTCATCCAAAACGGCCGGGTGCTTCCGCGCTCGCACGTCGCGTACCTGCCGCAGTTGGCGGAGGTGAGAAGCCGCCTGACGGTCTTTGAGATGGTGATGCTGGGGCTCGTCCGCAACCTCGGTTGGCGCGTCTCGGACGAAGTTCTGGAGAAGGTCGACCGCACGCTTCACCTCATGCACATCGAACGCCACGCGAACGACCCGGTGGCGAGCCTCTCGGGCGGGCAGAAGCAGTTGGTCTTCATGGCGCAGGCCTTCGTCTCGGACCCGAAGGCGTTGCTCCTCGATGAACCGACGAGCGCCTTGGACCTCCGCCATCAGCTCATCGTCATGGAAGCCGCGCGCGGCTACGCCCGGCGCACCGGGACGGTCGTCGCCGCGGTCGTGCACGACCTCTTTCTTGCCGCCCGTTTCGCGGACCGGCTCCTCATGATCGACGAGGGGCGCGTGCGCGCCTGGGGGACGCCGGAGGATGTGCTCACGCCCGACGTTCTGGACGAGGTCTACCGCGTCGACGCGGCGGTCGAGAAGAATTCCCTCGGGTGGCTCTCCGTCATCCCGAAGCGCGCGAAGTGGCTCGCGTCCGAACTCGGGCACGCCGACGAGGACGATCACGGGCATGACCACGACCATCACGGTCACGGGCACGTCCATCCGCTTCCGAACGAGCACTTCTTCGACGCGGCGCCCGAGCACCTCCCGCACGAACACAGTCACGATCACGCCCATGCGCACGAGCATGGGCACGCCCACGAACACACCCACACCACCCGCTGAGAAATGACCGAAGAACTCATCCGAAACTACTGGAACGCCCGCGCCCGCGGCTACGCCATCGCCACCGTCAACGACGCCGACCCGGAAGACACCCGCCGCTGGCGCGGCGTCTTGGAGGACGTCCTCGCGCCTCTCGAAGACAAAGCCGACGTGAGGATCCTCGACGTCGGCTGCGGCCCGGGGCTCTTTTCGCTTCTCGCCGCGGAGCGCCTCCCCAACGCCCGCGTGACCGCGCTCGACGGCTCGCCCGCGATGCTCGAAGAACTCAAGGCATCGGCCGAAGCCCGCGGGCTTCTGGAGCGCATCACCCTGGTCGAAGGCGACGCCGGGACGATTGATGAGGAAGGCGTCTATGACCTCGTCATGAGCCGCAACGTCCTCTGGAACCTCCCCGACGCCGAAGAGGCGTTGAAGGGCTGGTGGCGGGCGCTCAAGACGGGCGGGACGCTCCTCACCGCGGACGGCAACCACTACCGCTATTTGATCGACGCGACGCACGCCGCGGCCGTCGCCGCGAAGCCCGCGCCGAAGAGCCACGACCCGAAGATCTTCGGGAACGTCGACCCGGCCGTGATGGCCGAGCGCGCGAAGACGCTCCCTTTGACGCGTGAACTGCGCCCCGACTGGGACGTGCGGATTCTGGAAGGCGTGGGCGCGTCGATCGCGTCGCTCTCGACTTCCACCACGCCCGCCCCCGACGGTTCGCCCGTCGTGACGGACTTCACGCTGATCGCGAAGAAGACCGCGTAACCGCAGACCGACCGCACCACCCGCACCGATCCCAACGCCGGCATCGAGCCCCAGGAGGACCACGCCATGACGAACCCGACCGACAAGACCGATCTGAATGAACTCCACCTCGGCCGCCGCCCCTTCCTGCGGGGGCTCGGCCTCACCGCTTTGGGAGGGCTCGCCCTCGCCTCCCCCTTCGGGGCGGCCTTCGCAGCGGATGCGGCTCAAGCGCCCGAGGCCTCCGCCGAGGGCCCCTTCACGGTGACCGACGTCGAAGGCCGCACGGTGGCGTTCGAGCGCCGTCCGCAGAAGTTCGCGGTCGGGAACTACATCCTCGGGTTCCTCTTCGTTTCGGGGGGCGCAGGGCTCGCCAAGGTGGCCGCACTCCCGCAGGACGGTTGGGAGGCGACCCGCACGGGTGAGTACCGGGTGCTCATGCAGGCCTTCCCGCAGCTGAAGTCGATTCCCTCGATCGGGGGCTACCACGACGACATTCTGAAGACCGAGACGATCCTCTCGATCCGCCCAGACGTGCTTCTCATCAACCGGAGCCAGTTCGCCGCCAACAGCGCGAAGGTCGCGGTGTGGGAGAAGGCCGGGATCCGCACGGTGGTACTCGACTATCATTCGATAAAGTTGGAGACCCACGCGAAGAGCACGGAGCTTTTGGGCAAACTCCTCGGCCGCGAAGCGGTGGCGGAGAGCCTCATCCGCGAGTACCGCGACGCGCTGACGTTGGTCGCCGACCGCCTGAAGGATCTCCCCGACGCAGAGAAGCCCAAGGTCTACGTCGAGTGCGGGAACATGGGGCTCGCCGCCTACGGGAACTCCTACAACAAGACGATCCTCTGGGGCGCGATTCTGGAGGCCGCGGGCGCGCGGAACATCGCCCGCGACATGAAGGCGCCCTACGGCGCCCTGGACCGCGAGTTCGTACTGGCGTCGAACCCCGACGTGATCGTGATCGCAGGGAGCATCTGGGCGGGGCACGAGTCCGACCAGATGCGGATGGGCCTCACCGTCAAGGAGGACGAAGCCAAGGCGCGGCTCGCCGGGTTCGCCTCGCGCCCGCTCTGGAGCCGCGTCAAGGCCGTGCAGGAGAAGCGCGTTCTGGGCGTCGACCACGGGAGTCTGCGCATGATGATGGACTACGTCTACACGCTCTGGCTCGCCAAGGAGCTGCACCCCTCGCGCTTCGAGGACGTCGACGTCGAGAAGATTCCCGGGAACTTCTACCGGCGCTACCTCCCCGAGGTCGACCCGGCGGGGACGTTCTTCACGACGTTGTGAGGTCCTCCGCCGACGCGGTGAGCGTCACCGCAGGCGGACCAACGGCAAAGGAGACCTCCCAGCCTCCAAAAAGTTCGATAGCCCGAACGTTGCTACGCGTCCGGGCTTTCGGCTTTCCTGGAGTCCCCGGCGCGGCCGGGACTTTCCCGGAAGCATGTCCCTGCAAGGAGGTCTATTCTTCGCCTCTCTTCTACAGGTTTTCAGCCCATTGAACCGAAACCGAGCCGCACAGGCCTCCGACAGCCATTCCTCCGGGCGGCGCATTCCCTTCCGCGAATTCCCGTCACTTCCGCCGCGCCGGTCGGTTGCGCTCAGACGTTCCGCTCGTAACGGCGGTTCCTTCCTTCGCCGACGGCGCGAAGAAGACCTTTTTCGGTCATGCCGTTCAAGAGCCTGTACGCCGTTTGAGGCGAGCAATCGAGGAGTCCGGCAACATCCGCGCGCGTGACCGACGGCCGCCTCACGAAGGCGTCGAGAAGCACACCTTCCCGTTCGGCCAGAGTCCGCGGTTTTTCGCCCTCGGGTTGAGCCGTCTTCAAGGCGTCCCTGACGCCCGACGGGGACCTCTCCGCCGAAACCGGCGGCTTGAGCAGAATGCTTTGGAAGACTTCGGAAAGCCGACAGGAATTCTCGTCCTCTTCCACGATGAAGCCCTCCTTCGTCATGAGCTCGATTTCCTGATCGACCAAATCGCCCGGAAAGGGGAACCGGACGAGAAGCTTTTCAAAAGTCGTCTTCGGACGTTTGCGAAGCTCCTGAATGAGCATCAGCTGAAGAAGTTTGAATCGTTTTCCACGCTTCTCTTCCAGGTCGTCAATGAAGAATTTGAACGCAGGATCGGGTTTCTCCCGTGAGATGCGCACCTCCACCCGCGCGTCCGTTGAGCCGCCATACCTCGGCCAAACCCTCCCCATCCGCACGGAACCTTCGTAGATTCGGACAAGACCGCGCCCCGTACGTTCCACGAGCCCGATGCGCATCAATGCGTTCGCCAAATGCGGATTGCGCCCGGGGGGCGCAGCCGAGAGGATTTTCTCGTAGGAAACATCCGGCTTGAAACCGCCGGGGTTGGAGATTCGGAGCTCGTCGTCGAAGGCTTGAACCAGAATCGGTTCGTTCCGTCCGTAATCCCGATGACAATAGGCGTTGACGACCGCTTCACGCACGGCCCGTACGTCAAAATCCTTGAGGCCGACCCGGAAGGGACCCGACTCCAACTCCGTTTCGTAGTTGACAGCATTGACGGCATTGATCAGCTGTCGAATGCCGGTGGCGATGGGAAGATCCATCTCCTCTTCGATCCGCTTCGACCAATCGTCGTTCAACACCTGAAAAATGACACGGTGGCCGGGAACGAAGCGTTCGATGGCCGCCCGATGCCCGATCAAAAGCAATCCCGCGTAGGTCGGGCGCCACACGCCGTCCTTGTCCCGTGCAACGATTCCCAAGGCACGGTCGAACGCTTCGTCGTCAAGTTCGAGAAGCGCCTCATCACCCCGATTCGTTCGGATCGTTTCCCTCAGGAAATCCCTTTCCTGCGGATTGAGATCCTGTAGCGTGCTCCGGGAGACCGTTCGGGACGTGAGATCCTGATGACGTCGGCTTTCCAACTCAGTCGGATGTTCGATGGGATGAACGGGCATGTTCTCCAGTGTGCCGTCGCCCTTGATGCGGCGACGCACAACGCGGCCGTCGTTCGCGGACACGATGAAGTCACAAGGAGGAATGCGGATGACGGCGACTGAAAGACCCTCGTCCGTCACGACGATCTCGCTGTGAACCTGAACCGGAGGCATCGTCCTTTCGAGCGCAAAAGCTTCGATCCGCCAGGGATCGATCCATTTCGGACAATCTGCCGGAATGCCCGTCACCGTGCCCGAATCGTCAATGCCGATGTAGAGCGTCCCGCCCGACGCATTGGCGAATCCCACGATGGCGTCGAGAACAGCCCTGTCCGGCAAGCCGGCTTTGGGGACGGCCTTGAATTCAACGAGGATGTCTTCTTTGGAAGGAAACTGCATGGCCTGAAACCTTTGGGCGTGAAAGCCTCGGTTGTCGTACCGCAATCGAGACATGATGCGCTCACGCTTGCGTTCGTGATTGCATTATGATCGCCTCATAACATCTAATGATCGCATTAAGGCAACCAATAAACGCATCCAACAATCAGAAAGCCCGGACGTTCAGCGCGTCCGGGCTTTCGGCTTTCCTGGAGTCCCCGGCGCGGCCGGGGACGCCTCACGGGTTTTTCAGGCCGGGAGATCAGAAGCGGTAGGTGACCCCCGCGCCCACCCCGAAGCGGACCTTGTCCTCGACCATCGGGCTGTCCTTCGCTTCCTTCGCGAGGATGGTCAAGGACGACGACCCGTAGACCGACCAGTGCTCATCGAAGCTGTGAATGACGTGCAGGCCCAGCATCGGCGTCACCGACGCGCCCGCGTCGTAGGCGGCGAGCCCCGAGCGGGCGGACTCCTTAGCGGAGATGCCATAGTAGTAGTCGTTGAAGTTGGCGTCGGCGTAGGTGACCGCGACCGACGGGATCACCTGGGTGCGGCCGAACAACATCGGATAGCTGTAGATGCCCGTGAAGAGGATCCCGTCGCTTCTCCCCAGAACATCGACGCCCAAAATCGCCTGGAAGCGCCCGAATTCGGTATTGAGCGCATAGCCGAGATTCGCGCTCGCCGAGAGCTTGCGGTCGTCGAGCCGCTTCACGCGCCGGTCGTCCGAATCCGACGCGTCAAACGAAAGCGGCATGAGCCCGACGCCCAACGTCACTTCGTGCTGCGCGTTCTTGAAGAGGTACGCGCCCGCTTCGATCCCGTGGACGTAGAGCCGCTCGCCCTCCCAGTTGATGAGCGGGAGCGGATAGACGACGTCGTCGACGCCCTTGTATTCCGAAAACCAGACGTGCGTGCCGAAACCAACCGAGAGGCCCTCGGGGGCGGCCTGGGCGGGAGCTGCGGTCAAGGCGGTCAGGGCGGTCACGGCGGTGAGAGCCGAGGCGAAAGCGGCGGCAAGTGCGGCGGGATTGTTCTTCTTCATGGTCAGTGGGGTCGGGCCTTGCGGCCCCTCAACGGTTGATCTCTCTCGGGCTGCGGGCGGTCGTGCGGTCATGCGGTCGGAGACCTCCCCCGCAGTCCTCTCCGAATAAAGGGCCGGAGTTTAGTTAAGGCGCATTCGACAGTCAACCGCAGGATTCTGCGGAAACAATTCCGGTACGGTTCATCTGTCCGACCCCGTCCGACGGACGTGCGCACGCCCCGATCCTAGGAGACGGACGACCGGATCGGAGACCAAGTCCGCGCAGCGCATCCGGCTGTCCGGAAGAACGATGCCGCCCGGCCGACGCCCGCTACTCGGTACCGGCCGGACGGTTCGGACAACGGACTTAGGAACAGTAAAGAAATAAAATTTAC
>NZ_JH604871.1:531-1017 GCF_000250875.1 Sutterella parvirubra YIT 11816 | reverse complement strand
TCTTTCGCTAGATACTTTTCGAACGCGGCGCGGGCTCAATCGTACATGACCAGGGGTCTCAACTGAAACGGCTCCGACGTGGCGCAAGCTCTACGGCGGCGTTCAGGCTCAATCGTACATGACCAGGGGTCTCAACTGAAACAGAAGGCCGCCTTCTACACCGTGATCGACCTTCAGGCTCAATCGTACATGACCAGGGGTCTCAACTGAAACCCCTAGGCAATGTGAGCACGCCATCCTCGCTGAGGCTCAATCGTACATGACCAGGGGTCTCAACTGAAACGCGCACGGCGTCGGCGAGTTCTTTCGGGGTGGCTGGGCTCAATCGTACATGACCAGGGGTCTCAACTGAAACACCGTCGTAATGGTGAAGAAGGAAAAAGCATGAAGGCTCAATCGTACATGACCAGGGGTCTCAACTGAAACCTACCGGAAGATCGCTGATCTCGCGGCTGACTGGGCTCAATCGTACATGACCAGGGGTCT
>NZ_JH604871.1:0-518 GCF_000250875.1 Sutterella parvirubra YIT 11816 | reverse complement strand
TACATGACCAGGGGTCTCAACTGAAACGTTGAGGACGGGCCGGATTCGACGCCGGTGTGTGTGGCTCAATCGTACATGACCAGGGGTCTCAACTGAAACCAAGCGGCGTACAGCGTGAAATGGTCGTCTTCGGGGGCTCAATCGTACATGACCAGGGGTCTCAACTGAAACAACGGCCACACGAACAGGGCGACGGCGACCAGAGGGCTCAATCGTACATGACCAGGGGTCTCAACTGAAACTCTGGGGACGCACCCCTAACGCCGCGGCGGCGGCTCAATCGTACATGACCAGGGGTCTCAACTGAAACCTATCGCGTCGGACCGCATGTGCAAGGCCGCAGAAGGCTCAATCGTACATGACCAGGGGTCTCAACTGAAACGGCGTGTGGGGCCGAATGCGATGACGACGGGATCTGGCTCAATCGTACATGACCAGGGGTCTCAACTGAAACTTGATCTGGGTGACGTTGGACCCGAAGCGGTGGAAGGCTCAATCGTACATGACCAGGGGTCTCA
>NZ_JH604870.1 GCF_000250875.1 Sutterella parvirubra YIT 11816 | reverse complement strand
GGAAACTCTCCGTACGACCAGTTTAACCCTGGACGACCTCTACGATCCGGAGAACTTCTGACGCCTTCCCGGCCGGTAGGATCATGAAGAAAAGCCCCGCGGACCTGAAGTCTGCGGGGCTTCCGTGAAGCTTCGGGACGGGCCTCCCTCGGAAGGGGAGGCCACTCCCTCGTCTTATTGCTTGGCGTCCACCGGCGCGATCGACTGCGCTTCAAGGACGCGGATGTTCGTGCGGAGCTGTTCGAGCTCCAACTGCGCCTTGTCGCGGGCGAGTTCGGCACGGGCCTTCTCCTGCGCGACGCTGTTTTCAACCTGCGCGCGCTTGGCTTCGACCTCAAGGCGCTTCAGCTCGATCGAGAGTTCGCGCTCCTGATCGGAGTAGGCGTCCAGCTTCGCCTGGCGTTCGGCCTTGGCCTTGGCGAGCTCGGCCTCGCGCTGCGCGCGGATGCGCTCCGCCCGGGCGCGTTCGACCTTCGCCTTGTTTTCGGCCTCCTGCTTCGCCTTCTGCTGCGCGGCCTGCGCCTTCTGGCGGACTTCCGCGCGGGCGCGGGCTTCGGCTTCGATCTGTTCCTGCTGCTGCTTGACGGCCTGGATGTTCGCGTCCATCTGCGTGCGGTAGATCGCCGCTTCCTCAGCGGACAACTCCGAGACGGCCGCCGAGGCGGGAAGCGCGAAGCTCATCGCCGCGGCGAGCGGGAGGAGGACGCCCAACGTCTTCTTCATCATTTTCAAATCCTTCCTGACTTCTTACTTCGGGCAACCGTAGGGGTTGTTCGGCTGAATGCGGGTTTCGGCGGGCGTGGGCGCGACGAGGATCGCGGTGCCCGTCTTGAATTCGCAGGGCTGACCGACCTGCGTGGACTGGAACATGCGCCCGGCGCTCGTCTTGTAGATCAGCTGCACGCCGTCGACGTACGAGGTCGAGCCCGACCCCGAGGCGGCGTCGCCCGCAAGGCCGCCCACCACGGCGCCGGTGCCGGCGCCCACGAGCGTGTTGTGCGTGTTGGAGTCGACCGCCTGGCCGACGAGCGCCCCGGCGATCGCGCCAAGAATGGCGCCCGTCGTGCGCGCGCGGCTCCCCGCGCTAGAATTGTCCACGGCGACCTTGGCCGGGTTGATCGCGAGGATTTCCACCGTCGTCACCTCCTGCGCGCGGTTGACGCCGGAGGTCGAGTAGGTGTCGGCGCGATAGCGCTGACCGTCGGCGGCACAGCCCGCGAGGGTAAGCGAGACCGCGCAGAGAATCGGGAGGAGGATGGTCTTCTTCGACATTGAAACAACCTTTCTTATGGAGAGAAAAGCGGACGAATCGGTATTCGCCCTGATCTTCAAGGCTCACCATACTACCGAAGAGCGGGGAGGGACACGGGGGCTTCGTTCGGTTGATTCGTGCTTTGGTATCACTTTGTTGCGCTTGAGCCCACGAAATCGTCATCCCGCGCCGCATCGCCGGTGATTCTTTGACCGCGCTTTCACGAGAGGCCCGGACGCGGTTAGGATTCGGCAAACACCACCCGTCGGCCGGGACGACCCTTCGTCTCCGACCGGGCGGGTTTCACGCAACCCTCCACGCAACCCTTTTCCATGACGCCGACCGCACCGTCCGAGGATCCTCCGTGCAACGCCGACGACGCCGACGCACCCGCCCGGGCGTCGGCCGAGCTCAACGGGCTCACCGCGCTCTCGGCGCTTCTCGCCGTCACGCTCGTGATGCGCGGCCCCGTCACGATGGTGGGGCCGCTCGGGCCGGAACTCTCCGCGCTGCTCTCCCTCACCCCGACCGACTTCGGGGTCCTCACCGCGCTTCCCATCGCCCTCTTCGGGCTGGGGAGCTTCGCTGCGGCGCCGCTCGCGGGCCGCCTCGGGCTCCGGCAGGGGGCGGCGCTCGCGGTGCTTCTGGTCCTCCTCGGGACCTTCGCCCGCGCGGTGCCCTCATGGTGGCCGCTCCTCGCGGCGACGGGCGTCGCCGCGCTCGGGATCGCGATCTTGAACGTCCTCATCCCCGTCGTCATCAAGACGGCGTTTTCGGGCTCGGTCGGGCGCGTGATGGGGATCTACACGGGGGTCGTCGGCCTCTCGGGCGCGTTGGGCGGCCTCACGGCCGTGCCGCTCGCCGACGCCCTCGGCGTGGCCGCCCCCACCTGCGCGTGGGGCGTGGTCGCCGCGGCGGCGCTCGTCTTTTGGCGCTGCCGCGCTCCGAAGGGGGTGGACGCCGCTTCTTCCGCTTCTTCTGCGACGTCCGCGAACTCCGGCTCGGGAGCCTTCGCAAGGCTCCTGCGCTCGCCCACCGCGGTGGCGCTGATCGGCGTCATGGGCGTGCAGTCGCTCCTCATCTACACCGTGGCGGCGTGGTTGCCCGGGTGGCTCCAAAACCTCGGGACGAGCGCGGAGATGTCGGGGACGTGGCTCTTCATCTATCTCGTGAGCGGACTGCCCGCCTCGGTGCTCACGCCCCGCTTCATGCGGTGGTGCGGGTCGGAACGCACGGCCGAGTGCGTTTTGGCCGGCCTCTACCTCTTCGGCGTCGCCGGTTGGACGGCGGGCGGCGCTTGGCTTCTTCCCGCCTCGATCGCCGCGGGGGCGAGCCAGGGCGCGATGCTCTCGGTGGCGTTTCTTCTGATGGCGGAGAAAACGTCCGGCACGCGGGAGATGCTCGCGATGTCGGCCTTGGCGCAGGGCGTGGGGTACCTCTTCGCGGGGACGGGCCCCTGGATCTTCGGGCTTCTTCTGGAGACGGGCGGGGCGGCTGGTTGGATCTCGGGCTGGAACTTCGCCGCGGTGATGATCGTCCTTTGGGCGGCCGCGGGCTGGATGGCGGCGCGGCGGCGCCGGATCTGAGCCGCGCTGCGGCGCGCGGGCGGCTCTGCCCGACCAGCCGACCGATCAGCCGTTCCAGCCGTAGAACCTTCGGTGCTCGGCCGTAATCCGGTCATGGTCGGCCTCCGAGACGAGCACCATGTTTTCCGCCTCGTCGGCGCCGCCCTCGGAGAGCGGATGCACGTGATGAACCTGCGCGCCCTCGGGCGTGCCGTCGAAGCCGTGTTGGGCGAGGAATGCCGAACGCTCCGCGGCGCTTCGCGAGACGTCCGCCTCATCCACGTGGGTCGTGCCGTCGATTTCGCCTGCGGCGATGACGCTCTGAAGCTTCGCCTCGTCGCCCGAGACCACGGCGTCGCAGCCGCTCCCGTGCTCGGGGCAGACGAGGCCGTCGGAAGAGGGGGAGTCGGCTGCGTCGGCAAGGTCTTTGACGTCGCTCACGTCAAAGGCGTTCGCGCCGAAGGCGGTGAGGAGGCCGACCGCACCCAGATTGGCGATGCGCCGGCGGTTCGTCTCCGTGAGGAAGGTCGGCCGCTCGCCCGTGGCGTAGGCTTCGAGGTCGCTGCCGAGCGCTTCGGCCGTGTTGCAGACGCCTTCGACGCCGCGGGCGATGCCCTCGACGTAGTCTTCCACGATGGCCTCGGCTTTCTCTGCGTTCAAAGAGACCGCGGCCGAGGCGAGGCCGACCGCTGTTTCGGCGGTGCGCATCGTGCCCTTCACGACGATCGCGCCCGCGGTGACGCCCGTGCGGACGCCGAGCGAAGCGAGGTCGGCGGTGAGCGAAAGGCCTTGGCCGAGGAGATTGAGGGGGTTGATGTTCACAGGGGAATCGGGCAGTGGTGAGGTCGACGATCCAAGGATACCGTCTTTCCAACGGGTTCGGGAGGACGACAAGTTTGGGAGCGCTTGGGGTGCTGCGGGCAGGGGGTTGATGGGGGATCCGGATTTGATGGAAAACACAACTTGGAATATCGGGGGATGGATTGCGGCGGTAGCGGTGTTGTCACTTTTCAGGAGACCCCGGATGGTCCTTCTTCGAGTTTGTTTAGACTTCTGTTTGTCTCGGCGTTTACGCGACCAAGAAGCGCCGTCAACCAACCCCTGGAGCCCGAACGAGGACGCGCGACGACTCCGCAGAACAAAAACGAAAAGGAGTCCCGCCATGGAGAATCCCTCCGAATTCGCCGACTACATCGTTTATTTGGGCGAAAACGGCCCGTCGTTCAAAGCCTCCCCGACCGAGGCGCCGGCATACGCGCTCACCTTCTGCATCTTCGGGAAGAAGCGCTTCGCCGAGGAGACCGCAACCGCCCTGCAGTGCCTGAAGTTCGACTACTTCGGCCACGATCAGGTGATCTTTGATCATCGTGACGTCCTCAAGCGGGAGGGCGATTTTCGAGACGTCCCGGAATCGTCCCGCAAGGGATTTCTCGACGCGATGGTCGGGATCCTCGAGCGCTCGGACATGTCGGTCATCGAGGTCGTCGTCCGTAAGGATCGGCTGAGCCGGGAGGGCGAGGCTTCGAAGGATGTCCGCGCCTTCGCGATGAGGGAGGGCCTGCGGCGCCTCTACGCGTTCACCCGTGCGAAAGGTCAGGCGGACCGCACTTGGCACGTGATCTGCGAGTCGCACGGCACGGCGGAAGACAAGCGTTTCTTGGCCGCGGCGCAAGGCGTCTGCGACGGAGAGAATGCGGACGGCTGCCGCTATCCCTTTGAACTGACGATGTGTCCCAAGACCTTCAATTCCGCAGGCCTGCAGTATGCGGACCTGACGGCCCATTCGATCGGGTTTGAGGTGTTGGAGCCGGAGGCGAAGAGCCGGAGCGGTTCGATTCTCAGGCGGAAGCTTTGGCGAGACGGCGCCGAGTCGGGCGAAGAGATGCCGCAGGAAGTGATCGCGCTCCCCAACTAAACCAAAGGCCCTCGAAACGTTCGAGGGCCTTCTTCTGCAATCTCAGAAAGCAGAAGGGCCTCCGACAAAGTCGAAAGCCCAGCGCCGAGTGGGAAAGCCCCTCTCCATTTGAGGATGATTGTACATGAGGTCGATGAGAATGGAAGCTCTTGTTAGACCTGACCTTGTTAGAGCAATGCGATTGTGACTGCTCCCCACCCATTCTCACGAATG
>NZ_JH604869.1 GCF_000250875.1 Sutterella parvirubra YIT 11816 | reverse complement strand
CGAAGGACGGCCCGGGGAGGATCGCTCGGGCCGCTCCGCGCATCGGCCTCCTCCTTTCGGCGGACCGAAACCGCCCGCGGGGAGCCGCCGTCCTTCGATAGAATCGGAGCGTTGCCCGAAGGCTTTCCATAGAGGAAGCCTTCACCCACGACATCCCCGCCCGAATCCCTTCCTGGAGAGCGCGCTTGAAGACCGAGCCCGGCACCGACCGCCCTGAAGACGACGATCTTGACGATCCCGCCGTTCCCGCTGATTCAGCTTCCGACGCCGAGGCGGCACCCTGGTCGGCCTCATCCGAACAAGGAACCGATGACTCCGCTGAAGATGCCGGGAAAGCCGACGGCGGGCCGGTCCTGACGGCCGAAGCGCCCGAGCTTCCGCCCTTCGACCCCGCGAAGGAACTCCCGACGCTCCCGAACCTCCCGGGCTGCTACCGCTACTTCGACGCCGAGGGCCGGTGCCTCTACGTCGGGAAGGCGCGCGACCTCAAGAAGCGCGTGTCGTCCTACTTCCAGAAGTCTGACCTGTCGCCCCGCATCGCGATCATGGTCCGCCAAATCGCGAAGCTCGAAACGACGGTGACGCGAAGCGAAGCGGAAGCGCTTCTGCTGGAAAACAACCTCATCAAGACGCTCTCGCCCAAGTACAACATCCTCTTTCGGGACGACAAGAGCTACCCGTACATCAAGTTGGGGCCGGAGGCCTTCCCGCGGCTTTCCTACTACCGCGGCGGCGTCGACCGCGCGAGCCGCTTCTTCGGGCCCTACCCCAATTCCACCGCCGTGCGCGAAGCCATTCAGATCCTGCAGAAGGTCTTCGGGCTTCGCACCTGCGAGAACGCCGTCTTCTCGAACCGCTCGCGCCCGTGCCTTTTGGGGCAGATCGAGCGCTGCTCCGCGCCCTGCTGCGGGCGCATTTCGAGCGAAGACTACGCGAAGGACTGCGAGCGGGCGGCCGCTTTTCTAGAGGGCCGCACGAGCGACCTCGTCGAAGAGTTCGAGAAGCGCATGTGGGCCGCGAGCGAAGCCTGGGCCTTTGAAGAGGCCGCCCGCTGGCGCGACCGCATCGCGGCGTTGGCCGCCGTGCGGAGCCAACAGGCGGTCGAGAGCACCGGGCAGGACACCGACGCGGACATCCTCGCGGTGGCGTCCTCGGGCCCCGTCGTCTGCGTGAACCTCGCGATGGTGCGGGGCGGGCGCCACTTGGGCGACCGCGCGAGCTGGCCCAAGATCAACGCGCGCTCGGACGAAATGATGCCTTCGAAAGCGGAAATCCTCGAAGCCTTCGTCTCGCAGCACTACGCCGACATGAGCGTCCCGACGGTGGTCGTCGTCGAACCCGACGAAGCCGACCCCGGCTTTGCGGAGCGCTTGTCCGACCTTCTCACCGACATGGCGGGCCGGCGCGTCACGGTCGTGTCGGAACCCCGCGAGCAGCGCCGCCGCTGGCTTGAGATGTGCGTGCAGGGTGCGGGGATCGCGCTCCAGCGCCGCCTTCAGGAGGAAGGCACGCAGATCGCGCGTCTCAGGGATCTCATTGAAGTACTGGGCTTGACGCCCGACGACGGCGACCCGATGACGGTCTCGATCGAGTGCTTCGACATCTCGCACACCCAAGGCGAAGCGACGCAGGCCTCCTGCGTCGTCTATGCGGAAGGCCGCATGCAGAGCTCGCGCTACCGCCGCTTCAACATCACCGGGATCGAGCCCGGCGACGACTACGCGGCGATGCGGCAGGTGCTCGAGCGCCGGTACGCGCCGGTCGCGCGCGGCGAAGCCGAGCTCCCGACGATCGTGCTCATCGACGGCGGGCGCGGTCAGGTCGAGATGGCGAGGCAGGTTTTTCTCGAACTCGGACTCGACCTCTCCACGATCGTGGGCGTAGCCAAGGGCGAAGGCCGAAAGACCGGCCTGGAGACGCTCGTCTTTCCCGAGATCGACGGCGAGACGCGCGAGCCCCTCGTGTTGGGGAGCATGTCGCGCGCCTTGATGTTGGTCGCCGAAGTCCGCGACGAGGCGCACCGCTTCGCCATCACCGGGATGCGCGCCAAACGCGCCAAGACGAGAAACGCCTCGAGGCTCGAAGATCTCGAAGGCATCGGCCCCAAGAGACGCGCTAAACTACTTACCTATTTCGGCGGCTTGCGCCAGTTGTCCAACGCCGGCATCGAAGACATCGCGCGGGTGGAAGGCATTTCCCGAACGCTCGCCGAACGCATCTACGCTCAGCTCCATTAAACAGGTTCAACCCCCAACCATGAAGCTCAAGCCCCCCTTTCAAATGAACGTGCCGATGGCGCTCACCTGGGCGCGCATCGCGATGATTCCGCTCGTGATCGGGATCTTCTACCTGCCGGAGCGCTGGCTCTCCGCCTACTGGGTGAACAGCATCGCCGCGATCGTCTTCGTGGTCGCGTCCGTGACGGACGCGTTGGACGGCTTCCTCGCCCGCCGATACGAAGGCTGGGCGACGCCGATGGGGGCGTTTCTCGATCCCGTCGCCGACAAGCTTCTCGTGTCGGCCGCGTTGGTCGCGTTGGTGGGGCTCGGCCGCTGCGACATGGCGATCGCGATGATCATCATCGGGCGCGAAATCACCGTCTCGGCCCTTCGCGAATGGATGGCGAAGATCGGCGAATCCGGCCTCGTCAAGGTCAATTGGTACGGGAAGATCAAGACGATCGCGCAGATGACCGCGATCACGTGCCTCCTTTGGTACGACCCGGTCTTCGGAATCAACATCGCCGTGATCGGCGAGGTCCTCATCCTCATCGCCGCGGTGCTCACGATCTACTCGATGTACGTGTACCTGCGCGCCGCGGTGCCGTTCTTCAACAAGCACGGCGGGCTCTGAGTAAGCGAGCCTCCGACGCCGACACCATGACCGGGCGCCCCATGACGTGCGGGCGCCCTTTTCTTCAGCCTCTTTCATCAACCTCCGAACACCTCTCCGACGCCATGACCGCCACGACTCCCTCCCGCACCGACATCTTCTGCCGCGTCGTCGACAACTTCGGCGACGCCGGCGTCTGCTGGCGGCTCGCGCAGCGCTTCGCCGCGCTCGGCATCGCCCCGCGGCTCATCATCGACCGCGTCGACGTCTTGGCCAAGATCGCCGCGGACGTGAACCCGACGGCGAAGTGCCAAACCGCACTCGGCGTCGAAGTCGTCGACTGGGACGCCTTCGCCGCGGCGGGCGAGGCGGACGGGTTCGCTCCGGCGCCCCTCGTCATCGAAACCTTCGGGTGCCGGCTCCCGGAAGCCTATGAGGGCGCGATGGCGTCTTCGGCCGAAACGGGCCAAGCGCCCTTTTGGATCAACCTCGACTACCTCTCGGCCGAGGATTGGGTCGAGACCTGCCACGACGTCTGGGGCCTGCACCCGACGCTCGGGATCAGGAAGCTTTGGTTCTTCCCGAGCTTCACGGACCGCACCGGGGGCGTGATGGTCGAGGACGACTACGCCGCGCGCCGTGCGGCCTTCGAGGCCGGGAACGGCCGAGAGAAGCTCCTCCGGTCGCTCAACGCCGATCCGGTGCTCCCCGCCTTCTTCGTCTTCTGCTACCCCGTGAACGACCTCGACGCGCTCGCGCGGATGCTGAAGAATTCGCCCCTTCGCCGCAACGTTCTTCTGGCCCCGGGCGAAGCCGGGGACCGCCTGGAGGCGATGCTCTCGGACGAGAAGCACCTGATCGTGCGCCGCACGCCCTTCGTGCCGCAGCCGCAGTTCGACGAGATCCTCTGGAGCGCCGACGCCGGCGTCGTGAGGGGTGAAGACAGCTTCGTGCGCGCGCAGTTGGCCGCGCTCCCCTTCCTTTGGGCGACCTACCCGACCGAAGACCTTGCGCACCGCATCAAACTCAACGCGTGGTTGGAGAAGCGCGCGGCGGACGAGCGCGCCCGCACGGCGAACGCCCTTTGGGTGGAGGATGCGGCGGACGACGCCGTGATGTCCGCGTGGCTCGCCGCGGCGGATGCGGGCGCCTTGAACGACGACGCCCGGCGTTGGGCCGGGCGTCTCATCGGGCGCGGAGACCTCGCGCGGCACATCGTCGCGCGGGTGCTCCAAGGCTGACGGAACCGCTTCCGTCGGCGGGATCAGTCGAGCTTCATCGCCCGGCGCTCAAAGGCCCACGGGTCGGAGTGTGTGCGCACTTCCTCGTCGAAGAGGCGCGTGAAGCGCTTTTCCGTCTCGAACGCCGCCCAACCGGGATTCCCGGTCTTCGCAAACCGCACCCAGGCGGCGTGCATCTCGTCCGACAACGCCTGCGGGGCGTCCGCACCGTTCGCGGCGACCGAACCCGGCGCGTCCAAAGTCCCGAAGACGTAGGGCACGTCGCAGGAGTGCGCGGCGCCGATCACGGCGCCCGACTTGCCCTTCACCTGACTGCGGCGGTCGAACGAATACGCCCAGACGGGGGTCCCCGCGGCGGCAAGCGATTCGAGGAGCTTGTTGCAGGGCATCCGGAAGATGAGGTCGCCCTGCATCCGCGTGAAGATTTCGCCCAGCTTTTCGATCGCGCCCGAGGGGACGACGTAGTGACGCCACTCTTCGCGGGCGCACCCGGCCAGGACGCGCACGCACGCCGCGGCCCCAGCCCGGATCGCGTCGACCGGACGGGCGGTGAGCACTTCGCCGTCGACGTACGGCTTGAAGACGGCGGTATTCCCCTTCGAGAAGCGACCCCAGTCCTCGTCCTGCGCGAGACCGCCCACGATCTTCCGCATGGCGATGAGGTCGGCTTCGGGGAACGCCGTGAAGGCGGCGCGCGTCGGCGCAATACCGAGCTTTTCCGAGAAGACCTTCGCGGCGTGGTCCGCGTCCGCCGGGGTCGACCACTGCGCGACCGCCGACGGGCTCTGAATGATCGCCTGCGAGAAGAGCCCGCGGGCCAAGGGGGACGCGAGGAGACTCGTGATGTGGGTGCCGCCCGCCGACTGCCCGAAGACCGTCACGCGGGCGGGGTCGCCGCCGAAGGCGGCGATGTTGTCCCGCACCCAGGTGAGCCCGAGGATCATGTCGCGCACGCCGTTGTCCGAGTCGCCGCCTTCGAGCTTGAGGAAGCCGTCGACGTTGACGCGGTAGTTGAGCGTCACCAGCACGACGCCGTCCCGTGCGAAGGCGGAACCGTCGAAGCGCGGATCGTTGTTGTCGCAGTTGGTGGACCCACCACCCGGAATCCACACCATCACGGGACAGCCTTGGGCGCCTTCGGGCGCCCAGACGTTGAGCACCAACGCGTCGCCGCCTCCGATCATGCCCTTCCCGTCGCGGGCGGGCTGCAAGGGAATCGAACCCGGCTTCGTCGCGTCGCGCACGCCTTCCCACGGGGCGGCCGGCACGGGCGCCAAGAAGCGGCGTTCGGCCGTGTAGGGATTCTCGCCGAAGGGGACGTTCCAGAAGACGACGACCTTGTCGGCGCGCTCCGAACGCGCGCCCTGGAGCCACCCGCCCGCAACGCGCACGCGCGTGGGGTCGGAAGGCTGGGCAGTAGAAGCGCAGCCCGAGAGCGTCAGGGCCGCCGGGGCGGCGGAAAGCGCCGCGGCGGCGCGGATCAGAGTTCGGCGTTGGATCATCTTGGGTCTCCTCCGAGGGGGTTGGTCGAGTGTGGTCGAATGCTTCGAAGGATACGTCCGGGAGTTACGCGCGTAAGAAGGCGTGTTAGGGACCGGGCCTGACGGCGGCCGCGGACTTCGGCGGATGCGCAGCGTCGCTCATCCTTCATGGCGCGCCACAAGGCAGGCGTTGAAGGGAAAGGCCCTCCGTCCCGGTCGGCGCGTCTCCCCTTGCGGTTTCTCGGGGATCTTTTCTGCGCGGCGGCCCGCCTGAGTCGACCCTCGTCGACTTTTGGGCACTTTCCCGCATGTCGCCCGAAGACAAGTTCATGTCGCCGGAAGGCATGGCCTTCTCCGGACCGTCTTTCGAGAATCGAGTGATCTGCTTTCTCCGGAGGATCCGCCATGGCCCGCATGCTTCTCACGCACGGCACCGTCGTCACGATGGATGCCGAACGCCGCATCATTCCCGACGGGGCCGTCCTCATCGAGGCCGGCCGCATCGTGCGGGCCGACCGGGCGTCGGCCTTCGACCCCAATGCTTTGGGCGACGTCAAGGTCGTCGACTGTTCGGGAAAGCTCATCCTCCCGGGCTTCATCGACGCGCACGCCCACGCCGGCCACACGATGAACCGCGCGCTCGGGTGGGACACGCGCTCCTTTTGGATGGCGTACATGGAGAAGATCTACCACCATCACACGACGCCCGGCTACTGGTACGCCGAGGGGCGCCTTGCGGCGTTGGAGCGTCTCAAGGCGGGGATCACGCTCGGCGTCTCGGTCCTCACCAACGCGCAGCGCGCGGACGACCCGAGGATTGCGGTCGAGAACAGCCGCGGGTACGGTGCCGTCGGCAACCGCCAGATCGTGGCGGTCGGTCCCTCGAACCCGCCCTATCCGCGCGGCTTCCACCAGTACCGGGAGGGCCGTTGGGAAAGCGTTTCGCTGACGTTCGACGAGATCATGACGAAGACCGAAGAGGCGATCGAACTTGTGAACGGCACCTTCGACGGGCGGATCCAGGCCTTCATCGCGCCCTTCGTGCTGGTGGGCTCGGTCGAGCCCTCCGGCCCCACGCCCGCCGACCGCGCGGTGAAGCTGACCGACCTCGACCGAAAGATGATGCGTGCGGTGCGGGAGATCGCGAGTCGCCAGAAGACCCGCATCCACACCGAAGCCTTCGGCGGGATGATCCGGCTTGCGAAGCAGTCGGACGACGCGCTTCTGGGGCCCGACGTGCACCTGCAGCACTGCAAGGGGATTTCTTTCGACGAAGCGCTGATCCTCGCCGAAACGGGGACGCACGTGACGACCACGCCCGCCTGGGGCCAGTACGTCACGCGATGCCCGGTGCCCGAACTCCTCGGCCTCGGCGTCAACGTCGCGGCGACGACGGACGGGGTCGCCCCCGGCATCCCCTACGACCTCATTCAGGCCGTGCGGAACCTCGCGATGATCCAGCAGGGCGCTCTGAACGACTTCTACTACCTGCCGCCCGGAAAGATGCTCTCGATGATCACGATCGACGCCGCGCGGGCGGTGGGCCGCGAGCACGATCTCGGGAGCATCGAACCTGGGAAGCTCGCCGACCTCATCACCGTCGACATGCGCCAACCCCACCTCGCGCCCACGCACCTCCCGGTGCACACCCTCATGCTCTACGGGAACGCCGCCGACGTCGCGGACGTCATGGTCGAAGGCCGCTGGGTGATGCGGGGCCGCCAAGTCCTGACGGTCGACGAAGCGGAGGTGCTCCGCGACGCCGCGGAAGAATCCTCCGCCGCCATCCGCCGTGCCGGGCTCGAAAAGCTCCTGAAGCCTTCCGACACCTTCTGGGACTACCGCAACCACGTCTTCGAACCCCGGCTCCCTTGAGAACGTGAGTGAGTGAGCGCTCACCGGACGCACAATGGATTCCGCACCGACAAGAAGAACCGCACAGACCGACATGACCAATATGACCGACATGACCGACGCCGAGCTCTACGCCGTTTTCCAGAGCCCCTACGCACGCCTTCCCGAGCCCACGAAGAAGGTGATCAAAATCCGCACGCGCGCACTCCTCGCTGAAAAGGCGGGCGAGCTCGTCGTGATCCCCGAGGGCGAAATGCTGGTGGCGGACGGCCGCATTCTGGCGGTGGGCGGGAAGCTCACGCACCACGTCGACGAGACGCTCGACTGGACGGATTCCTTCGTGGCGCCGGGGTTCGTGGATTTGAACGCCCTGGGCGACATCGACCACCACCTCATCTGGTCCGAGCAGAAGCGCCCGGAAAAGCTCTTCTGGTCCAAGGACTATGTGGAAGGCGGCACGGAAGAGTCGATGACCGCCGGGGAAGAGGCCTTCAAATCGCTCTTTGCGTACGTGCAGCTCCTGCGCCGCGGGGTGACGTCGGCGTGCCCCATCACCTGCACCTACTACAAGGCGGCCGGGGAGACCTACGGCGAAATCGCCGCGGCGGCGAAGCACGCGGCGCACCTGGGGCTTCGCGCGTGGCTGGGCGTGGGTTTCTTGGGCGCGGGGCACGTCTGGGACGAAGAGGCGGGCCGCCGCATCGTGATGCCTCTCCCCGATGACGGCCGCCCCGGGTTCGAGGCCGCGAAGCGCTTCGTCGGCGACTTCGCGGACTACGGAGGCGGACTCATCACCACGATGATGACGCCCGAGCGGATCGAACTTCAGAGCGACGCGGTGCTCCGGGAGGTGGGCGACTTCTGCCGGGAGCACGACCTGCTCCTCAAACTTCACGCCGCGCAGAGCGAATTCGAGTGGCGGTGGACCCGTGAGACCTTGGGCTGCACGCCCGTCGAACATCTCGAACGTCTGGAGCTTCTCAACGACCGGCTCCTCCTCCCGCACGCCGCCTGGACGACGGGGAGCGCCTTCACGGACATTCCGGGGGACGCCGACCTCGTGAAGCTGGCCCGCGCGGGCACGGCCGTCATCCACTGTCCGTTGGTCTACGGGCGCACCGGCGCGAGCCTCGACAATTTCGGTCGATACAAGGCCGCAGGGATCCGCATGACGATGGGGTCCGACACCTTCCCGCCCGACCCCTTCATGATCATGCGGGTGGGCCAGATGTTCGCGCTCTCCCACACGGGCGGAAACGTTGAGAACGCCCGCTTCATCGACTTTTGGGACGCGTACACCCGCGGGGGCGCCGATGCGCTCCGCCGCCCCGACCTCGGACGCCTCACGGAAGGCGCCCGAGCGGACTTCATCCGAATTCCGATGACGAATCCCTGGCTCGGGACCTTCGACGATCCGGTGCGCACGCTCGCGATGGCCGCCGCGGCGACCGACATCACGGACGTGTGGGTGGAAGGCCGCCCGATCGTGGAAGCGGGCCGTGTGCTCGGGATCCGTCCGGAAGCGATGAGCGCGCTCCAGGCGGCGGGCGAACGCTACCACGAGAAATTGAAGGCCGGCTTCGTGGGGCGCAGCGCCCTCAAAGACGCCGTCCCCTTCTGGGACTGAGCGGACGCGGAGGGCTCGGCGGGGACGCGTGCTTTTCGAAAGACGCCTCCGCCGTGAATGCGCTCTTCACGTTTTTGATAAAATAACAAGCTTAACGTTTTTGGCGTCCTCCGCCCTCTGATGCCCGCATCGTGCGACATCAGCGCCCGCTGCGGGAGGCGAGGGACGCATGAACCGCTGTACAGGGTAACCAAACAAATGAAAACCGCACAGGAACTTCGCCTCGGCAACGTCTTCATGGTCGGCAAGGACCCGATGGTCGTCGTCAAGTCCGAATACTCCAAGGGTGGCCGAGGCGCCTCCGTCGTCAAGATGAAGATGAAGAATCTTCTGACGAACGCCATGACGGAAACCGTCTTCCGCGCCGACGACAAGTTCGAAGACCTCATCCTCGAACGCAAGGAAGTGACCTACTCCTACTTCGCCGATCCGCACTACGTCTGGATGGACGAAGAGTACAACCAGTACGAAGTCGACGCCGACGTGATGGCCGAAGCCCTCAAGTACCTTGAGGACGGCATGCCCGCCGAAGCGGTCTTCTACGAAGGCCGCGCCATCTCGATCGAACTCCCGACGATCCTCGTGCGCGAAATCACCTACACGGAACCCGCCGTCAAGGGCGACACGTCCGGCAAGGTGATGAAGCCCGCCAAGATCGCCACCGGCTACGAACTCGCCGTCCCGGCCTTCGTTGAAACCGGCGACAAGATCGAAATCGACACGCGCACCGGCGAATACCGCAACCGCGTGAAGTAAGCTGAAGGCACCTGCCGACGGCTCAGGGGTCCGAGAACCATATGGTTTTCGGACCTTTTTCTTTTTGGGGTTCGGGAGCCCCTCCGACCTTCGCCCGACCGACCATAGGCGCGTCTCCGGTCAACCGTTCTTCGCCAATGGTCGACCATATGCAAACCATTGAAATCAAAGGGTTACGACTGGATTCGGCCGTTGCGCGGCATCATCCACCCTACGCAAAACGCCTCAGTGGAGAGGCCCGCCGGTTTGCGACAATCCCTTAACCGACCGGTGAGATTCGTCCCGCGCGGGCCCTCTGATCCTCAGCGACCCGAGCGTTCCCGCCGGCCGGTCTTTCCTCAGCCTTACCCCCTCACACAAGCCTCAGCAACGACAGGTGCACCCATGGCCGTCAACCTCAAGAACCGTCATCTCCTCAGCCTCGTTCATCACACCGCCGAAGAAATCGACTACCTCGTCGACCTCGCGATCGACCTGAAACGCGCGAAGAAGCTCGGCAACGAACCGCAGCTCCTGAAGGGCAAGAACATCGCGCTCATTTTCGAGAAGACCTCCACCCGGACGCGCTCCGCCTTCGAGGTCGCCGCCTACGACCAGGGCGCGCACACGACGTACTTTGAGCCCAGCACCTCCCAGATCGGCCACAAGGAAAGCATCAAGGACACCGCCCGGGTTCTGGGCGGCATGTACGACGCCATCGAATACCGCGGCTTCGCGCAGACGACCGTCGAAGAGCTCGCCCAGTACGCGGGCGTGCCGGTCTTCAACGGCCTCACGGACGAATGGCATCCGACGCAGATGCTCTGCGACCTGATGACGATGAAGGAATCCTGCGGCAAGAAGTGGAAGGACATCGCCTTCACGTACCTGGGCGACGCCCGCTTCAACACCGGGAATTCGCTCCTGATGGTGGGCGCCAAGATGGGGATGGACGTGCGCATCGCCGCGCCGAAGTCGCTTTGGCCCTCGCTCGACCTGATCCACCTCTGCCAGGAAATGGCGAAGACCTCGGGCGCCAAGATCACGATCACGGAAGATCCGGTCGAGGCCGTCCAGGGCACGGACTTCATCCACACGGACATCTGGGTCTCGATGGGCGAACCGAAGGAAGTTTGGGACGAACGCATCGCGCTTCTCATGCCCTACCAGGTGAACGCCCAGCTCATGGCCGCTTCCGGCAACCCCGAAGTGAAGCTCATGCACTGCCTCCCGGCCTTCCACAACACGGAAACCAAGGTCGGCAAGGAAATCGCCGCGATGTACCCGAACCTCGCCAACGGCATCGAAGTCACCGAAGAAGTCTTCGAGTCGCCCGCCTCGATCGTCTTCCATCAGGCCTCGAACCGCCTCCACACGATCAAGGCCGCGATGGTCGCGTCGCTCTCCTGAGCTGACCGGCTGAACGGTTGATTCCGAATCGGGCCGTCCCTTTGCGGGGCGGCCCGTTTCGTTTGGGGCGGATCCGGACGCCCGGTGCGCGTCGAGCGCGGCGGGGTCGGCGAACGGCCAGCGACGACAAGAACTCCCCAAAAACGTCAATAAGAATTCCCCACTTCCGACAACAGGATCTCCCCACTTCCGTCAGCAAGAATTCCCAGTTCCGACAACAAGGCCTCCCCGCTTCCGTCAACAAAAATCCCCACCATCGACGAAAAGCCCGCCGTCCGCTGCCGGACGACGGGCCTTCGTGTGCTTGGGACTCAAGCGTGCGTCTTACGCGCCCAGAGCCTCCGCGTGGAGGTCATGGAGGTCGTAGACGTCGCCCTTGCGGCCGGCGCGGATCCCTTCTGCGGCGGCGAGGCCGCCCGCCATCGTCGTGTGGTACGTGACCTGTTCGGCGAGGCACGTGCGGCGGATGGCGCCCGCGTCGTCGAGTTCGCCTTCGTGTTCCGCGACCGACATCACGACCAAGCTGATCTCGTGGTTCTTGATCAGGTCGATCACGTTCGGGCGCCCTTCGTGAACGCGGCTGACGCTCCTGCACGGGATCCCGGCGGCCTCGATCGCCGCGGCGGTGCCTTCCGTCGCGATGAGGTCGAACCCGGCGTGGCGGAGTTCATGCGCGCAGACGATGACCTTGGGCTTGTCGGAATTCCGCACCGACAGGAACGCCGTGCCGCCGTCGGGGAGGCTCGAGGCCGCCGCGACCTGGCTCTTCCTGTGCGCTTCCGCGAAGCTGCGGCCCACGCCCATCACTTCGCCCGTCGAGCGCATTTCCGGCCCGAGGACCGGGTCGACGCCCTGGAACTTCGCGAACGGGAAGACGGCTTCCTTGACGCTGAAGTACGGAGGCTGCTTCTCGAGCTTTTCGACTGTGAGGCCCTGCTTCGCGAGCGTCACGCCCGACATCGCGCGCACCGCGATCTTGGCAAGGGCGTTCCCCGTCGCCTTCGAGACGAAGGGCACCGTGCGGGACGCGCGCGGGTTCACTTCGAGGACGAAGATGTCCGGGTGCGAGGTGTGGGCGTTCTGAACGGCGAACTGCACGTTCATGAGGCCGACCACCTTCAAGGCCTTCGCCATTTCGCGGGTCTGACGGCGGATTTCGTCGATCAACGCAGGGGCGAGGCTGTAGGGCGGGAGCGAGCACGCGCTGTCGCCCGAGTGGACGCCCGCCTGCTCGATGTGTTCCATCACGCCGCCCACGGCCACGACTTCGCCGTCCGCGACCGCGTCGACGTCGAGTTCGATCGCGTCGTCCAAGAACCGGTCCAGAAGGACGGGGCTCTCAGGCGAAACCTTGACGGCTTCCTGCATATACTTGGTGAGGCGTTCCGGCGTGTGCACGATGTCCATCGCGCGGCCGCCCAGCACGTAGCTCGGGCGCACGACCAACGGATAGCCGATCTCGGCCGCCTTCTCCAGCGCTTCCGTTTCGGTGCGGGCGATGCGGTTGGGCGGCTGACGAAGGCCGAGTTCGTTGATCAACGCCTGGAAGCGTTCACGGTCTTCCGCGCAGTCGATCGCGTCGGGCGAGGTCCCGATGATGGGAACGCCCGCGGCCTCCAGGGCGCGGCAGATTTTGAGCGGCGTCTGACCGCCGTACTGCACGATCACACCGTCGGGCTTTTCGGCTTCACAGACCGCGAGCACGTCTTCGAACGTCACCGGCTCGAAGTAGAGGCGGTCCGACGTGTCGTAGTCGGTCGAGACGGTTTCGGGGTTGCAGTTCACCATGATGGTTTCCCAACCGTCTTCGCGAAGCGCCATCGCGGCGTGCACGCAGCAGTAGTCGAATTCGATGCCCTGCCCGATGCGGTTGGGGCCGCCGCCCAGCACCATCACCTTCTTCTTCGAGGTGGGTTCGGCTTCGCAGAGTTCGGTCGAACCGTAGGTCGAGTAGAGGTACGCGGTCGTCGTTGCGAATTCCGCGGCGCAGGTGTCGACGCGCTTGTAGACCGGGCGGATCCCGAACGCCTGACGCGCGGCGCGCACTTCGGCTTCCTTCGCACCCGTCAGCGTGGCGATCCGCTTGTCGGAGAAGCCCGCGGCCTTCAGGAGGCGCATGTCGGCGGCATCGACTTCCGCGAGGGCGTGCCCTTCGACCGCCTTTTCCATGTCGATCAATTCCGCGATCTCGCGCAGGAACCACCAGTCGATCTTCGTATGGCGGTGGATGTCCTCCAGCGTCATCCCGAGGCGCATCGCATCCGCCACCCAGAAGAGGCGTTCGGGCCCCGGAACGGAGAGTTCGCGCACGAGCTTCGTCTTGTCGGTCGTGACAGGAGTGAGCCCGTCCTTCCCGGTTTCAAGACCGCGCAACGCCTTCTGGAGCGCTTCCTGGAAGCTGCGGCCGATCGCCATCACTTCGCCCACGGACTTCATCTGGGTCGTGAGGCGGTCGTCCGCCGCGGGGAACTTTTCAAACGCGAAGCGCGGGCACTTCACGACGACGTAGTCGATCGCGGGTTCGAACGACGCCGGGGTCTTGCCGCCCGTCATGTCGTTCCTGAGTTCGTCGAGCGTATAGCCCACCGCCAACTTCGCCGCGATCTTCGCGATCGGGAAGCCCGTGGCTTTCGACGCCAGGGCGGAGGAGCGCGAGACGCGCGGGTTCATTTCGATGACGATCATGCGGCCCGTCTTCGGGTCGAGCGCGAACTGGACGTTCGAACCCCCGGTGTCGACGCCGATCACGCGCAGCACCGCCATCGACGCATCGCGCATCGCCTGGTACTCGCGGTCGGAGAGCGTCTGCGCGGGCGCCACCGTGATCGAGTCGCCGGTGTGCACGCCCATCGGATCGAGGTTTTCGATCGAGCAGACGATGATCGCGTTGTCCGCCTTGTCGCGGACCACTTCCATCTCGAATTCCTTCCAACCGAGGAGCGACTCTTCGATCAACACCTCATGCGTGGGCGAGAGCTCCAGCCCGCGGCCGACGATCTCGACGAATTCCTCCATGTTGTAGGCGATGCCGCCCCCGGTGCCGCCCAACGTGAAGGACGGACGGATCACCGCGGGGAAGCCCGTCGACTCGAGGACTTCCGCGGCGCCTTCCAACGTGTGCGCGACGCCCGAGCGCGCGCACTCAAGCCCGATTTCGCCCATCAGCGCCTTGAAGCGTTCGCGGTCTTCGGCCTTTTCGATGGCTTCCGGCGACGCGCCGATCAGCTCCACGCCGTACTTCTCGAGGATCCCTTCGTTCACGAGGTCCATCGCGCAGTTCAAGGCGGTCTGCCCGCCCATCGTCGGGAGGATGGCGTCGGGGCGCTCCTTCGCGATGATGCGCTCCAGCGTTTCCCAGGTGATGGGTTCGATGTAGGTCGCGTCCGCCGTCTGCGGATCGGTCATGATCGTGGCGGGGTTCGAGTTCACCAGGATCACGCGGTAGCCCTCTTCGCGGAGCACGCGGCAGGCCTGCACGCCCGAATAGTCGAATTCGCAGGCTTGGCCGATCACGATCGGACCCGCGCCGATGATGAGGATGGATTGAATGTCTGTGCGCTTGGGCATGGTTCAGTGTCTCTTCTTTTCTTTACGGTCGGTCGTGGGCGCTTCAGGCGTTCTTCTTCGCTTCGATCAATTCGACGAAGTGCGCGAAGAGGGGCGAAATGTCGTGCGGGCCGGGGCTCGCTTCCGGGTGACCCTGGAAGCAGAAGGCGGGCGCATCGGTCAATTCAAAGCCCTGGAGCGAACCGTCGAAGAGCGAGCGGTGCGTCACCTGCGCGTTCGCGGGGAGCGTCTTTTCGTCGACCGCGAAGCCGTGGTTCTGGCTCGTGATGTAGACGCGGTGCGTGCGGACGTCTTCGACCGGGTGGTTCGCGCCGTGGTGGCCGAACTTCATCTTGAGGGTCTGCGCGCCGACCGCAAGCCCCATGATCTGGTGCCCGAGGCAGATGCCGAAGAGCGGCACCTTGGCGGCGATCGCCTTCTTGGCGACTTCGATCGCGTACGTGCAGGGCGCAGGGTCGCCGGGGCCGTTCGAGAGGAAGATCCCGTCGGGGGAGAGCGCCATCGCTTCCTCGAACGAGGTCTCGGCGGGCACCACCGTGACGCGCACGCCCGCCGCGGCGAGCATGCGCAGAATGTTGGTCTTCACGCCGAAGTCGTAGGCGACGACGTGGTGCGGCTGCGCCGCAGGGGTCGTGAAGCCCGCGGCGCGCTCGGCCGTGGCGCCTTCCCAGACGCCTTCCGTCCATTCGTAGGGGGCGTCGACCGTGACGGTCTTCGCGAGGTCCTGGCCGACCATCACGCCCCAGGATTGGGCGGCGGTCTTCGCCTGCTCGATGTCGGCGTCCGGGAGCTCACCTTCCGCCGCCGCGATGATCGCGCCCGGCTGCGCACCCGTCGTGCGCAGATGCATGGTGAGCGCGCGGGTGTCGAGGTCGGTGATCGCGACGATCCCCGTCGCTTTGAGGTGGTCGGTGAGGGACTCCGTCGCGCGCCAGTTGGAAGGCACGTCCGTCATGCGGTTGACGATGAGGCCCGCCGCGGCGATCTTCCCGCACTCCATGTCTTCGGCGTTCCAGCCGGTGTTGCCGACGTGGGCCGTCGTCAACGTCACGAGCTGCCCGGTGTAGGAGGGGTCCGTCAGGATTTCCTGATAACCCGTCATCGCGGTGTTGAAGACGGTCTCGCCCGAGGTGAGGCCGGCCGCGCCCGCGCTGCGGCCGTGGAAGATCCTTCCGTCCGCGAGCACGAGGGCGGCGCCGGGACGCTTGGGGGTGAGTAATGCCACGATTCTTGTCCTTGTTCGTTCTAGGGTTGGGGTCTCGCGGTCCCCGCGTGGTCCACGCGGAGACCGGACGGCAACCGTCTGTCAGTCGGCGCCAAATTCCTGTCATTTTACGAAGCGGGCCCTCAGCGGGGATTTCGGGCATCTAGGCAGAATATCCAAAGCGGTTTGCGCGGCTTCGATCCGAAAAATGGTTGCCTCAGATCGCTCAATTGTCGGCAATTGTGGGACCGTTCCGGTCGACCGATCCGGAAGCCGTTCCGAGACCCTTCCTCATCCCTCTCAGGAAGCCCTGAAGAGACGAGATAACATAGGAAGATCAACCGCCTTCAGCATCTTCACCCACCTCCTCCCAGGCCCTTCGGTCAGTCATTTGTCGACAATTGAGCGCAACCCTGTCGACCGATCGGTCAACAATGGAGGCCGGTCGCAACAACTAATGTTGATTTCCTAATTGAGGCCGAATCAGCGCAAAAGACTTTTTGAAATCGCAATTGAAGGACGCAATGCGGAGAAATCGCGCCGCATAATTTTTCCGCACGCCGACGAAAACTACGGTCCGCCGTGCGCCGCGCGACGGAGAATCCCCTCCTTCGGCGGCGGCCCCAGACACCACGTTGGTTCCACGCCTTACCGGAGAAAAACACCATGACCAACACGCTTTTCAAACGGACCGCTGCCGCCGGTCTCCTCGCCCTCATGCTCACGGGTTCGGTCTTTGCGGGCCAGCCCTGGAAGGTCGCCACGGAAGGGACCTTCCCCCCGTTCGAATTCTACGACTCCAAGACGGGCGAGATTCAGGGCTTTGAAGTCGACCTCGTGAAGGAAATGGCCAAGGTAATGGACAAGGACCTCACGATCGTCACATTGGGTTTCGACGCCATTCTGCCGGCGGTGCTCTCGGGCACGGTCGACACGGGCGCCGCGGGTTTTTCGATCACGCCTGCCCGCCAGCAGCGGGTGCTCTTCACGGATCCCTTCTACACGTCGGGCCTCACCATCGTCACCAAGAAGGGTGACGACTCGATCAAGGGCTTCGCCGACCTGAAGGGGAAGCGCATTTCCGTTCAGTTGGGCACGACGAGCGCCTCCGCCGCTCAGAAGATTGAGGGCGCCCAGGTGACGACCTTCAACAGTGCGGGCGACGCCATCCTCAACATGCTGGCCGGGAACGCCGACGCCGTCATCAACGACAAGCCCGTGACGGACTACGTCCTCTCGCAGAACGCGCAGCTCGCAAGCCAGACGACGCACCTTCCCGAAATGGCGACCGCCGACGTCTTCGCGATGATCGCGTCGAAGAAGAATCCGAAGCTCGTTGAAGAAATGAACGCCGCTCTGAAGATCCTGAAGGAAAACGGCACCTTCAACGAACTCCACATCAAGTGGTTCGGGAAGCCCGCCGAATAAGGCACCCACGGCTTTACGCCGGGCGGACTGCATGCCGACTCCCCGGGTGGGGCACCGCCGGTCTCCTCCCTTTCCGCCCGGCTCCCATTGAGCGAGGCGCCCTCCACGCACGGAGGGCGCCTCGTTTCTTTCGTCTGACCAAGACGAGGTCGTCCCGCGGACCCCGTTTCGGCGCGAAATGACGATTCGCCTGTCACCCGTTGACCATCTGCGCCACGACACGCCCGCAAAATCCCCGGAAAACGCGAAGACGGAGAAACGAATCCCCGTCATTTCTCTTATTTTTCAACAACTTTCAAACACCTCTCCCTCCGATCACGCGTGGCGCGAAATGACATGTTCTTGACGCCGAAAGCGTCAGATCAGGACAAGCAGGCTCCTATAGTGGATTCAACGAAACGGGGGACGCCACAGCCCCCACCCACCACTCACGAGGAGACAACCATGCCCGGTTATCCTGCCGACCTGCTCTCGAACCGCTCGATCGTCAAGCGCGACAGCTTCGCCATCATCACGCCCGAAGGGCGCGTCATCAACACCATCCCCGGCATCAAGGATGCGCAGATGACGATTCTCTGCTCGCCGAAGATCGGCGCGGGCTTCGTGCAGTTGATCGGCAAGCTCGGCCAGACGGCCCACACGGAATTCCCGTACGGCGCGCTCACCCACGAAGAAGCCTTCATCTACGTCCTCGACGGCGACGTCGAACTCGAAGTGACCGTCGGCGAAAAGACCGAAATGCTCACGCAGGGCGGCTACGCCTACTCGCCCGCGGGCGTCGGCATCGGCTTCAAGTCGAAGAACGGCAAGGAAGGCCGCATCCTGCTCTACAAGCAGCGCTACATCCCGCATCCCCAGGGTCTCGAACCCTACGCCGTCTTCGGCAACATCAACGACGTGCCCTTCCGCGACTACGACGGCATGGCGAACGTTCACGTCAAGGACTTCCTCCCGCTCGAAGAAGCCTTCGACATGAACATGCACATCCTCTCGTTCGACCCGGGCGCCTCCCACAACATCGTCGAAACGCACGTCCAGGAACACGGCGCCTACATCTACGAAGGTCAGGGCACCTACAACCTCGACAACGAGTGGTACCTCACGAAGAAGGAAGACTTCCTCTGGATGGGCGCCTTCTCGCTGCAGGCGGGCTACGGCATCGGCCGCGAACCGTTCTCCTACATCTACTCGAAGGACTGCAACCGCGACGTCGAGATCTGACGCGCGGGGCGCAAAGCGTTCTCCTCGGGCCGGCCGCCACCACGTCCCTACGCGGGACGGCCGGTCCCACCCGCACCGACCAAACACCTCCACGACCAACCAAAGGAACCATCATCATGGCTCTCGATGCAAACTTCAAAGCCCGCGACATCCGCGAAGTC
>NZ_JH604868.1 GCF_000250875.1 Sutterella parvirubra YIT 11816 | reverse complement strand
GATCTACTCATGCTTGGATATACGTGAGTATATTCGGTTAGATCTATCAGTACGGGCTCCGATCGAGCGGCGCGGTTTCTCAGGCGCAGTACGACGCGGCCGAAGCGGCGTGGAGGACCGCGAAGGAGGCGTTGACGGCGCAGACGCACACCTTGGAGCAGTTGACGGTCGGCGCCGACAAGGCGTCGCGCGAAAAGTTGACGAAGACGGGGAGCGCCGAGGGGATGGCGTTGGAGACGGTCACGAACGCCCGGCGCGAGGCTGAGATCCGGCGCGTGAACGTCGCGGCGATGCGGGCGGCGCGCGACGAACTCGCCGCGGCCTTGTAGGCCCTGCAGGTGAACCGAACGCGGCTTGAAATCGCTGCGCCCGAGCACGCGAAGGTGATTTCGGTCCTCTACGAGTTGGGCGAACTCGTTTCGCCCAACGCCCCTGCGGTGCTCTTTGAGTCCGAACGCCGCTACGTTGACGTCTACGTTGCGGGAGACCAGGTGGCGGGCTTCACCGAAGGCACCGAGGTGCCGTGCTACGTGCCGGCGATCGACCGGATCGTCACGGGGAAGGTCCAAACGACGGACGCGGCCCCGGACTTCGCGGACCTCAAGATGGTCCGCGAGCGCGGGCAGGCGGACCTGAAGCTCTTCAAGGTCCGGATCGAAATCCCGGCGACCGAAGGTCTTTTGGCCGGCATGACCGTGGAGGTGCGGCCGTGAAGCACGTCTGGAAGTGTTGCCTCGTCGCGATGACGCACGAATGGCGGGCGATGTTCTCGGGCACTTCGTCCCGTACCACAAGTTGGCGGTGTTGGTCGCGGTGATCACGACGGTCGTCTTCTCGATCGCGTTCTCGCACTCGATCGTCTTTGAAGCGAAGACCTCCGTCATCGACCTCGACCAAACGCGTTGGTCGGCGGGCCTCATCGAAAAGGTGAACGCGTCCCCGTACGTGAGCATCGTGGAGGTTCTCCACACGCCGGCGGAGGTGCGCTCGATGGTGAGAAACGACCGCTCGCAGGCGGTCCTCTACATTCCGAAGGGTGCGGAAGAGCACGTGACGAAGGGGGATCGGCAGGTCCACCTCGGACTCTATCTGGACGACTCCAACTCTGCCCAGAACGGCGAGCTCACGAGCCGGATCACGTCGATCGTGAACGAACTCGGGGCGGAGACCGCGATCGGGCGCGGGGACGGGGTCTCCAGCCTCGGCGCGAACAGTGAGGAGACGCGGGCGATGATCGCGCCCTTGGCTCTGGGAACGCGCTCGATCACGGATCCGACGAGCCAGTCGACGACCGGCACCACCGCGAACTTCTTGATCTTCTTCTCGACCATGTACCAGGGCCTCTGCGCGCTGATGCTGGTCGGCCGCTTGAAGGTTGAGCACCGGTGGGGGAGCGCTGTGCTTCCCGCCGGGCTCGCGGCGTTCCTTACCCGCGCCGTCCCCTACGCCTTCGTCTACATGGCGGTGGTGATGGCCGCGCTGGCGGTCCTCGTCACCTTCGGACAGATGCGCTTTGCGGGGAACCCGGCGCTCTTCGCGCTGGCGCTCTTTCTCACCGGTCTCGCCAACGTCTGGGTGGCGGTGCTCCTCTCCTGGAACGCCCAGAATCCGGGGGACGGCGCCGGGAAGATGATCTTTTTGGTTCCGCCCGGCTTCATCCTGGGCGGCATGACCTTTGCGCTCACGTCCCCGCACGAATTCGTGCAGTGGGCGGCCTGGGGGATTCCGCTCTCCTGGTTCTTCAAATTCTGGAGGGACCAAGGTTTGCGCGGCGTCACGGTGTCGGACGACCTGGCGCTCCTGGGTGCGATGCTCGTCTACCTCGCCGCGCTCGCACTTTTGGTCGGGATGCTTTTTTGGCGGGCGCAGGCGAAGCGCAGGATCGAAGTAGAGGAAGCCTGGCGGGATCTTGCGGCGGTGAAGCGTCCGGGGGAGCGGCAGGAAGAGCGCCCGGAGGAAAGCCCGGACGAGCGGCCGGAGCCCGTGAAGGCGGAGGCGCCGGCCCGCTGAGGTCAGCTGACGGGCGGACGGGCATGGGTGCGGCGAACGCCGCCCCTTCGCCCGTCAGCCGGACAAATCAGGGGTGCGCATTCGATGTGCGGCTCGGTCGTCAATCCCTCGAATACACCTACTTTCGGAGGGTATTAACGTGAATTTCTCGCAAACGGGTACACTC